>NZ_JBMDJS010000031.1:0-16888 GCF_057809315.1 Herbaspirillum sp. FG34 | reverse complement strand
GTGCTCAACACCGCCGGCGTGCTGCGCACCATGGCATGGTGCAAGTCCTCGATCCACTTCGGTACCGGCTTCTTCGAAGGCCGTGCCCAGCGCCGTGGTGACAAGAAGGACACGCTGCAGCTGTCGGCAGCCGGTTCCGTGGGTGCCGTGCGCGTCTGGGAATACGGCGTGGTCGCCCTCGACTTCGTCTAATCGGCCCTGGCCCAACCTCATTGATCATCTGAAAGGAGCCTTCCATGGCTGAAGTCAACACCACCCAGGGCGCGAAGATCGTGAACCGCACCCCCAAGCTGCTGCCGCATGAGTCGTTCGGCCGCAAGCGCATCCTGGCGTCGAAGATGCCGGCGGCCTATGCCCAACTGGCCATCAACGACACCATTTTCATCGGTCGCGTCCCGGCGGGCAGCCGCTTCACCCTGAATAGCAAGGTGAGCTGCGCCGCTGGTACTGCCAGCTCGACCCTCGATATCGGCATCCGCTCGACTGCCAGCGGCACCGTCATCGATGCGGATGGACTCGCCGCTTCCGTGAACACCAACGCAGCTGGCCAGAAGGACGCCAATACTGGCGCCCTGATCGCCAGCGGCGCCGAGTACGTCACCACGGAAGAGGTGGATGTCTATGCCACCGTCACCGGTGCAGTGCTGGCCGCCAACCAGGCGCTGAAGTTCGAAATCGAGTACGTCAACGACTGATTTCCTTGTCGTGCGCATCGCCCGCCCCGTGCGGGTTCCACAAACCGGGGGCATCTGCTCCCGGTTTTTTTTCATGGTGATCTATGGCTACTGCTGTTTCGATCTGCTCTAACGCACTCCTGAGCCTCGGCGCCAAGCCGTTTGCCGACTTCTCCGAGAACCGGGACCACGTGACCCTGTGCAGCAACCTCTTCCCCACGGTGCGCGACTCTATCTTGCGGGCGCATCCCTGGAAATGTGCGACCAAGCGTGTGCTGCTGTCGCCCATGGTGGATACCCCGGCCTTCGACTTCTCCGCCCAGTTCGCGCTGCCTGGTGACTGGCTGCGCACCGTGCAGGTGGGCATGAAGGGCAACTCGATCCCGTTCCGGTCGGAGGGCCGCGCACTGCTGGCCGATGCGGCCGCGCTGCCGCTGGTCTACATCTTCCGCAACGATCAGCCGGCGACCTGGAGCACGAACCTGGTTGAGCTGATGGAGTTCGCCATGGCCGCTCGGGTCTGCTACGCGGTGACCGCCTCGACCACGCTGCGCGACAGCATGAATGCGGAGCTGCAACAGAAGCTGAAGATCGCCAAGGCGGTGGACGGCCAGGACGATCCGCCCGAGGAATTCGAAGAGGGCTCTTTCGTTGAATCCCGTTTCAGCTGATAGGGAGTCGAAATGCCCCGCGTAGACCTCAATCAGACCAATTTCACATCCGGCGAGATTACCCCTCGTTGCTATGGCCGCGTCGATATCGCCCGGTACCTGAATGGCGCTGCGTCGCTGGAAAACTGCTTTGTCACGATCCATGGCGGCGCGTATCGCCGGTATGCCAGCAGCTACCAGGCCACGGCAAAAACGCTGGGCCGCTTCGTGCGTCTGGTGCCATTCGTTTTCAGCACCACCCAGGCTTACATTCTGGAGTTCGGGCACCTGTATCTGCGGATCTACAATCAGGGCGGCGGCCAGGTGATGAGCGGCGGTGTTCCTTATGAGCTGGTCACCCCCTACAGCGAAGACATGCTGCGGGATATGGACTTCACGCAGGGCGCCGACACGATGCTGCTGTTTCATCAGTCGGTGTACCCGCAGACGCTGCGCCGACTGTCGGGCGGCGCCTGGTCGATTGGGGCTGCACCATTCACCACGCTGCCATTTGATGAAGTGGGCCATCGCTACAACGGCACGCTGACCCTGAGCGCGACCACCATTGGCACGGGGCGCACCGCGACTTCCACAATCGCCTCATTCATCGCTGGCGATGCTGGCCGACGCATTACCTTCGAGGGCGGCGCTGGCCTGATCACGGCTGTGAACTCTGGCACGCAGGTCACCATAAAGATCACGTCCGAGTTCAGCAGCACGGTCATTGCGGCCAATCAGTGGGTGCTGGACGACTCGCCGCAAACGACCATCGTTCCAGGTGACAAGAGCCCAGTCGGCATCGGCATCAACGTCACCTCCGCAGTGGACACCTTCCGGGCCAATGACGTGGGCAAGTTCATCGAAATCAACGGCGGTCTGTTGGAAATCGATGGCGTCACGAACGCTCAGGCCATCGTCTGCAAGATCATTCAAGAGCTGGACTCTGCGGTGGGTGCGCCGCCAGGCGCGTGGAAACTGCTCGGGCCGGCCTGGAATGAATTCGACGGCTATCCGCGCACCGGTGAGTTCTACGAGCAGCGGCTCAATGTGGCCGGCTCCACCGGCTACCCGCAAACACTGTGGGGCAGCAAGACCGGCGCATTCTTCGATTTCACCATGGGCACCGATGATGATGATGCCTATGCGTTCACGCTGCCGTCGACTGGCAAGATCAACCCGATCACCCGCATGTCGTCGGTCAGCGTGCTCATCATGCTGACTTATGGCGGCGAATATACGGCCACCGGTGGCGTGGAGAAACCGCTGACGCCCACCAACCCCCAGCTGAAGCCGCGCACGCGCTACGGCTGCAACTCGGTCAAGCCGCTGCAGGTGGGCGAGGAACTGTTCTACGTGACACGCACCGGCAAGAAGGTCAGGGCGATGTCCTACTCGTACACCTCGGACAGCTTCCCTTCGCCCAACGTCACCACGCTGGCCGAGCACATCACCAGCCCCGGCATCGTTGACATGGCATACCAGCAAGAGCCTGACGGCCGCCTGTGGTGCGTGCGCGCTGATGGGAAGCTGGCCGTATTGACCATCGACCGGGAAGAGGGCGTCACGGCCTGGTCTCCGCAGTCCACGGATGGCGTCTACGAATCGGTCGCCTGCATCCCCAACGGGGGCATCGATGAGGTATGGGTGAGCGTCAAGCGCACCATCGGCGGCGTGGACTATCGCTACATCGAGCGCTTCGATGACTCGCTGCTGACCGATAGCGCAATCACTGACACGGATGCCACCGGGAAGACCGAATGGACCGGCCTGGACCACCTGGAGGGTAAGCAGGTGCATGTACGTGCCGACGGCACCTTTGCCGGCACCTTCACGGTGGCCGGCGGCAATATCACCCTGCCGCGCAGCGCCAAGGCCGTCCAGATTGGCCTGCCGTACACCGCCCGCATCATCCCGCTGCGCCCCGAGATCCAGACCGGCGCTGGCACTGCCCAGGCCAACAAGATGAACACCAGCAAGGTGAGCGTGCTGCTGCACGAAAGCATAGGCGGCACGATCAACGGGCAGAGGCTGACACAGCGGGCGTTCGGATCGGAGTTGCTGGACCAGGAGCTTCAAGTCTATTCCGGACTGGATTACGTGGGCATTACGGACTGGCACAACGGTGATTCGCCCATCGTGCTGGAGCAGTCCGAGCCGTTGCCGTTCCATGTCCTGTCCATCATCCGCAAATTCACGGTGAACCCATGATCAGGCCCGCCACCATCGGAGACATGGGCGTGCTGCTGGCCATGGGCCGTGCGATGCACGCGGAAAGCCCGCGCTGGCGCCGGCTGAAGTATTCCGAGCACCAGGTCGAGACCATGCTCATCGGGCTGATTGAGTCGCCGCAGGGGCTAGTCCTGATCGCTGAACGTGACGGCCAGGCCATCGGGGCCATTGCCGCCGTGGTGCAAAGGGCCTGGTGCGCCACCGACCTGGTGGCCGAAGAAGTCAGCTTCTACATGCTCCCAGAACATCGCGGCAGCCTGGCCGCCGCGCGCCTGGTGAATAGCTTCAAGGAGTGGGCGCGCCTGCAGGGCGCATCCTGGGCATATGCCGGTGCGTCTACCGGTGTTGATGATGAACGTGTCGCGAAGCTGTACGAGGGCTTCGGCTTCACCCGCTGCGCGGTAGGACTGGAGGCATATTTTGGGAATTGAGATCAAGCACTGCGCTATCGCTGACATTGTTGCAGCACCTGAGTTACCGGCGCTGCTGGCCGAATACGGGGCTGAATCTGGCAATGACGGTATCGGTCCTGTCAATCCGCAGTTCGATACCTACCTGGCCATGGAGACTGCCGGCCTGCTGCATTCTCTGTCTGCGCGCTTGGAAAGCGGTGAGTTGGTGGGCTTCATGCTTGTGCTGACTCCGGTTCTGCCGCACTTCGGCCGCCGCGTCGCGGTGAGCGAATCCTTCTTCGTGGCCGCCGTTCACCGCAGTACTGGCGCAGGTCTGCGGCTGTTGCGCGCGGCGGAATGCCTGGCGCGGGACGCTGGTGCAGTCGGCATCATGGTCAGCGCGCCGAACGGGGGTCAGTTGGCGCAGGTGCTGCCCGGCATGGGCTATCACGATGCCTCGCACGTCTTCTTCAAGGGGCTGGCATGAACAACATCCGCGCCCGCCAGGACGGTATCCCTGCCATGTCGCCGCAGGCCATCGCTGCCGTGACAGAGATTGAGCGGCATACCCTCGCGCTCCCACAGGTTCCAATCCGCACCGTGCACATCCTGCATGCCGGCCTCTACACCCGCATGATCACTATTCCGGCTGGAGTGGTACTGACCGGCGCGCTTATCAAGATCGCCACCATGCTTACCATCAGCGGCGATGTGGAGGTCTTCCGTGGCCCCGGCGATGTGGTCCGTATCCGTGGCACGGCGGTCATGCCGGCCAGCGCCGGCCGCAAGCAGGCATTTATCGCGCACGCCGACACCACCGTGGTGATGTGCTTCCCCACCCAAGCCAGAACGGTCGAAGAGGCCGAGGCCGAATTCACCGACGACACCGACATGTTGATGTCGCACCGCGAGCCCGAATTCACCATCACCATCATCACAGGAGAGTGACCTATGTCCGGAGGAATTTCCGCAACCACTGTTGCCCTGGCCGCTACTGCGGCAGTCGGTGCATACTCCGCCATTCAGTCCGGCCAGGCGCAGTCTCGCCAGCTGCAGGCGCAGGCACAGCAGCAATCCAACCAGGCGGCGTATGAAAAGGACGCTACCGTGGCACAGGCCGACAAGATCCGCAAGGCGGCTGCCCAGCAGCAATCCGCAGCGCGTGCCCAGCTCGCCGGATCGGGTGTGGCCGTTGGCGAGGGCACTGCCGTCAAGATCAATGACACCATCGACCTGAATGCCGAAAACGATGCGCAGACCGCATTGCTCACCGGTAGCCGCCGATCCAACTCGCTCAACGATACCGCCGCGTCCTACAGCAGCGCCGCAGGTGATGCGCTGACGGGAGGGTATCTCACCGCCGGGGCCACTGTCCTGAGCAGCGCGGCACAGATCGGGAAGGGCTGGGCGACGAATCCGAGCGGCGCTTCTGGCAGCCTCGGTACTGGCATTTCCGCTCCGTCCAGCGCTCTGCGCATCGGCGGATAAGGGGGCAGCATGCAAATCCAACTCGGTAATTTCGGCAATGCTATCGCCCAGCCGCAGCAGGCTGCCCAGGTTGTACCACAGCAGGCGGCTAATCAGGGCCTGGCCAATGTAGCGCGGGCAGGCCAGCAACTGGCGGCTACCTTCCAGCAAGTCGATGAGCAGAAGCAGCGCATGCAGGCTGTTTCCTCGCTGGCCAACCTGAATAATGACTTGCACGATATCCATGATTCGATCGCACGCGACTTGGCTGGTGGCGTGATCAAGCCGGAGAACGCGCTCGACGCCTTCAATGCTCGCGCGGCGGACGCCCGCAAGGCGCGCACGGATGGCTTGAATCCCTTCCAGCAGGAAACGATCGATTCCCACATCACGACCGCCGTAGGCAGCTTGACGCGCAATCTGCAGAGCGTGGCCATCAAGAAGACCGAATCGGACATCGGCGCGCAGATCCTGGATACGGGCGAGTCCTTGCAGCGCCAGGCCATGCGCGACCTTCCCAGCGCTATCAATCAGTACGACAGCCTGGCCGAGACCATGGGGCCGAAAGCTGGCTGGAACTCAATTCAGATCGCCAAGGCCAAGCAGGGATTCAAGGAAAGCGCGTCTTTCAACTTCGCCAACGCCACGCTGGAAGGCGCTGCGCAGACGGGTGATAAGGCCCTGGTGCAGGCTGCGCTGGACAAGATTCAAGGCCCGGACGGCGAGGTGATTGACCCCAACAAGCGCACCGCCCTGGTGACCAAGGCATACGGCTACCTCAACGGCATAGATGCGGCCACCCAGCGCGAAGCAGACCGTGCACAGCGCGAGCAGGATGCGCGCGAGAATCAAGCCGTTGACGTCTACAACAGCATGTTCGATCTGGTGACAAAGGGGCGGTATCTCTCCACAGAGGCTATTGCCGAAGGTGCTGCCGCGACGGCCGGCACCAAGATGGCCGGCCAGATGCAAGAGTTGGTGAAGTCGCAAAGCAAGGTGGCCGGCTTCGCCTCGCTGCCGCTACCCCAGATGCGCGCCACGGTGGAGCGTATGAACGCAGCAGGGTCTGATCCGTCCATCGGTGTGACGCCGCAAGACCAGAAGGTTACCGAGCAGTTCAAGAGCATCCTGTCGGCCAGCGAAAAGGCCTATGCGGACAATCCCTGGCAGGCCGCCCAGGAACGCGGCGTGATCAAGGATGCGCCGACCATCCAGATGAACAGCATCCAGGACGCGCAGCAGGTGTTGTCCCAGCGTATGAGCCAGATCGGCCAGGTGGAGATTGCCGCCGGCCGCAAGGTCTCGCCACTTCAGCCACAGGAGGCCGAGCAGATTGCCCGCGTGGTCCGCATGCTGCCGCCGGACCAGCAATCCAGTGCGCTGGCCAGCATCGGCACCATCGTCCCTGACAGCGACCGCCTGGCCGCCCTGGCCAAGCAGATGCACGACAAGGACAACACGCTGGGCCTTGCCATGATGCTGGCGGGCGACCGTACCACGGAAGGCAGATACAGCAGCGAGCTGCTGCTACGCGGCGACAGGGCGATCAAGGATAAGGCCATCATGATGGATACAGCAAAGGAAACCGGTTGGCGCGGCAGTATCGCCAATCTGGTGGGCGATGCTTTCCCGAATCAGGAGGTGCGCCAGCAGGTGATCGACTCTGCATACCTGATCAATGCTGGCATCGTTGCTGGCGGCGGTAGTTCCGATCCGGCACGGGCCCTGCGCCTGACCGTAGGCAGTATTGTGGAGCGCAACGGGGTGAAGGTTCCGCTGCCGCGTGGCATGGAAGAGGGCGATTTCGACAAGCGGCTGAAGGCCATCACGCCAGCCGATATCGCTGCCCAGACTACTGACAAGGTCTATGCCGGCCACCAACCCATCGAGATTGCCGACTTCATCAAGCAGCTCCCGAATGCCGCCCTCGTCAGCGCTGGCCAGGGCCGATACAACGTCAAGGCCGGCGGCACGCTGGTCACCAATAGCCAGGGCCAGCGCATCACCATCAGGATCGCCCCATGATCGAGAACATGTTCCAAGACGGCACAGACAAGGTGCTGGATGATCGCGTGGCGCGCCCGGTTGCAGAGCCGCCAGCGCGCCCGTCCTTTGGCCTGAGCCTGTGGAATACCACCAAGGCGCTGCCCAAGGGTGTGGCCACTGGTGCCACCGAGTCTGCCGCCTTCGGCTCCGATATGCTTGGCGCCTTCGGTGCTGTACAGGCTGGCTATGGCGTGCAGGCCGATCCGGCCATGCTCTTCGACAGCGACATGCAGCAGCGTGTTGCGGGCGCGGAGGGGCAGAAGGCCCGCGAGGATGTTCAGTCCGGCGCTGCCTTCACCAGCCAGACCGACACTGGTCTGCGGGCGACCGCGCGCACCATGATGCCTGATCCCACCACCAGTAATGCAGCAGAGAACATCCTCTTTGGCTTGGGCCGCTTCGGCGTCAAGGCAGTGGCCTATTCAGTGCTGGGCACTCCGATCCCGGGTGCAGTCTTCACCGGTACCGATGAGGCATTCGTGGAGGCCCAGCGCCTGCAGGAGCAGGGCGTGGACTTCGAAACGCGGACGAAGGCGGCCATTGCTGCCGGCGGCGCGGCGGCAGCTGCTACTGCTCTGCCGGTGGCCGGAAAGACTATCGGCCAGACGGTAGGCCTGGTGGCGGCCGGTGGTCCGGGTACATTCATCGCCCAGCAGGCGGCCAGCCGTGCCATCCTCCAGAACGCCGGGTATGACAAGATCGCGGAGCAGTATGACCCGTTCGATCCGGTAGGCCTGGCCGTCGCTACTCTGATCCCTGCAGGCTTCGGTGCCTATGCCTCGCGCGGCATGCGCAATGCCCGCCCGGTGGCCGCGCCGATGGATGCAGCCGCTTCCCGCGAGCTGGTGCAGATGGGCATGAACGAGCGCCAGGCCCTGCGCTATGACGATGCTCGACTGGATGCCTATGCCGTGACCGCTGCCCAGCGTACAGGCGTGCCGCCCGAGGTGCTGCTCGCGGCGAAGAATGCAGGTGAGCGCTCCAGCAGCAGCGCCGCCACCTCGCCGGTGGGAGCCAAGGGCATCATGCAGTTCATGGATGCCACCTGGCAGCAGTACGGCAAGGGTAACGTGCGCGACCCGGTAGCCTCGATTGATGCCGGCGCCGCCTATCTGGCCGACCTGGGCAAGCAGTACGGTGGCGACTGGCGGGCCGCGCTGGCGCACTATAACGGCGGCACCTTGGCGGGCAAGGCTGTGCAGGTCGGGAAGGCGCCGCCCGCCGCCGAGACACGCGCCTATCTGGAGCGCACGGACAAGTTCATTGCCGAGCACCAGGGAACCGAGGCGGGCCGGGCAGCCGCAGCCGACCCCGAAGCCGTGGCCGCCGCACGCGTCAACTTGATTCGCGAGACCGTCAATTCCTGGAATCTGAAGGATCCGGCCGATATCGCAGGCGCCGAGCAGCACCTCGCCGCCTTCAGCCGCGCGGCGGACCAGTTGGGCGCGGGCGAGCGGGTGGCGGTCAGCGATGCCCTGAACCTGGACAATCTAGCCCAGGCGCGGATGCTGGATGACTTCGGTACCAGGATGGAGGCTGTACGTGCAACGCTGCTGGAGGACGCTGGCAATGTGGCCGAGCCCGGCGCCATCCGGTCCATGCGCGACGAAATCACCAGCCTGCAGCAGTCCATTCCGGCCACTGACGACGCTGCGCTGCGTGCTCGTGCCAAGGAGATACAGGCCGAGGGCGGAAGCTACAAGCAGGCTCTGGCCGCGGCCACCAAGGAACTCAATGGCCGGGCCGTCGAAATCAATCAGCGCATCGACTCCCTGCAGCAACAGATTGACAGCAATGCCCTGGCCGCTCGGGCGAATGAGCAGATTGCGCAGCTCGATCAACAGATTGCGCAGGTGCGCCAGCAGCGGGCAACCATTGATGCGCCGACTCCGAAGCGCGGAGCATTGGCCGTGCAGCAGGCGCTGGCCGAGCCGCCGGCGAGAGGTGCCAAATCTGGCACCGCCGAGCCTGGTGCATCTGCTGCAACAAAAGCCCCAGAAGCTGCACCGCCAGCCTCGAAAACTGCAACAGAAGTGGCTCCAGGTGGAACATCCACCGCTGAAACTGGAACATCTGGCGGCCAAGCCGGTGCCGTCGCCGTGCTCGACAGCCAGACTGCCGAGATTGCCCGCCTCTCTCCCGACATGGTGGTGCAACTGGAAGGGATGGACGCACCGCTGCCGCTGGCCGAGGCGCTGGCCAAGGTCAAGGAAGAGGCCGCCGCCGAGGCCAAGGACGCCAGCCTGCTCCAGGTGGCCGCCGAATGCTTCCTGCGCAATTCTTGATAAGAGGAAACCATGCACCCGAAATGCAGACAAGCAGTACAGCAGGCCGCCGGCCGCGCGCTGACCGACAGCGAAATCCAGAAGATCGACGACGCCATGAGCGCCAACATGCGCCGGCTGGCGCGGCAGGACCCCAGCGGCTGGGCTGCCAAGTCAGCCGACCAGCGCGTGCTGGAGGCTGCCGCTGCCGGCATGCAGGACATCCAAGCCGCCGCTGCGCTCAAGGTGCAGCGCGCCCAGCTGCAGATCCTGCGCACGGCCGCCATGGAGACGCGTGTGGGCGACCTGATGGCCACGTATGCCACCGGCCGCAGCCGTGCCTTGGTGCAGGAGCTGGACCAAACCAGCCTGTATATCGAAGGCATCAAGCGCGAGAACATGGCCCGGCTGGTTGATCTGATGGAAGCCGCGACCAGTAAGGACGGGGCGGGCATCTGGCGGCAGGGCCTCATGTTGCTGTTCGATGCCGAGAATCCCACCATGAGCCGTGACCTGGCCCGCGAGATCTTCGGAAATGCCGCTGGCACTACCGGAAACAAGCTGGCGCAGCAGGGCGCGCGGGCGTGGCTGCATGCCATTGAGAGCATGCGCCAGCGCTTCAACGCCGCCGGCGGTGATGTCGGCAAGCTGGATTATGGCTACCTGCCGCAGCCGCATGACCAAGGCCGCGTGCGCGGAAAGGGCGATGCCGCCGCCCAGGCAGATTGGGTGCAGAAGACGCTGCCGCTGCTGGATCGCCGGCAGTATGTTCTGGAGGACGGCAGTCTGATGAACGATGCTCAGGTCACCGCGCTGCTGTCTCGCGCTTGGGAAACGCTGGCCAGCGGCGGCATCAACAAGATTGAGCCGGGGAAATTCAAAGGGTCCGGCTCCCGCTCCAACTCGGGTGCAGAAAGTCGGCAGATCCACTTCCGGGACGCTGATGCTTATCTCACTTACCTGAGCCAGTACGGCGGCGGAAGCATGTACGATGCGATGCTCGGGCACGTGGGCGGTATGTCGCGCGATATCGGGCTGGTGGAGCGCTACGGCCCGAACCCTGAGCAGCAGATGCGCCTGCAGTTCGACATGGCCGAGAAGGCTGACAATGGCATCAAGCGCTCTTTCGGCCTGAAACCGCAGAGCTATTGGGATGTGGTCAGCGGCAAGACCGGCATGGCCGACAATGGCAACATCGCCCAGATCGGCCAGGACCTGCGCAACATCCAGACCTTCGGCAAGTTGCAGGGCGCCGTGCTCACCAGCATCACCGACCTGGGCACGCACTTCGTGACCACAGGCTTCAACAAGCTTTCCTATTGGGATGCCCTGAAGAACATTGCCGCGCAGGCCAGCAGCGACACTCGGGACTTCCTGACCATGCACGGCATCATCGCTGAGACCATGGTTTCGGATCTGAATCGCTGGAGCGGTGACAACATCAAGAACAACTGGTCCGGGCGCATCGCCAACAGCACCATGAAGCTTTCGCTCATGAACGCCTGGACCGATACCCTGCGCCGCAGCTTCTCCATGACCATGATGAACGGCCTGGCGAAGCTGAGCAAAACGGACTGGGGCAAGCTGAGCGAGTATGACCGCTGGCGCATGACCAGCAAGGGCATCACGGATGCCGACTGGGCGGTGATCCAACAGGCCCAGCTCTCCACGCATCGCGGCGCCGAGTTCTTGACGCCCGAGGCAATCCGCGCCAGCGGGTCGCCCGAGGCCGACCAGGTGGTGGCCAAGGTGCTGGGCATGATCACGGACGAGTCGGAATATGCGGTGCTCAACCCTGATCTGGCCACCCGCACGCTGTCTAGTGGCGGCGGGGAACAGCGTGGGACGATGCGCGGCGAGCTGGCCAGGTCGGTCATGCAGTTCAAGTCCTTCCCCATCGCCATGGTCTCGCGCCACTGGCGGCGCATGATGGAGACGCCTCAGGGCCTGGAGGGCGCCCCTGTTGCCGCCAACCGGGTGGCCTATGCCGGCGCGCTCTTTGCATCGCTCGGCGTGTTGGGCGCTATTGCCTACCAGACCAAGCAGATCGTCTCCGGGAAAGATCCTGCTGACATGACCACCGCCAAGTTTTGGGTAAAGGCCATTGCGCAAGGCGGCGTCCTCTCGATCATGGGCGATATCCTGCTGGCCGATTCCACCGAGGAGGCTGGTCAGTACGCCTCCAAGACCATCAGCGGCCTGGCCGGCCCGACCATCGGTGCGGCCGCAGACCTGAGCCTGAAAGTCATCAAGGGGAACATCGACAAGGCAGCGGCCGGCAAGGAGACGCACGCTGGTGCGGAGGCCCTGACGTTAGCCAGATATCACATGCCATACGTTAATCTCTGGTACGCAAAGGCTGCGCTGGATCATGCTGGGCTGCATGCCTTGCAAGAGAATCTGTCACCAGGCTACCTCTCGCGCATGCAGCAGCGCGCGCGAAAGGACTGGGGGCAGGATTATTGGTGGAAGCCTGGTACCGGTGCGCCGGACCGTGCGCCTGACTTTTCGATGATCGGAGGACGATAATGCGGCAAGACCAATACCTGCGACTGCAGGAGCTCACCGAGAAACTGACGGATGCCTTCATTCAGGAGGCCGATCCCGACAAGTGGCCAGGCGCTGGCATGGAGGTGGCGGCCATGGATCAGCAGACGCGCGGGAATCGGTACTGGTGCAAAAAGAATGCGGCAGCCACCCTGACCGTGATGATGAAGACTGCAAATCTGCTTGGAGTGATCAAGCCGCCATCAGGTGGAAATGATGTTGTCGACCCCGATGGAAAGGAAGATGCTAGTCTCGAAGGCGAGATAGCATCTGCTGAAAAGGAGGCGCAAAGGATGCTGGAGAAGATCCAGAGCACCGCGAGAAAAACATCCAGCAAGAAGGTACATGGACAATAAGCCAATCAGCTTCCTAGCCTTCTTCTTGCTGTGGGCCAAGGTGATGAAATGGAAGGTCCCGACGCTACATGTCCGGGTTTGCCACTGGCTGGAGTTCACGGACGATCCTGTGCGCGTGCTGCAGGTCTTCCGTGGCGCGGCCAAGTCGTCCATCTTCGCAGTGTACAAGGCATGGCAGCTGTACTGCGACCGCACCTGGGTATCGCTGATCTGGGCGGCCGATGGCAAGCTGGCCACGAAGCTGACGCGCGATACCATCAATGTACTGCGACGGCACCCATTGTGTGGTGGCATGCTGCCGACCAAGCCTGGAGCCCAGATGTTCTGGGTGAAAGACTCGGAAGACGCCCGAAACGCTAGCATGACCGCGACCGGCGTAAATCAGAACGTGACCTCCGCCCGCGCCAAGAGCATCGACTATGACGATGTGGAGGTGCCGAAGAACATCAAAACGGCAGAGGCCCGCGAGAACCTGCGGGACAAGATTCAAGAGGCCACCTTTATTCTGGTACCTGGTGGGCAGGAAACCTACATCGGCACGCCGCACACGCACAATTCCATCTATCCCGAGCTGATCGAGAACGGCGCGGCATCGCTGAAGATTCCCCTATTTGAATCGGCCATCCGCTACGAGGATACCGGTTCACGCCTGCGCTACCGCTTCCCGTTCAAGCCTGGTGCCGACGGCCTCTACGTGTTCGTCGGCATCCATAAGCATGCCCGCCTGCTGGTGCAGGACCAGGATTATTCGGTCGACGGGCTGGACATCATCTTCACCAAGCCGCCCGGAAAGCTGCTGGATATCTATGCGCATTGCGCCTGGCCGGAGCGTTTCACCCGGGACGACGTGGAGCGCCGCCGGAAGAAGACACGGACGATCAACTACTGGGACAGCCAATATATGCTGGAAGCCAAGCCGATCAACGAGAGCCGCCTCGATCCGGAGCTGATCAAGGCCTACGACGTGCAGCCGCGCTTGGAGCATGCGAACCGGGCGGTACGCATGATGCTGGGCAAGACGCACATCGTCAGCGGACGAGCCTACTGGGACCCGTCACTTGGCAAGAAGAAGAGCGATGCGTCCGCATTTTCTGTGGTCTACGACGACAGCTTGGGCAATCACTACTGGCACGTCTGCCAAGAATTAACTGGTGACTTCGCTGTGTTCAACGATTCTCGCAACACCGTCATCGAATCGGGCCAGGTGCTGCAGGCCTGCGACATCATCGCCAAGGCCAACATCCTGCATGTCTACGTGGAAACCAACGGCGTGGGCAGCTTCGCCGGGAAACTGCTGCAGCGAGCCCTGAAGCAGCGAGGGCTTGCCGTGGGCGTGACCGAGATCCAAGAGGGTACCAACAAGAACGAGCGAATCCTTGGCGCACTGGAAGGCCCGATGAAGTCTGGCGTGCTCTGGGCGCATATCGATGTCCTCAACGGCCCGCTGTGGGACCAGATGAAGGATTGGAAGCCAGAGGTGAAGGAGCAGCCGGACGACTTCCTGGACAGTGGCGCGGGCGCAGTGGAGCAGGCCCCGGTGCGAATTAATAAATTAGTCGGGAAACCGACCCCGGATAGGCGTGAAGATTGGCGCCAATCCACGGGCGTCTATGAGGTGACGCTCGAACCCTGAGCGCCGGCAGCGGCGCGCCAGACCATGAGGCCGCCGTGACTGTCAGCATTCAAACTCCCTTCAACACCTACACTGCAGCGCCTGGCGCCACGCTGTTCGCCTATCAATTCAAGGTGCTGCGTGATGGCGATCTTCTGGTCAGCGTGGATGGTGTGCCCAAGACGCTTGGTATCGATTATTCGATTTCGGGCATTGGCGACGATGATGGCGGTGATGTCGCCTTCACTTCCGCCATGGTCGGCGGTGAAAAGGTTCTCTTGCGCTCGAATATCGTATTCGACCGCAGCACGGACTATCAGCAAAACGGGGAATTCCCTGCTGATGTCGTGAACAAGGATTTCGACCGGCCCTGGCTGGCGCTGCAGCAGATGGAGCAATCCATCAAGTCGTCTATCAAGCTGCCATTCGATACCACCGGCGATCAGACTCTGGAAATGTCTCCGGCACAGCGCGCCAATACACTCATTGGCTTTGACGCCGACGGCAATCTGACTACCAGCACCACCGATGCACAGAATGTCATCGAAGCCCAGGCGGCAGCCGATGCAGCCGCAGCTTCTGCCGCATCTGTCGATCCTGCCAACATCGTGCACATCGCTGGGACCGAGACCATCACTGGCACGAAGACCTTCGGCCAATCGCCCCTGCTGCCGAATGTCTCGCTGGGCGATGCGAGCGACAAAGCGGCCAACACGGAATTTGTTGCCGACGCGCTGGCTGATGCCGTTCCCCGCATAGCGATCAAGGTGCGCCAGGCCGTGCAGTATGGTCCGATGACCACGCCCGTATCCGGCCAGCCTGCGCAGCCCGATCTGATTCCACAGAGCCAGATCGGCAATACGCTTGCCACCGGCGTGACGCTCAAGTGCGGTACGGCGGCCACGCTGTTCTCAGTGGCGAATGGCAACCGGTCGGACGGCTCGCCAGAAAACCTGAACTGGCTCGCCTCTGCCGATATCCCTGTGCCGAACCTCGCAGCAAGTTCCACAAATTACATCTGGGTGGATACCGTCGCACGCACGGCGGGCTTTGTCGCGGTGGCTGATGTCGACCAACCGGGCGGCGTCATTCCGGTGACGAACAACCAGCATACCTTCGATACCGTCGGCATGAAGATGTACCTGGGCAACGGCACCACGGCGAGCCAGGTCAATCGCCTGATCGTGGCCGAGGTCGATACCAGCGGCAGTGCAGTCACTGGCATCCGCGTGCGTGCATACAACGGCGAAGATATCCAGCCCTGGACCGCGACACTTCCCTCTGCGGCGACGCCAGTCCTGCGCACGAACTACCTCGGCACCGCAGATATTGATGCCGTCCTGGAGGCGCTTTGCACCACCGCTGATATCGGATACGCCGTTGGCAACGTCGTGCGACACCTGGGCCAGACGAACGCAGCACCCACTGCGATATGGGCAAGTCGCTCGCAGATGGGATTTGCAGTCGGATCTTCTGGCGGCTTAAGCACCCAGAACAAGACCACCACCGGCTACAGCGGATTCACGCAATCCAGCTGGAGTTACCGCATCCGCGCCAAACGCCGCTGGGGCATTCAGAAATAAGGGGAGGAAAGCATATGTCCGGCTATTTCATCGCGTATGGCGCACTGGAATTTCCACCGCGCGGCCTGTATTACGAAGGCGATCAGGCCCATTGGAAGGATATGTCGGTACCGCGCCGCCCGGAAGCCACCTACACCTGGTCGCCCAATCCTGACCGCCCGACCTATGACGACTGGCAATTCGATGGCCACGATGCTGACGGCGGCTACTGGGTCGCGCCGGCGGAAGGCGGCGAATGAGCGATACCAAAGTCATCGACACGAAGCTGGCACTGGCCTGGCTGGCGCCACTGGGCGTCACGATAGTGGGTGGCCTGGTTACCTTGGTCTGGATGGCATCCCAGCAGGCCAGCACCATCAATGCGCTACTGGAGACGCAGCGCGAGATGAAGGCCCAGATGGTAGCGCGTGATCAGCGTGATGAGGCGTTCAAGGCCGCCCAGCTCACCGCCGTATCCGAGGTCAGGCTCAACGATGCTCGGCAGGATATCCGGATCGAGAATCTGGAGAAGGCCGTGCGGATTCAGCCGCCGCAGAGCCTGGGGAAGTGGATCAAATGAAGATTCGACTGGTAGACGACAAGGGTCTCATCCATCGCCGGTGGAGCGTGCGCCTGGCCAAGATCGGTGCCGCTGTCATGGCCGGCTGGGCCGCACTCACCTCGGCCGGCCTGGGCAGCACCTTGCCCATCTGGGTGGCCCAGGCGGTGGCGGGCCTCATCCTGGTGTGCATCTGCGGTGCCGCCTACCTCAAGCAGCCGGAGCCGGCTGAGAAAGGACAGGACAATGAAACTCCTCCTGCAGCGTGAGCCCAGCACCAAGAAGAGCACGGCGGGCAAGCTCTTCATCGATGGCGTTTTCGAGTGCTACACGCTGGAAGACATCGTGCGCGCCCGTGGCGTAAAGGTCTACGGCCAGACGGCTATCCCGGCCGGCACCTATCAGGTGCTGCTCACGCAGTCGCCACGGTTCAAGCGCGTGCTGCCGCTGCTGCTGAACGTGCCGGGCTTCGAAGGCATCCGCATCCATCCAGGCAACAAGGCCGAGGACACAGACGGCTGCATCCTGGT
>NZ_JBMDJS010000030.1:0-20339 GCF_057809315.1 Herbaspirillum sp. FG34 | reverse complement strand
GCGACAACGTGTCGATCACCGTGCAACTGATCAACCCGATCGCCATGGAAGAAGGTCTGCGCTTCGCTATCCGCGAAGGCGGTCGTACCGTCGGCGCCGGCGTGGTTGCCAAGATCTTCGACTAAGATCAAGCTGTAAAACACATTGCCGCGGTGCGTAACGTATCGCGGCATTCGTGTCTCAATCGCGAGTTTTTGTAGGGGCGTAGCTCAATTGGCAGAGCGTCGGTCTCCAAAACCGAAGGTTGGGGGTTCGATGCCCTCCGCCCCTGCCACCGAATCTGGTGCAGGGTACTGAAAGTAAATATGTCTAGCCAGCCAGTTCAAACCGTCAACACCTCCAACGACAAGATCAAGATCGCATTGGCGATCGTGGCTGTGGTTGCGGGCGTGGTCGGTTTTTTTGTGTTGTCTGATCAGTCGACTCCGGTGCGCGCTGCCGCCCTGGTCGCCGGTCTGCTGGTGGCAGTGGCGTTTGCCTGGACCTCTGCACAAGGCCGCGGCTTCGTCGGTTTCGCCAAGGAATCCGTGCGCGAAACCAAGAAAGTCGTCTGGCCAACCCGCAAGGAAGCCATGCAGATCACCGGGGTGGTGTTCGCCTTCGTGCTGATCATGGCCATCTTCCTGTGGGGTACGGACAAGTTGCTCGAGTTCCTGTTGTACGACGTAATTTTGGGCTGGAAATAACATGAGCGATAGCACGCAAGACAGCGCACCGATTGGTGCGCAAAGCGTTTCAAGCGCCGGAAACAAGCGCTGGTACGTGGTGCATGCGTATTCCGGCATGGAAAAGAGCGTGCAACGCGCGCTGACCGAGCGCATCAACCGCGCCGGCATGCAAGACCAGTTCGGCCAGATCCTGGTGCCGACTGAAGAAGTCGTGGATATGAAGAATGGTCACAAGTCCGTGACAGAACGTCGTTTCTTCCCGGGCTACGTCCTGGTCGAGATGGAAATGACGGACGAAACCTGGCACCTGGTGAAGAATACCGCCAAAGTGACCGGTTTCATCGGTGGCAAGTCGAATCGTCCAACCCCGCTGCCGCAGCGTGAAGTGGACTCGCTGCTCCGCCAGATGCAGGAAGGCGTCGAGAAGCCCCGTCCAAAGGTGCTCTACGAAGTGGGCGAAATGGTCCGCATCAAGGAAGGTCCGTTCACCGACTTCAACGGCAACGTCGAGGAAGTGAACTACGAGAAATCGCGCGTGCGCGTCTCGGTCACCATCTTCGGTCGCGCCACCCCGGTCGAACTCGAATTCGGCCAACTGGAAAAAGTCTGATCCCGCCTTCCGGAATCCCGCCTTTCCCTGTCAAGTTTTCAACGCCCGCTGGAGCGTACCGGACAAGTCATCGTCCGCCAATTCAGCATTCCGAGGAGCCCGAGTAAGACGCCGCAAGGCCGATGAAACGGCGCTACAACTCAATCAATAAGGAGCCGTCATGGCAAAGAAGATTATTGGTTTTATCAAGCTGCAAGTGCCAGCTGGTAAAGCGAACCCGTCCCCCCCGATCGGCCCGGCCCTGGGTCAGCGCGGTCTGAACATCATGGAGTTCTGCAAGGCCTTCAATGCCCAGACCCAAGGTGTCGAACCCGGTCTGCCGATTCCGGTCGTGATCACCGCCTTCGCGGACAAGTCCTTCACCTTCGTGATGAAGACCCCGCCGGCGACCATCCTGATCAAGAAAGCTGCTGGTATCCAGAAGGGTTCCTCCAAGCCGCATACCGACAAGGTCGGCAAGATCACCCGCAAGCAAGCGGAAGAGATCGCAACCCAGAAGAAGCCGGACCTGACCGCTGCTGATCTGGAAGCTGCCGTGCGTACCATCGCTGGTTCCGCACGTTCGATGGGCATCACGGTGGAGGGTCTGTAATGGCTAAGGTATCCAAGCGCGTCAAGGCAATGAAGGAAAAGGTCGATCGTACCAAGGCCTATCCGTTCGACAACGCCGTTTCCCTGATCAAGGAATTTGCAACCGCCAAGTTCAACGAATCGATCGACGTGTCCGTCCAGCTGGGCGTGGACGCGAAGAAGTCGGACCAAGTGGTCCGTGGTTCGGTGGTGCTGCCTGCCGGTACCGGCAAGACCGTTCGCGTGGCCGTGTTCGCCTCCGGCGACAAGGCTGAAGCTGCCAAGGCAGCTGGCGCTGACGTGGTCGGCATGGAAGACCTGGCAGAGCGCGTGAAGGCCGGCGACATGCCGTTCGACATCGTCATCGCTTCGCCCGACACCATGCGTATCGTCGGTACCCTGGGCCAGATCCTGGGTCCCCGTGGCCTGATGCCGAACCCGAAGGTTGGCACCGTGACCCCGGACGTGGCTACTGCCGTCAAGAACGCCAAGGCTGGTCAAGTGCAATACCGTACCGACAAGTCCGGTATCATCCACGCCACCATCGGCCGCAAGTCGTTCTCCGACGCCGATCTGAAGGCCAACCTGCTGGCCCTGATCGATGCCCTGAACAAGGCCAAGCCGGCCAGCAGCAAGGGTGTGTACCTGCGCAAGATCGCTCTGTCGTCCACCATGGGCGCTGGCGTTCGCGTGGACCAGGCTTCCCTGGCTGCCTAAGCAAGCAATACAGTCCCCGTTTCCTTGAGGAAGCGGGGCATCTCTTTGGGCTGTCGCCGTTGAGCAATCGGTGGCGGCAGGCCTTCAAAGACCGTTGGGCGGAAGCCGGCAGCAACAAGCCGGACGAAGTTAAAAGCGCTGAACGCAAGTTCAGTGGACCCAACGCAGATGGTGAACCCGAGCAAGTTTCGTAGTCTCAGGCAGCATATTCAGTTTTGCCCTATGCTGCAGTGAACTCCTAAACGTCGGACGCCGTGTTCGAACCGGTGCAAGGCAAGCAGGCAGTGGCCTGTGTAGTGGCCGAGTACTATTTTTGGAGGTTGATCTTGAGTCTCAATCTGAATGACAAGAAGGCCGTCGTCGCCGAAGTTTCCGCAAAGGTTGCATCTGCGCAAACGATCGTCGTGGCCGAATACCGTGGCATCCAGGTTGGTTCCTTGACGCAACTGCGCGCACAAGCGCGTGCCCAAGGCGTGTACCTGCGCGTGTTGAAAAACACGCTGGCTCGTCGCGCCATCGAAGGCACGAAGTTTGCCGACCTCGCCCCGCAACTGACCGGTCCGCTGATCTACTCGATCTCGGAAGATGCCGTGGCCGCTGCCAAAGTCGTGTCCGACTTTGCCAAGACCAACGACAAGCTGGTTGTGAAGGCAGGTAACTACGAAGGCAAGCAGCTGGACAAGGCTGCTGTGACTTCGCTGGCAAACATCCCGTCTCGCGAAGTTCTGCTGGCCCAGGTTCTGGGCATGATGCAGGCTCCGGTGTCGGGCTTTGCGCGCGCTCTGGCTGCCCTGGCAGCCAAGAAGGAAGCCGAAGCCGCATGAGGCAAGGCCGCTTGAAGCGGCCCCGCTCTGCAGTTTCGACGCTTTCGCGTCACTACCAATCTGATGTTATTACCGAAATAAATTTAGGAGTTTCAAATGGCAATTAGCAAAGAAGACATCCTGGAAGCCGTTGGCGCGCTGTCCGTGATGGAACTGAATGACCTGGTCAAGGCATTCGAAGAGAAGTTTGGTGTTTCCGCTGCCGCGATGGCCGCTCCGGCCGCCGGTGGCGCTGCTGGTGGTGGTGCTGCCGCTGCTGAAGAACAGACCGAGTTCACCGTTGTGCTGGCTGAAGTCGGCGCCAACAAGGTCGGCGTCATCAAGGCCGTCCGTGAAATCACCGGCCTGGGTCTGAAGGAAGCCAAGGATCTGGTTGACGGTGCACCGAAGCCGGTCAAGGAAGGCATCGCCAAGGCTGACGCTGAAGCTGCCAAGAAGAAGCTGGAAGAAGCTGGCGCCAAGGCCGAACTGAAGTAATTCTCTTGCCTGCCAAGGCGAGTTATTACTCCGGAGTCAAAGTGCAGAATCCCTTGAAAAAGGGATTCGGCTTTGGCTCCTTTGTCGTTTCTTATTTTTGCTGGTGATGTTGATGCGCCGCAGTATTCGTTGTCGGGAATATTAAGCGCGATCTCAGCAAAAAACTAGGGTAGACATTTGAAGATTTGAGTGCCGATGGCCCGGACTGCTTTGCCGGCAAGTCGCGCGGTCTGATCGAATCTTGAATTCTCTATCCTTCCTGTCACTCACGGAGTGTCCATGCACTACTCATTTACTGAGAAGAAGCGCATTCGCAAATCCTTCGCGAAACGCGCAAACGTCCACAACGTTCCGTTCCTGCTCGCGACTCAGATCGAGTCGTATCAGAATTTCCTGCAACCCGAACGTGCTGCATCGGAACGCAAGAACGAAGGCCTGCAATCGGCTTTCACCTCGATTTTCCCCATCGTGTCGCACAATGGTTTTGCGCGCCTCGAATTCCTGTCGTATGTGCTGGGCGCTCCGCCGTTTGACGTCAAAGAGTGCCAACAACGTGGCCTGACCTTCGCGTCCCCGCTGCGCGCCAAGGTGCGCTTGGTGATCCTGGACAAGGAATCGCCCACCAAGCCGGTCGTCAAGGAAATGAAGGAACAGGAAGTCTACATGGGCGAACTGCCCCTGATGACCACCACCGGTTCCTTCGTCATCAACGGCACCGAGCGCGTGATCGTGTCCCAGCTGCACCGCTCCCCGGGCGTGTTCTTCGAACACGACCGCGGCAAGACGCACTCGTCGGGCAAGCTGCTGTTCTCGGCCCGCATCATTCCTTACCGTGGCTCCTGGCTGGACTTCGAATTCGACCCGAAGGACATCCTGTTCTTCCGCGTCGACCGCCGCCGCAAGATGCCGGTGACGATCCTGTTGAAGGCCATCGGGATGACCTCCGAGCAGATCCTGGCCAACTTCTTCGTCTTCGACAA
Source organism: Herbaspirillum sp. FG34 (assembly GCF_057809315.1). NCBI lineage: Bacteria > Pseudomonadati > Pseudomonadota > Betaproteobacteria > Burkholderiales > Oxalobacteraceae > Herbaspirillum > Herbaspirillum sp. FG34. Next base: position 15,493 of record NZ_JBMDJS010000030.1, on the reverse strand, counting down.
CTTCAACCTGCACGCCGAAGGCGCGGACATGGAGTTCGTCTCCGAGCGCCTGCGCGGTGAAGTCGCACGTTTCGACATCACCGACAAGTCGGGCAAGGTGATGGTCGCCAAGGACAAGCGCATCAACGCCAAGCACGTGCGTGACATCGAAGCCGCCGGCATCAAGCACATCTCCGTGCCTGAGGACTACCTGCTGGGCCGCGTGCTGGCCAAGAACATCGTCGATCCGGACACCGGTGAAGTCGTGGCCAGCGCCAACGACGAGCTGACCGAAGAACTGCTGGCCAAGCTGCGCGAAGCCAACATCTCGGCCATCCAGACCCTGTACACCAACGACCTGGACCAGGGCGGCTACATCTCGCAGACCCTGCGCACCGACGACACCGCCGACCAGACCGCCGCGCGCGTGGCGATCTATCGCATGATGCGTCCTGGCGAACCGCCGACTGAAGAGTCCGTGGAAGCCCTGTTCAACGGCCTGTTCTACAGCGAAGACCGCTACGACCTGTCGGCCGTGGGCCGCATGAAGTTCAACCGTCGCGTCAGCCGCGACGAGTTGACCGGTCCGATGACCCTGTCCAATGACGACATCCTGGCCGTCATCAAGATCCTGGTCGAACTGCGTAACGGCCGCGGCGAAGTCGATGACATCGACCACTTGGGCAACCGTCGCGTGCGTTGCGTGGGCGAACTGGCCGAAAACCAGTTCCGCGCCGGCCTGGTGCGCGTGGAGCGCGCCGTCAAGGAACGCCTGGGCCAAGCCGAGGCGGACAACCTGATGCCGCACGACCTGATCAACTCCAAGCCGATCTCGGCTGCCATTCGTGAGTTCTTCGGTTCGTCCCAGCTGTCGCAGTTCATGGACCAGACCAACCCGCTGTCGGAAATCACGCACAAGCGCCGCGTTTCCGCCCTGGGCCCTGGCGGTCTGACCCGCGAACGCGCCGGCTTCGAAGTGCGCGACGTGCACCCGACCCACTACGGCCGCGTCTGCCCGATCGAAACGCCTGAAGGCCCGAACATCGGCCTGATCAACTCGCTGGCGCTGTATGCCCGCCTGAACGAATACGGTTTCCTGGAAACCCCGTACCGCAAGGTCGAGGGCAGCAAGGTCACCAACCAGATCGACTACCTGTCGGCCATCGAAGAAGGTCGTTACGTGATCGCTCAGGCGAACGCGACCATCGACGGTGAAGGCAAGCTGTCCGACGAACTGGTGTCGGCCCGTGAAGCTGGCGAAACCATCCTGGTCTCGCCGGAACGCGTGCAGTACATGGACGTGGCCCCGGGCCAGGTGGTGTCGGTGGCAGCCTCGCTGATTCCGTTCCTGGAACACGATGACGCGAACCGTGCACTGATGGGCGCCAACATGCAGCGCCAGGCCGTGCCTTGCCTGCGTCCGGAAAAGCCGCTGGTCGGCACCGGCATCGAGCGTACCGTGGCAGTCGACTCCGGTACCACCGTGCAAGCCCTGCGTGGCGGCGTGGTGGACTACGTCGATGCAGGCCGTGTGGTGATCCGCGTCAACGACGACGAAGCGCAAGCTGGCGAAGTCGGTGTGGACATCTACAACCTGATCAAGTACACCCGTTCCAACCAGAACACCAACATCAACCAGCGCCCGATCGTCAAGATCGGTGACCGCGTGGCCAAGCATGACGTGATCGCCGACGGCGCCTCGACCGACATGGGCGAGCTGGCACTGGGCCAGAACATGCTGGTGGCGTTCATGCCCTGGAACGGCTACAACTTCGAAGACTCGATCCTGATCTCGGAAAAGGTCGTGGCTGATGACCGCTACACCTCGATCCACATCGAAGAACTGTCGGTGGTGGCACGTGATACCAAGCTGGGTGCAGAAGAAATCACCCGCGACATTTCCAACCTGGCCGAGAACCAACTGGCCCGTCTGGATGAGTCGGGTATCGTCTACATCGGCGCCGAAGTCGAAGCTGGCGACACCCTGGTCGGCAAGGTCACCCCGAAGGGCGAGACCCAGCTGACTCCGGAAGAGAAGCTGCTGCGCGCGATCTTCGGCGAGAAGGCTTCCGACGTGAAGGACACCTCGCTGCGCGTGCCCTCGGGCATGGTCGGTACCGTCATCGACGTGCAGGTGTTCACCCGCGAAGGCATCCAGCGTGACAAGCGCGCCCAGCAGATCATCGATGATGAACTCAAGCGCTATCGCCTGGACCTGAACGACCAGCTGCGTATCGTGGAAGGCGATGCCTTCCAGCGTCTGGAGCGTCTGTTGATCGGCAAGGTCGCCAACGGCGGCCCCAAGAAGCTGGTCAAGGGCACCAAGCTGGACAAGGCTTACCTGGACGATCTGGACAAGTTCCACTGGTTCGACATCCGTCCGGCCGATGACGACATCGCCAACGCGCTGGAAGCCATCAAGGAATCCATCGCCGAGAAGCGTCACCAGTTCGACCTGGCCTTCGAAGAGAAGCGCAAGAAGCTGACCCAGGGCGACGAACTGCCGCCTGGCGTGCAGAAGATGGTCAAGGTCTACCTGGCCGTGAAGCGCCGCCTGCAGCCTGGCGACAAGATGGCCGGCCGTCACGGTAACAAGGGTGTGGTTTCGCGCATTCTGCCGATCGAAGACATGCCGCACATGGCCGACGGTACCCCCGCCGACATCGTGCTGAACCCGCTGGGCGTGCCGTCCCGTATGAACGTCGGCCAGGTGCTGGAAGTTCACCTGGGCTGGGCGGCCAAGGGTCTGGGCCTGCGTCTGGGCGAGATGGTGCAGGCGCAAGCCAAGGTTGCGGAACTGCGCAAGTTCCTGACCACCATCTACAACGAATCCGGCAAGAAGGAAGAACTGGATACCTTCAGCGATGAGGAAATCATCGAGCTGGTGACCAACCTGAAGAAGGGCGTGCCCTTCGCGACCCCGGTGTTCGACGGTGCGCATGAAGAAGAAACCCGCCGCATGCTCGATCTGGCCTATCCGGACCCGATCGCCAAGCAGCTGGGCATGACCCCGTCCAAGAACCAGGTCACGATGTATGACGGCCGCACCGGTGAAGCCTTCGAGCGCACCGTGACCGTCGGTTACATGCACTACCTGAAGCTGCACCACCTGGTCGACGACAAGATGCACGCCCGTTCCACCGGCCCGTACTCGCTGGTGACCCAGCAGCCGCTGGGCGGCAAGGCGCAGTTCGGCGGCCAGCGTTTCGGCGAAATGGAAGTGTGGGCACTGGAAGCTTACGGTGCCTCCTACGTCCTGCAGGAAATGCTGACGGTCAAGTCCGACGACGTGAACGGCCGTACCAAGGTTTACGAGAACCTGGTCAAGGGCGATCACGTGATCGATGCCGGCATGCCGGAATCCTTCAACGTGTTGGTGAAGGAAATCCGCTCGCTGGGTATCGACATCGACCTGGAACGCGAATGATGTAAAGGGGTGCGCGGCGCAGGCTGCGCACCCCGCCGGTTTTTCCGGCGAACCAAGAATTCAAGAATTCAGTATTGACGCATCGCTCCACGGGCGATGTGAACGAATCAAGAGATTCAAGAGATTCAAGCGAAGTACGGCAGTAAGCTGGGGAGGTCTGTCCCGGTATCGAGCGGCACCACGAAGCAGAGGCTTCGCTGGCTCTCCCGCCGATGCGAACAGGGTTAAGCAGGGTGAACCGGCCACACGTAAATTTAGTTTCTCACGCCAACCTGGAGTGATACATGAAAGCACTGCTCGATCTATTCAAGCAAGTCCAGCAAAACGAACAATTCGACGCGATCAAGATCGGTCTGGCTTCGCCTGACAAGATCCGCTCGTGGTCCTTCGGCGAAGTCAAGAAGCCGGAAACCATCAACTACCGTACCTTCAAGCCTGAGCGCGACGGCCTGTTCTGCGCCAAGATCTTCGGCCCCATCAAGGACTACGAGTGCCTGTGCGGCAAGTACAAGCGCCTGAAGCACCGTGGCGTGATCTGCGAGAAGTGCGGCGTGGAAGTGACCCTGGCCAAGGTGCGCCGTGAGCGCATGGGCCACATCGAACTGGCTTCCCCGACTGCCCACATCTGGTTCCTGAAGTCGCTGCCATCCCGTCTGGGCATGGTGCTGGACATGACCCTGCGCGACATCGAGCGCGTGCTGTACTTCGAAGCCTACGTCGTGACCGATCCCGGCATGACCCCGCTGAAGAAGTGCCAGATCATGTCCGAAGACGACTACGCCGCCAAGTACGAAGAGTACGGCGACGACTTCATCGCCTTCATGGGCGCCGAAGGTATTCGCGAACTGCTGCGCTCGATCGATATCGACCGCGAAGCGGAAACCCTGCGCCAGGAACTGAAGGACTCCAAGTCCGAAGCCAAGATCAAGAAGTACGCCAAGCGCCTGAAGGTGCTGGAGGCGTTCCAGCGCTCGGGCATCAAGCCCGAGTGGATGATCATGGAAGTGCTGCCCGTGCTGCCGCCGGAACTGCGTCCGCTGGTGCCGCTGGATGGCGGCCGCTTCGCGACCTCCGACCTGAACGACCTGTACCGCCGCGTCATCAACCGTAACAACCGCCTGAAGCGCCTGATGGAGCTGCGTGCTCCTGAAATCATCACGCGCAACGAAAAGCGCATGCTGCAGGAAGCGGTCGACTCGCTGCTGGACAATGGTCGTCGCGGCAAGGCCATGACCGGCGCCAACAAGCGTCCGCTGAAGTCGCTGGCCGAAATGATCAAGGGCAAGGGCGGTCGTTTCCGTCAGAACCTGCTGGGCAAGCGTGTGGACTACTCGGGCCGTTCGGTCATCGTGGTGGGCCCGCAGCTCAAGCTGCACCAGTGCGGCCTGCCCAAGCTGATGGCCCTGGAACTGTTCAAGCCCTTCATCTTCAACAAGCTGGAACTGATGGGTCTGTCGACCACCATCAAGGCCGCCAAGAAGCTGGTGGAAGCGCAAGAGCCGGTGGTCTGGGACATCCTGGAAGAAGTCATCCGCGAACACCCGGTCATGCTGAACCGCGCACCGACGCTGCACCGTCTGGGCATCCAGGCGTTCGAGCCGGTCCTGATCGAAGGCAAGGCGATCCAGCTGCACCCGCTGGTGTGCGCCGCGTTCAACGCCGACTTCGACGGCGACCAGATGGCCGTCCACGTGCCGCTGTCGATCGAAGCGCAGATGGAAGCCCGCACCCTGATGCTGGCCTCCAACAACATCCTGTTCCCGTCCAACGGCGAACCGTCCATCGTGCCGTCCCAGGATATCGTGCTGGGTCTGTACTATGCCACCCGTGAAGCCATCAACGGCAAGAACGAAGGCATGATGTTCCAGGACGTGTCGGAAGTCATCCGCGCCTACGACAACAAGGAAGTCGAGCTGGCCACCCGTATCACGGTGCGTATCGTGGAACACCCGAAGGATCCGGTCACCGGCGAATTCGTGCGTACCGTCAAGCGCTACGAGACCACCATCGGCCGCGCCATCCTCTCCGAGATCCTGCCCAAGGGCCTGCCGTTCTCGGTGCTGAACCGCGCGCTGAAGAAGAAGGAAATCTCCAAGCTGATCAACACGTCCTTCCGCAAGTGCGGTCTGCGTGCCACGGTCGTGTTTGCCGACCAGCTGATGCAGTCGGGCTTCCGCCTGGCGACCCGCGCCGGTATCTCCATCTGCGTGGACGACATGCTGGTGCCGCCGCAAAAGGCCACCCTGATCGCCGCTGCCGAGTCGGAAGTCAAGCAGATCGAACAGCAGTACTCCTCGGGTCTGGTGACCGCAGGCGAGCGCTACAACAAGGTCGTGGACATCTGGGGCAAGGCCGGTGACGAAGTCGGCAAGGCCATGATGGACCAGCTGAAGGTGGAAGACGTCATCACCCGCGAAGGCAAGAAGACCACCCAGGAATCGTTCAACGCGATTTACATGATGGCCGACTCCGGCGCCCGTGGTTCGGCTGCCCAGATCCGCCAGCTGGCCGGTATGCGCGGCCTGATGGCCAAGCCTGACGGCTCCATCATTGAAACGCCGATTACCGCGAACTTCCGCGAAGGCCTGAACGTGTTGCAGTACTTCATCTCGACGCACGGCGCCCGTAAGGGTCTGGCCGACACCGCGCTGAAGACTGCAAACTCCGGTTACCTGACCCGCCGTCTGGTGGACGTGACCCAGGATCTGGTCGTGATCGAAGACGATTGCGGCACCTCCAACGGTTCGGCCATGAAGGCGCTGGTGGAAGGCGGTGAAGTCATCGAAGCCCTGCGCGACCGTATCCTCGGCCGTGTGGCTGCGACCGACATCGTCAACCCGGAAGATCAATCCACCCTGTTCGAAGCCGGCACCCTGCTGGACGAAGACAAGGTCGAAGAGATCGAACGCATGGGTATCGACGAAGTGAAGGTTCGTACTCCGCTGACCTGCGACACCCGCTATGGCCTGTGCGCCAAGTGCTATGGCCGCGACCTGGGCCGTGGCCTGCTGGTGAACTCCGGCGAAGCCGTCGGTGTGGTGGCTGCGCAGTCCATCGGTGAGCCGGGTACCCAGCTGACCATGCGTACCTTCCACATCGGTGGTGCGGCATCGCGTGCAGCGGTGGCCTCCTCGGTGGAAGCCAAGTCCAACGGCACCGTGCGCTTCACCGCCACGATGCGTTACGTGACCAATGGCAAGGGCGAACAGATCGTCATTTCCCGTTCCGGCGAAGTGCTGATCACCGACGACCTGGGCCGTGAGCGCGAGCGTCACAAAGTGCCGTACGGCGCTACCCTGATCGTCAAGGATGGCTTGACCATCAAGGCCGGTACTGCCCTGGCGACCTGGGATCCGCTGACCCGTCCTATCATCACCGAGTACTCCGGTACCGTGAAGTTCGAAAACGTGGAAGAGGGTTCGACCGTTGCCAAGCAGATCGATGAAGTCACCGGTCTGTCGACCCTGGTGGTCATCGATGCGAAGCGTCGTGGTCCGTCCTCCAAGGTCATGCGTCCGCAGGTGAAACTGCTGAACGAACAAGGCGAAGAAGTGAAGATCGCCGGCACCGAACACTCGGTGACCATCGGCTTCCAGGTTGGCGCGCTGATCACCGTCAAGGACGGCCAGCAAGTGCATGTGGGTGAAGTGCTGGCCCGTATCCCGACCGAATCGCAGAAGACCCGTGACATTACCGGTGGTCTGCCGCGCGTGGCCGAGCTGTTCGAAGCCCGCTCGCCCAAGGATGCCGGCATGCTGGCCGAAGTCACTGGTACCGTTGCCTTCGGCAAGGAAACCAAGGGCAAGCAGCGTCTGGAAATCACCGACATGGAAGGCACCAAGCACGAGTTCCTGATCACCAAGGACAAGCAAGTGCTGGTGCACGACGGCCAGGTGGTGAACAAGGGCGAAATGATCGTGGACGGCCCGGCCGACCCGCAAGATATCCTGCGTCTCTTGGGTATCGAAGCGCTGGCCCGTTACATCGTGGACGAAGTGCAGGACGTGTACCGTCTGCAGGGCGTGAAGATCAACGACAAGCACATCGAAGTGATCGTGCGCCAGATGCTGCGCCGCGTGCAAGTGGTGGAGCCGGGCGACACCAACTACATCACCGGTGAGCAGGTCGAGCGCTCCGAGCTGCTGGACGAGAACGACCGCGTGACCGCCGAAGGCAAGATCCCGGCGACCTACGAAAACGTGCTGCTGGGTATTACCAAGGCATCGCTGTCGACCGACTCCTTCATCTCGGCCGCATCGTTCCAGGAAACCACCCGCGTGCTGACCGAAGCGGCCATCATGGGCAAGAAGGACGGCCTGCGCGGCCTGAAGGAAAACGTCATCGTCGGCCGCCTGATCCCGGCCGGTACTGGCCTGGCCTTCCACCGAGCCCGCAAGGAAAAGGACGCATGGGAAGCCGAAGAGCGCGCAGCATTGCTCGAAGCCGAACGTGCTTCCCGTTCCGAGTTCGGCGACGAGGAAATCTCCTCGACCGAATCCATCGGTGGCGGCGAAGGCGAAGTCTAAGCATCGTCGGCAAGACAACAAGCTGCAAGAGAGAACGGCGCCGGAAGCAATTCCGGCGCCGTTTTTTCGTTCATAGGCGATGTGCGCCCGCAATGCGCAGCCTTCATATCCCTACATGGTGTAGGCCTTGCTGCTTGTGGGATTGCCAAGGATGAGTGAATCTTCTATCATTTACAAATAATAACGATTCTCATCTGACTCGTGCTCGATGGAATCGATCTTCATATGCTCGACGACTGGTTTTTGCCGGTTGTTTTTTATCCAAGAGGTAGCCAGCCCGCGCTAGTAACCGATCCAGATCAAGGGGTGGTTACCAGTGTTCCCATGCAAATCGAAGTGTGCAGCGGCCGTGTTCCTGGCGCTGCAGTCGTGGCTGTGCGTGAGTGTCCTTGCGCAATCGGCCGATTCCAATACCCAGTCCAATCCCGCCCGCGTGTCCGCGAGCGAGGCCATCACATTGGCGCAGGCCAGCGGCAAGAAGCTGCAGGACGTGGTCGTCACGGCCAATCGCTCCGGCAGCAGTGACCTCGATCACGCGGCGGCAACGGTTTCCGTCATCACCTCTGAAGAGATCGAAGAGCACAACGCCAAGGACATCAAGGATGCCTTGCGTTACGAACCGGGGGTGGAGGTGCGGCGCTCGGTATATCGCATGTCCGGCATCACTGGCGCGGCCGCCACCACCGGGCGTGGCGGCAATGAGGGCATCACCATCCGCGGGCTCGATGGCAATCGCGTGCTGATGCTGGAGGATGGCATCGTCATGCCGCGTGCTTTCAGCCAGGGCGTGGCCAGCGTGGGGCGGGGCGCGACCACGGATACCGAACTGTATCGTCGCATTGAAGTGCTGCGCGGCCCGGCGTCTTCGCTGTACGGCAGCGATGGCCTCACCGGGGCGGTCAATTTCATCACCAAGGACCCGTCTGACTTGCTGGAGGTCTATGGCAAGTCCAGCTATTTCTCCTTCAAGCCTTCCTACGACTCGGTCGACAAGAGCTTTGGCGCCACCGCCAGTGCGGCCTGGGGCAGCCAGCAGTGGCAGGGCATGCTGATCCTCAATGCGCGCCACGGCAACGAGAGCGACAACAAGGGGACCAATGACGTGCGCGGCAGCGCCCGCACCACGCCCGACCCGATGAGCACTACCAATCGCTCGGCGCTGGGCAAGCTGGTCTTCAAGCCCAATGGCATCGACACCTTCAAGCTCACGCTGCAGGCTACCGAAGAGCGCGAGAGCGGCGACAGCCTTTCCGCAATCGGCAATGGCGTAACTGCCTACAGCACCAGCAGCAAATCCACCGGCCAGCGCGCCACGCTGGCCTATGAGCGCAACGATGCAGATCAGCCGTGGATACAGAAATTCAAGGCCAGCCTCACTTATCGCAATGCCGACACCGACCAGTTCACCAATGAAGCCGGCACCAGTACGGCCAGCATCGTGCGGCCGCGTTTCCGGGCGGTGTCGTACAGCGACCAGATGATCAGTGGCAGCCTGCTGGCCGAGAGCAACTTCGGTTCTGCCTCTTGGCGACACAAGCTGGTCTATGGGCTGGACCTGAGCCTGTCCACCTTGCAGACCAGCGCCAACGGCACCGGCTGGACCAGCTGCACTGGCACGCAGTATTGCCAGTATTTCCCCAAGACCGAATCCACCCAGCTTGGCGCGTACGTACAGGATGAGATGCGCACCGGCGCGCTGACCACCATCGCCGGTCTGCGCCTGGACGGCTATGAACTCAAGCCCAAGGCCAGCGCCAAATATGACGCCCAGGCCATCGCCAACGGGCAGCCGGCAGTGAGCAGCCGCGACAGCGCGCTTTCCCCGCGCCTGGCGTTCCTGTATGAGGTGACGCCGGCCTTCATTCCCTACATCCAGTACGCCCGCGGTTTCCGTTCGCCCTCGCCGCAGGAGGTCAATTCCTTCTTCAACAATACCGTGTACCGGCAGATCTCCAATCCTGATCTCCAGCCCGAGACCAGCAATACGGTGGAAGTCGGGCTGCGCGGCAAGCTGGCGGCAGGCCACGGCGCGCTGCGCTACAGCGCGGCCGCTTACAAGGGCAATTACCGCAACTTCATCGATCTGGTGACGGTGCGCGGCAATCTTACGGTCGCCAATCCGACCATCTTCCAGTATCGCAATGCCGCCAAGGCGCAGATCCACGGATTGGAAGGGCGGATCGATTACGCGCTCGACAACGGCTTCACGGTCAAGGGCGGGTTCGCCTGGACCAAGGGCAGCACCACCACCAATGGCGTGAAGCAAGGACTGGAGTCCGTGGCTCCGCTGTCGGTGGTCGCGGGCCTGCGCTATGAGCCTGCGCAGCAGTGGTTCGTGCAGAGCGACCTGGTCTACAACGCGGCCAAGAAGAAGGAAGACATCCCGACCGCCACCAACTTCGTCTCGCCGTCGTTCTTCGTCATGGATCTCTCGGGCGGCTACCACCTCACTCGCAACATGACCGTCTACGCTGGCGTACGCAACCTGTTCGATCGCAAGTACTGGAGCTGGACCGACATCCGCGGCCTGTCGCTGGCCGACAGCGCCGTCAACAAGGATGCCTATACCGAGCCGGGGCGCAGCTTCAGCGTCAGCCTGAAGATCGCCTACTGATTCCCATTTTTCCGACCCGAGGACCCTCATGAGCAAGTACATCGTCGCCCGCCCCGCGCGAGGCCATATCACCATGACCTTGCTGCTGGTGACTGCGCTGGCCAGCGCCGGCTGCGCCACCCAGCGCCCCTTGGCCGAACGCTGGGCCGAGCTCCAGCGTTTGCAGCCAAAACTTCATACAAGAGATGCCGCACGTGAACTTGGTGTCAAGGAATCGGCCTTGCTGGCGACCCAGGTCGGCCGCAATGCCGTGCGCCTCAAGGGGGAGCAGGCTGCCCTTGAAGCCTTGTTCGCGCGTCTGCCTGAACTGGGACGCATCAAGGCCATTACCCGCAATGAAGATGCAGTCCTGGAACGTAGCGGCGAAGTCACCCCCATCAAGCGCGACGAGCAGGGCAGGGTGATCCCCGGCACAGGTTTCGCCGGCGGGCCCATCGACCTGCGCTTTGCCATGTCGCGCTGGGGCAGCGCTTTTGCCGTGGTGCAGGCGGGCCGGGACGGCAAGACCAGCCGCAGCCTGCAGTTCTTCGACCGGCAGGGCGATGCGGTGCACAAGGTCTATCTGGACAACGCGCAGCATGTGCCGCAATTCGAGCGGCTGGTGGCCGATTTCCGTCTGGCCGATCAGCAGGCAGCCCTGAACCTCGAGCCCGCCCCTGCACCTGCGACCCTGCAGCAGGTCGCGCCGCCCAGCCCGGAGGCCATCGGCGAACTGCGCCGGTCCTGGCAGGAGCTGACCGACGTGCATCAATTCCCGCGTCTGCTGCGCGAGCTCAAGCTCACCCGCGAACAGGCGCTGCAGCTCATCGGACCGGAGTCGGCCTGGCGCATTGCACCCCAGGCGGCCCAGGCGCTGCTGGAGGACGCCAGGCAACGCCGGCAGCCCATCATGGTGTTCGTCAGCAATGGCGGTATGACGCAGATATACAGTGGCCTGATCGGCAAGACTGCCGTGGCGGGGGACTGGTACAACGTCCTCGACCCGGACTTAAACCTGCACCTGCGTGCCAAGGCGGTAGACCACGGCTGGGTGCTGCGCCGTCCGACCGATCACGGCATGATTACCTCGGTGGAGTTCTACGATGCCCAGGGCCGGCAGATCGTCAATTTCTTCTCGCGCCGCGACCGTGGCCAACCCGAGACGATGCAGTGGCGCAACATGGTCGAGGCACTGCCGCGCGGCTGAACTGCTCCCGCAGGCAATGGAGGCGCTGCAGGCAACCCTTGCATTACGGAAAACATTGCCATTGCGCCACCTGAAAGCGTGGCGAAATGGCCATAAACCGCGTCAAATCGGCGCTGGGGCCCGGTTCGGGTTGACCCGCTGGGCTTTCAGGCGTACACTCGCGAGTTCTCGAATTTAGGCTCTCCCGGGCTTATGCGTTCTTTGGTCTGAAACATCGCTTCTGCGACGCTATTCTCCCTTCCGGTCTTAAATCCGATTTGCGCATTGTCTTGCGCACAAGAGTTTCCTGTGTGGTTCCGGGCAACCGATTCCGGAACCTGTTTTCAATGTTGTACTTTGTTGGATTAAAACGATGCCAACCATCAATCAACTGATTAGCAAACCACGTGTCCGCGCGATCGTGAAGAGCAAGTCGCCGGCGCTGGAAAACAGCCCGCAAAAGCGCGGTGTCTGCACCCGCGTGTACACCACCACCCCGAAGAAGCCGAACTCGGCGCTGCGTAAGGTGGCCAAGGTGCGTCTGACCAACGGTTTCGAAGTCATTTCGTACATCGGCGGTGAAGGCCACAACCTGCAAGAACACAGCGTCGTGCTGATCCGCGGCGGCCGTGTGAAGGACTTGCCGGGTGTGCGTTACCACATGGTTCGCGGTGCACTGGATACCCAGGGCGTCAAGGATCGTAAGCAAGCTCGCTCGAAGTACGGTGCCAAGCGCGCCAAGGCAGCGAAGAAGTAATAATTGGTGTTTATCATGACGCTTTCGCGCGTCGTGTGAACAGACTCAGAGTCGGTCCAGGTTGGGCCGAGTAAGTGGAAGCCATGATGGCTCTCCGCGAGTGCAGGCGAAGTTGAAGCAGGGTTCGCCCACTCAACTGAAGATTGAAAGGAATCGAAATGCCACGTCGTCGTGAAGTCCCCAAGCGGGAAATTCTGCCGGATCCGAAGTTCGGCAACGTTGAAGTCGCCAAGTTTGTGAACGTGCTGATGCTGTCGGGCAAGAAGTCCGTCGCTGAAAACATCATCTACGGTGCCTTCGACTACATCCAGACCAAGTCGGGCAAGGACCCGCTGGAAGTGTTCTCCGCAGCCCTGAACAACTGCAAGCCGATGGTGGAAGTGAAGTCCCGCCGCGTCGGTGGCGCCAACTACCAGGTGCCCGTTGAAGTGCGTCCGGTGCGCCGTATGGCCCTGTCGATGCGCTGGCTGCGTGAAGCCGCCAACAAGCGCAGCGAAAAGTCGATGCCGCAGCGCCTGGGTGGTGAACTGATGGAAGCCGCCGAAGGCCGTGGTGGCGCCATGAAGCGTCGTGATGAAGTGCACCGTATGGCAGAAGCGAACAAGGCGTTCTCGCACTTCCGCTTCTAATCAAGACTGGGCCGGGGCGGACCCTATCCGGGTGTTTCCTGGCCTGCATCTAAATTGGTTCGAGCCGAGCGTTTATTTGAAAAAAATGACGCTCGGTTTCGTGCATTAAAGACTTAGGAATAAATCATGGCTCGCAAGACCCCCATTGAGCGCTACCGCAACATCGGTATCTCCGCGCACATCGATGCTGGCAAGACCACCACGACCGAGCGCGTGCTGTTCTACACCGGTGTGAACCACAAGATCGGTGAAGTGCACGACGGCGCCGCCACCATGGACTGGATGGAGCAGGAACAAGAGCGTGGTATCACCATCACCTCGGCTGCTACCACCTGTTACTGGAAGGGCATGGCGAACAACTTCCCCGCCCACCACATCAACATCATCGACACCCCGGGTCACGTTGACTTCACCATCGAAGTGGAACGTTCGATGCGCGTGCTCGACGGCGCCTGCATGGTCTACTGTGCAGTGGGCGGCGTGCAGCCGCAGTCGGAAACCGTGTGGCGTCAGGCCAACAAGTACAAGGTCCCGCGTCTGGCCTTCGTCAACAAGATGGACCGTACCGGTGCCAACTTCTTCAAGGTCTACGAGCAGATGCGTGCTCGCCTGAAGGCCAACCCGATCCCGATGCAAGTGCCTATCGGCGCCGAAGAAAACTTCGAAGGCGTGATCGACCTGGTCAAGATGCGCGCAATCTACTGGGACGACGCTTCCCAGGGCATGAAGTTCGACTACCGCGACATCCCCGAGCACCTGAAGGCTGACGCGCAGAAGTGGCGTGAAAACCTGGTCGAAACCGCTGCTGAAGCATCGGAAGACCTGATGAACAAGTACCTGGAAGAAGGCGACCTGACCGAAGCCGAAATCAAGGGCGCGATCCGTCAACGCACCATCTCCGGCGAAATCGTCCCGATGATGTGCGGCACCGCCTTCAAGAACAAGGGCGTGCAAGCCATGCTGGACGGCGTCGTTGAATACCTGCCGTCGCCGGTGGACATCCCCCCGGTTCCGGGCCTGAACGAAGACGACGAGCCGGTCGTGCGCGAAGCCAAGGACGACGAGAAGTTCTCCGCCCTGGCCTTCAAGATCGCCACCGACCCGTTCGTTGGCCAGCTGTGCTTCATCCGCTGCTACTCCGGTACCCTGAACTCGGGCGACACCGTGCTGAACTCGGTGAAGTCGAAGAAGGAACGTATCGGCCGTATCGTTCAGATGCACGCCAACCAGCGTGAAGAAATCAAGGAAATGATGGCCGGTGACATCGCCGCCGTCGTGGGCCTGAAGGACACCACCACCGGTGACACCCTGTGCGACGACAAGGCAATGGTCGTGCTGGAGCGCATGGTCTTCCCCGAGCCGGTGATCTCGCAGGCCGTGGAACCCAAGACCAAGGCCGACCAGGAAAAGATGGGCCTGGCCCTGAACCGCCTGGCTGCTGAAGATCCGTCGTTCCGCGTGCGTACCGACGAAGAATCGGGCCAGACCATCATCGCCGGTATGGGCGAGCTGCACCTGGACATCATCGTTGACCGCATGAAGCGCGAATTCAACGTCGAAGCCACCGTCGGCAAGCCGCAAGTGGCTTACCGCGAAACCATCCGCAAGACCTGCGAAGAATCCGAAGGCAAGTTCGTCAAGCAGTCGGGTGGTCGTGGTCAGTACGGTCACGTCGTCCTGAAGATCGAGCCGCAAGAAGCCGGCAAGGGCTTCGAGTTCGTCGACGCGATCAAGGGCGGTACCGTTCCTCGCGAATTCATCCCCGCCGTTGAAAAGGGCGTGCGTGAAACCCTGAACACCGGCGTGCTGGCTGGTTACCCTGTCGTTGACGTCAAGGTCACCCTGTTCTTCGGTTCGTACCACGATGTGGACTCGAACGAAAACGCCTTCCGCATGGCCGGTTCGATGGCCTTCAAGGAAGGTTGCCGTCGCGCCAGCCCCGTCATCCTGGAACCGATGATGGCTGTCGAAGTGGAAACCCCGGAAGATTACGCCGGTACCGTGATGGGCGACCTGTCCTCCCGCCGTGGCATGGTCCAGGGCATGGATGAAATCGCCGGCGGTGGTGGCAAGATCATCAAGGCTGAAGTGCCCCTGTCGGAAATGTTTGGTTACTCGACCACGCTGCGTTCGGCTACCCAAGGCCGTGCAACCTACTCGATGGAATTCAAGCACTACTCCGAAGCGCCCAAGAACGTGATCGACGCAATCGTCACTTCCAAGGCCAAGTAAGTTGCAGGAATGGCGATCCCTTCCGAGTGGAAGGGATCGCTGGCTGGATCACCAGTCACACATTGAATATTGAACATCGAACATATCGTTCTTTTGAAGGAAATTTAAAATGGCAAAAGGCAAGTTTGAACGGACCAAGCCGCACGTGAACGTCGGCACCATCG
>NZ_JBMDJS010000003.1:0-459628 GCF_057809315.1 Herbaspirillum sp. FG34 | reverse complement strand
TCAGCATACTCGCTGCACAGCAGAGCAGCCGCACCGTGACCGAGGACAAGTTCCGACAGCAAGGGGTGACGGTGGCGGTGACCAGTCCGGTGTTGTCGGCGGTGCAGACGATGCAGCAGATGGCGGAGGCGGCGGGCAAGACCAAGGACCGGCGCACGCAAGCCCTGGCCGCGGCGACGGCAGGACTGGCGGCATCCAATGCTGCGGATGCCGTGATCGCAGGCCAGGGCAAGACCATCAATGACAAGCCCAATCAGATTGCGACGGGCCCGACGGATCCCGCGACCGGGAAGACCCCAACCCGCGATGCCAATGCCGCCGACAAGGCCGGCGGCATCAACCTGGCTTTCAGCCTGGGCGCAAGCAGCAGCCAAGGCAGAT
Source organism: Herbaspirillum sp. FG34 (assembly GCF_057809315.1). NCBI lineage: Bacteria > Pseudomonadati > Pseudomonadota > Betaproteobacteria > Burkholderiales > Oxalobacteraceae > Herbaspirillum > Herbaspirillum sp. FG34. The sequence goes on along the minus strand of NZ_JBMDJS010000003.1, from coordinate 459,247 downwards.
CGGAGCAGACCAACAAGACGGTGCGCGGTTCAAGCGTGTCGGCAGGCGGAAGCGTCGCTATCACTGCCAACGGCGAAGGCGGCGACGGCGACGGCAACATCCTCGTCCAGGGCAGTGACATCAAGGCGGGAGTGGACGCTACGCTCAAGGCCGCCAATGAGGTCCGACTGATCGCAGCGCAGGAGACCTCGGAGCAACGCAGTCGCAACAGCGGCGCCTCGGGATCGGTCGGTTTCTCCATTGGCACGGACGGCTTGCTCTTCACGGCAAGCGCCTCCGGCAATCGTGGCAAGGGCGGTGGCGAAGAGGTCAAGCAGGTCAATTCTCACGTCGATGCAGGTAACAAGCTCAGTGTCGTCTCGGGCAGCGATACGACCATCAGTGGTGCAGTCCTGCGCGGCCGACAGGTGGAGCTCGACGTGGGCACCAGCGGCCAGGGCAACCTGAATATCGCCAGCCAGCAGGACACCAGCACTTACCAGAGCCGCCAGCAAAGCTTGGGCGGCAGTGTCTCGGTGGGTATGGGGAAGATGGGCGGCAGCGCCAGCTACAGCCAGTCGAAGGTCAACAGCGACTATGCCAGCGTCATCGAGCAGTCAGGCATCAAAGCAGGTGATGGTGGCTTCCAGGTCAATGTGCGCGGCAATACGGACCTGAAGGGTGGCGTGATTGCCAGCAGCGAACAGGCCGTTGCGGAGAACAAGAACCGCGTGACCACCAGGACCCTGACCCAGAGTGATATCGAGAATCGCGCGAGTTATGAAGCGCAGAGCGTCGGCATCAGTGGCGGCTACAGCACGGGCAAGGATGGCGGCTTGTCAGCGCTGCCACCGCTGGTCGTTGGTGCCAGTGAAAGTACATCAAGCACGACCCGCAGCGGAATCAGCGGCGGCGTCATCAAGATCACCGATGAGAAGCAACAGCAGGTGCTGACAGGCAAGACGGCAGAGCAGACGGTAGCCTCGGTGAATCGGGAGGTGAGCAGCAGCAAGGAGGGAAGCAATGCGCTCAAGCCGATCTTTGACAAGGAGGAGATCGAGAATCGGACGGCGATTGCGGCGGCCTTTACGCGGGAGTTGGGGAGCTTCCTGAACAATCGGGCGAAGGAAGCGGATGAGGCCAAGCGCAAGTTGGACGATGCGATCACGGAGGAGCGGAGCAAGCCGCTTGAACAACGTGACGAAGCGAGGCTGCGGGGCCTGACGGAGCAGTATCTCGATGCCGAAAAGTGGTCTTCGGGCGGTATGTATCGTCGGTATGCGACGGCCATTGCAGGTGCGGTGACAGGCAATCTGAGTGCTTCTTCATCGCAGTTCATCCAGGCGGCGGCAGTCAACTATCTGCAAGGGCTGGGCGCAGAACAGGTCAAGAGGATCGCTGACGACCTGCAGAGTGAGGCCGCTCGATCCGCCTTGCAGGGCATCCTGGGATGCGCCGGTGCCATGGCCAAGGAGGCAGCGTGCGGTGCAGGTGCGCTGGGAGCATCGGCCGGCACCGTCATCAATGCGCTGCTGCAGTCTGCGGACCGGCCGGGCAGTCAGGAGAAGGAGTCGCGCACGAATCTGGTGACCAGCATCGTGGCGGGGATTGCAACGGCTGCCGGAAGCACAGCGAATCCGACGGCCACGCTCGCAGCCCAGCTGGAGGCAGAAAACAATGCCTTGGGGGTGAGCTACTCCAAACAATTCCTGAACAAGATCAGGGCTTGCGACGCATCGCAGGGGGCGTGCTTTGCGGAGTTGAAGGAAGACGCTGCGAAGCAAAGAAAATTGTTTACGGAGCAGTTGGAGAAAGGGTGCAGCGGAGCAGCGGCGACTCCCTATGCCTGTGAAGCGGTGATGAGCTCGGGGCAGGCTGCGCTGAGTGATCTTGCTCATGCGCTGTACTTCGCGAAGACGGAGGATCAAAAAGCGCACGTCAAGGCGCTGATTGTCGAACAGACCCTGGATATGGACCGGCAATTTCCCAATCTGGCGGCGTTGGGGGAGAGGGCTGGCTTTCTGGATCAGCTGGCTTTGCAACTGCAGCAGATGTGGGCGGATGTTGGGCCTGCGGGTGTCGGACTGAGTGGTTCTGGGCAATCGGCAGTCGCCAATATCAAGAGGGCTCGTGGAAATGATAGCAGCAGCGGTCCCCACCAGACCGAAAGGAAGCTGCCGGAGCCATACTTCAAAGATACTAAGGAAGCAGCAGCGGCGGCAGCCGAGTTGGGATTCGCGCGAATAAAAGAAATGGTTAATGATCAGGCAGTATTTAAAAAGGGAAAGTACTACATCACAAGGGACGCGGATGGTCACATCGGAGGAGCTTGGAAAATGGCAACATCAGTTGAGAACCTGAAACGGAAGCAGACGCGTCTAGGAACGTATGATGTCAAGTTAAACAAAATCGGAGATTGAAATGGATAGAGACTATGTGAATTTGTACAGGAATCTTCCCGGAAACCCAGACTGGGAGGGAAGCTTTTACGAAAGACTCGTTGAATATGGAATATGGGATGAGGCGGAATTTTGGAAGCTTCATTCTGACCTTATTCGTGTTGCTCAGATGAATGAAAGTCAAGTCATCGAGAGAGATATCGCCACTGCCGTTATGCGGATATATATAAAAATCTCCTCGCTCATTTCGGCTCACTTCCGTCCAAACGATATATTTTCTATTGAAGATTTGAGCGAGATTCAAATTTCGGGATACAAAGAAAGACTAGATCTAGCTGTCATCGGAGCCTTTTCCGGTGAGATATTGGACGAAAGGCGATTTGATCTTAGAAACCCATTTCTCTGAGGGGGCGGTTCAAACATGAAAGTGCCGCAATGCGGGCGGCAGCATTTTCGTCTAGGGGCGAACATCAGAGCGCCGTAAGGTACGACCCCCGGTGGCAATCTACTTGGAGTAAATGGAGTAGTCCCCGTCGGCGGATAACTTGGTTAGGCGGATTTATCCAGCGTCGCCAGTGCGAGAAAGTGATGTTCGTCCAAAGCAGTACGGCTTCGCGTGCGGATGACTGAACTTACGGAAGAAAGGACTGCGCCAGAAGTGTTTTCAGCTTCGTACTGAATCAAGACTTCGATCAACGACAAGCCCAACCAAATCGCTACCGGCCCTGCCGACGCGCAAGGCAAGATTTCCAGTCGTGATGCCAATGCGGCCGACCATTTAGATGGCCGTCACAAAGATCATCTTGAAGTATTCGATAAGCACGGAAAATTTAAATCTGTTCTTAATTTGGACGGAACCTTTAATCACGATAAGTCGAAAGCTGCTGAGAGGCAGAGGAGAAGAATTCAATGATAGATGTACGAAAGTTGAATGTGATCCGAGAAGTATTCCTGGAATTAGCTGACATCAGGAAGCCGCTCCAAACAAATATGCTTGACAAAGATGATGGAGCTGACGGCGTCACATCATGTCTTATCCATGATTTTTACTTAGTAGAAAACCTGCAAAAAGAGCTTGCGAATCTTATCTTCTACTTCGAAGTGCATCGTAGTGCTCAAAAAGAAAATGATCGTGCGGCAGCTCTCTTTGCGATTGTCCGCGCAGGCGATCTTGCCCTAAAGCTTTCAGCCTTCTTTGAGGGCATAGAGGATGCCATTCGCAACGTGATGAATTGGGACCCGAGTTTTTCCTGGCCATCTGTGCCGGAGGAATATCGGATTCCTGACCATTTTTTTCTGATCGCCGCCGATAAACTGAGCTGCATGGCGGAATTTTGGATTGCAGGAAATCGTAACGTTCTGATGGTCTGGGAGAGCGCTGAAGGGGAAATCGAAGTGATGGAAAATGATAGTGTTGATGTCATCCGAAAGACCTTTATCGAACTGGCCGAAAGTATCGGGGTATCGAGAGAGGCAATGGATAATGAGATGGATGAGGCGGGCAGGTTCGAATGGTGTATTGACTATAGTTATTCCCTAGGCGAGCAGCTGGAAAAAGATCTGGATGAGCTGCTTCGTTTCTTTGAGATTCTCCGACTTGCGCTGCAGAAGAGCGATCATTCAGCGGCTTTTGTAGCGCTGCTTTATTGTCGGATCTATTCCCAGAACGCTGCTGGCTTCTTTATCAATATTAAGGATGAGGTTGATAACGTTGCTGTTTTAAATAAGAAATTTTCTTGGCCTTCTGTACCAGACGACTACAAACTTCCCGAACATTTTGGGATGGCACCTCACGCGTGATAAGTAGGGTTTGATCAATCCAGGTTCCCAACTTTGATAGAGTGTCTGCGGCTATTGTTCAATGCTGAACTGCTCGCACATTGAACACTGCATTGGATCTGGATGGCACTGTTAATTTTAATAAGCGAGATTTGGCTCGTGCTCAAGGAAGAAAATTGAAATGAAAAACCTAGATGGATTAGATTTGATTCAATCAGCGTTTCTGGAGTTGACGTCCAGTATCGGTTTAACTATCGATGAAATGAATGAGGAGATAAAAGATGACGGTCAATTTAAATGGTCTATCGATTATGAAACGTCACTTGATGAGCAACATGATTACGACTTATCTAAGCTTTTGTCGTATTTTGAGATTCATCGGATAGCGCGGAAATCGAATGACCATCTGACGGCTTATGTGGCCCTTCTTGAAGCCAGGTTCTTTGCACAGAATTTAAAAAATCTATACAGAAGCATTGAAGACGAAATCGACAAGGTGATGTATCGAGATCCTAGATTCACGTGGCCAGATATCCCCGAAGGCTATAAGTTTCCTGAAGACTATCTTGAGCGCAAGTAATAGCAAATATCGTTGCCGAAAAGCCAGAAGAGGACCGATGACTAAAATGAGCCAATGTAATTACCCAGCCCAATCTGCTCACCCCAAGCAGCTAAAGCAAATGCCTCAGCTAGGGTCTTCATCCCCAACGCTCCGCAAGCGGCGGTGGTTACAGAAGCCGATCCCGCCCCCAATGTCTCGCCCTCAATAACCCTCACCCCACCCGCTTAGCCGCCAACGCATTCCCCACCCTGCTCACCGACTTGCGTCCCAGCTGCTGCGAGATGAACTGCCCCGCCTCGGCCACCGCATCCAGGTCAATCCCGGTCTCGATCGCGAGCCCGTTCATCATGTACAGCACATCCTCGGTCGCCACATTGCCGGTCGCGCCCTTGGCATACGGACAGCCCCCCAGCCCCGCCACCGACGCGTGATAGATGCTGATCCCCGTCTGCAGACTGGCATAGATATTGGCCAGCGCCTGCCCATAAGTATCGTGGAAGTGACCCGACAAACCTTCGATATGGAATTCACGAATCGCCGTCTCCATCACCGGCCGCACCTTGCCCGGCGTGGCCACGCCGATGGTGTCGGCAATATCGATCTCGTCACAGCCCAGTTCGCGGAAACGCCGCACCACGTCGGCCACCGCCTCCAGCGGGACTTCCCCCTGGTACGGACAACCGAACGCACAACTCACCGCCGCACGCAGGCGCTTGCGGTGGTCCTTGGCGGCTTTGGCCACTTCGGCAAAACGTTCGATGGATTCGGCAATGGAGCAATTGATGTTCTTCTGCGAGAACGCCTCCGAGGCTGCCCCGAAAATCACCACCTCATCCACCCCCGCTTCCAGCGCCGCCTCGAAGCCCTTCATGTTGGGCACCAGCGCGGAATACACCACGCCCGACCTGCGCGTGATGCCGTGCATGACCTCGCTGGAGGTCGCCATCTGCGGCACCCACTTGGGCGAGACGAAAGAAGCCGCCTCCACATTCGGAAAACCCGCCGCCGAAAGCCGGTTCACCAGCTCGATCTTGACCTCGGCGGAAATGGTTTCCTTCTCGTTCTGCAAACCGTCGCGCGGTCCGACTTCAACGATCTTCACTTTCTTGGGCAGGCTCATCATGCGGGTCTCCGTTGGGGTTGTTGTGATGCGTGGCTGGCTGTCAACGCATTCAGTTTGCTACTGGCGCGGCATCAAGCCGCACATCGGCCACCGTGCCGCCGGTCATCTTCTCCAGCTGCGCGGCCGTGAGGTTGAAGACGGCATGCGGATGGCCGGCCGCCGCCCAGACACTGTCAAAGTTGAACAGGTCACGGTCGATCAGCATCACCGGCTTGACCACGTGGCCGATGGGGCAGACGCCTCCGATGGCATAACCGGTGGTGTCCCGCACGAACTTGGCATCGGCCTTGCCCAGCGGGCCGGTCAGGGCCGTGACCTTGGCTTCGTCCACCCGGTTGGCACCGCTGGCAATGACCAGCACCGGCGCACCGTCAGCCACGCGCCGGAAGATGATGGACTTGGCAATCTCGGCCACGCGGCAACCCACGGCCGCAGCGGCTTCGGCCGAGGTCCGGCCGGTCGAGGGCAGCATCGTGACCGGTTTGTCATGGCCCATCGCGGCCAGCAGGTCGGCAACGCGTTGGGCGGAAGAGGGCAGGGCGGCGGTATCGTTCATGGTGGTTTAAAGTGGGCACAAGGCCCGCAGCAGGACAAGCCGGAAATGATAACAGCACCCCCACCCCCTCTGCCGCGCAGGCCCGTATTCAGCGATCCAGCAGGAAGACCCCATCGCTGGCCGCCGCCCCCGCCTTCTGCAGTTGCGCCACGCACCAGTCGGCCAGGGCGGCATCGTCCATCTGCAGGAAGCGCGCATTGGTGATGCGCAACAAGGGGATCTCTCGCATCATCGTCGGCAAGTCCGCCAGTGCAATCCGGCCACGTTCCAGCAACAGAAACTTCACCAGGACCTTGACGCCATTGTGCGCATTGCGCAGCGGATCGGCCTGCAGATAATCCAGGCGCGAGAAGGCCTTCTCCAGCGCATCGTCCACCTCGGTGAAGGGCGCACCATGGCCGGGAATCACGGTGCGCACATCGAGGCTGCGGATCAGCTCCAGCGTGGCGCGCGCCTCCTCGAAACCGGATTCGCCATCGAGCTCCGGAAAGATGATCCCGAAGCCATTGCGCCACAAGGCATCGGCCGAGATCAGCACACCCTCCTGCGCGCAATACAGCAGCAGCGCATGCGGATCATGGCCCGGTGCAGCCAGGGCAGTCCAGTCGAGATCACCCAGGCGCAGCACATCGCCGCTGCGGATGAGCTGGTCATGCGCAAAGCGCGGGCAGCGTTGGCCGGTGGCGCGGTAGCTCAGGGCATCTTCGTCCCAGCGGCGCACCTTGTCATCTTCGGCGGCGGGGATGGCGATGCGGCAGTCATACGCCGCCTGCAGCGCGGCATTGCCGCCGCAGTGGTCCGAATGCAGATGGGTATTGAGCAGCACATCGAGTCGCTTACGCCCGCGCTGGTGCAGCACGTGGCGCACCAGCGTCTGCGTCTGTTCGGCATGCGTGACGTAGCCGCTGTCGATCATGACGACTTCATCGCGGCCGAACAGCAGCACGTTGTTGGACGACAGCCAGCCCCGCTCCAGCACGTGCAGCGAGGGTGGCAGGCGCAGTGCGGACGTGTTCACGGTGCGTTGCTCACGCGGCCTTGAAGTCCAGCAGCTGCGCACCTTCGGCCACCTGATCGCCGACGGCATAGCGCAGCGCTTCCACGGTGCCGGCCGAGGGCGCGGCGATGGTGTGCTCCATCTTCATGGCTTCCATGATGAGCAGCGGCGTGCCTTGCGCCACGCTCGCGCCCTGCTCCACCAGCAGCGCGACGATCTTGCCGGGCATGGGCGCGGTCAGGCGTCCGCCCTCGGCCTCGGCGTGGCCGGCGTGGGCCATCGGGTCGAGGTAGCGCAGGCTGTGCTGGCTGCGGCCATCGAAGAGGTGCAGCCATTGGCCCTCGCGCGCGACGTGGGCGCGCAGGGTGCGGCCATCCAGGTTGATGAGCAGGCTCTCCGTGTCACTCTCATGCAGCGCGAGGGTATGCGTGCTGCCATCGACCTGCAACTGCCAGTGCTGGCCGTCTCCTGCATAGTCAATCTTCACGCTGCTGTGGCCCGATTCATCCTCGAAGGACAGCGTGCGGCACAGCGGCATATTGAGACGCCAGCCGCTGGTCTGCGCCCACGGATCGTTGTTGGCCTGACCGCGCTTTTCCTGTTGCAGCAGCGCGGCGCTGGCCAGCGCCAGCGTCTCGGTCGTGGGCCGGGCCGGGGTCGGGAAGAGGGTCTCGCGGTGACGTTCGATCAGGCCGGTATCGAGATCGGCTGTCGCAAATGCCTGGCCTGCTATCAACCGCTGCAGAAAGCCGATGTTGGTCGCCAGCCCGACCACCTGGTATTGCGCCAGCGCCCGTGCCATGTTGCGCAGGGCCGCGTCGCGATCCTCGCCCCAGACAATGAGCTTGGCGATCATCGGATCATAGAAGGGCGAGATGGCATCGCCTTCGCGTACGCCCGCATCGATGCGCACGGCTGCGGGTTGCGTGGCGCCGGGCGCGGCCAGCGTGAATTCCACGGCGGGCGCGCTGCGCATGCGGGTGAGGGTACCGATGGAGGGCAGGAAGCCCTTCTCGGGATTCTCGGCATAGATGCGCGCCTCGATGGCGTGACCATGGAGGCGCAACTGCTCCTGCTTCAGTGGCAGGGTTTCGCCGGAGGCTACGCGCAATTGCCACTCCACCAGATCGAGTCCGGTAATCATTTCCGTGACGGGGTGCTCGACCTGCAGGCGGGTGTTCATCTCCATGAAATAGAAACTGCCATCCTGGTTGGCGATGAATTCCACCGTGCCTGCACCGACGTAGCCGACCGCACGGGCGGCAGCGACGGCAGCCTCGCCCATGGCCGCGCGACGATCAGGGTGCATGCCGGGCGCGGGCGCTTCTTCCAGCACCTTCTGATGGCGGCGCTGCACCGAGCAGTCGCGCTCGAAGAGATAGACGCAATGGCCATGGCCATCGGCAAAGACCTGGATCTCGATATGGCGCGGACGGGTCAGGTATTTCTCCACCAGCACGCGGTCATCGCCGAAACTGGAAATCGCTTCGCGCTTGCAGGAGGCCAGTGCCGCTTCAAAATCTTCACTGCGTTCGACCACGCGCATGCCCTTGCCACCGCCACCGGCACTGGCCTTGAGCAGCACCGGGTAACCGATGCGGTCAGCTTCGGCGCGCAGGAAATCGCTCTCCTGGCGTTCACCGTGGTAGCCCGGCACCAGGGGGACGGCAGCCTTCTCCATCAGGGCCTTGGCGGCGGATTTGGAGCCCATGGCATCGATGGCCGAGGCCGGCGGGCCGATGAAGACCAGGCCGGCATCGGCGCAAGCCTGGGCGAACCCGGCGTTCTCCGACAGGAAGCCGTAGCCGGGGTGGATCGCCTGCGCGCCCGTGGCGAGGGCGGCGGCGATGATCTTGTCGGCACAGAGATAGCTTTCCTTGGCCGGTGCCGGGCCGATATGCACGCTCTCATCGCAGGCGGCCACATGCTTGGCGTGCGCGTCGGCATCGGAATACACGGCCACGGTGGCAATGCCCATGCGGCGGGCGGTGGCGGCCACGCGGCAAGCGATTTCGCCACGATTGGCGATCAGGATCTTGGTGAACATGGTCTCTCCTCGGTGGCGCGCGTCAGATGCGGAAGACACCGAACCGGGTCTCTTCGATGGGGGCGTTCAGGGCGGCGGACAATCCCAACGCCAATACCTGGCGGGTATCGGCGGGATCGATCACGCCGTCGTCCCACAGCCGGGCCGAGGCGTAATACGGATGGCCCTGGGTTTCATATTGGGCGCGGATGGGCTCCTTGAAGGCGGCTTCCTCTTCTGCGCTCCAGCTGCCGCCGCGCGTTTCGATGCCGTCGCGCTTGACGGTGGCCAGCACGCTGGCGGCCTGCTCGCCGCCCATCACCGAGATGCGCGCATTGGGCCACATCCACAGGAAGCGCGGCGAGAAGGCGCGGCCGCACATGCCATAGTTGCCCGCACCGAAACTGCCGCCGATGATGACGGTGAGCTTGGGCACCTTGGCGGTGGAGACGGCCGTGACCATTTTTGCACCATGGCGTGCAATGCCCTCGTTCTCGGCCTTCTTGCCGACCATGAAGCCGGTGATGTTCTGCAGGAAGATCAGCGGGATCTTGCGCTGGCAGCACAGTTCGATGAAGTGCGTGCCCTTCTCGGCGGCTTCTGAAAACAGGATGCCGTTGTTGGCGATGATGCCCACCGGCATGCCGTGCAGGTGCGCGAAGCCGCACACCAGCGTGGTACCGTAGCGCGCCTTGAATTCATCGAACTCGCTGCCATCGACGATGCGGGCGATGACCTCGCGCACGTCGAAGGGCTTGCGCGTATCGGTGGGGATCACGCCATACAGTTCCTGCGCCGGATACTTCGGTTCCACGCTCTCGCGTACGGCCAGCTGCTGGGGTTTGCGGCGGTTCAGGTGGCTGACGATGTTGCGCGCGATGGCCAGGGCATGGGTGTCATCCTGTGCCAGATGATCGGCCACGCCCGAGAGGCGCGTGTGGACGTCGCCGCCGCCCAGCTCTTCAGCCGTCACCACCTCACCGGTGGCCGCTTTGACCAGCGGCGGCCCGGCCAGGAAGATGGTGGCCTGCTCCTTGACGATGATGGATTCATCGCTCATGGCCGGTACATACGCGCCGCCTGCGGTGCAGGAGCCCATCACCACGGCGATCTGCGGGATGCCCCTGGCCGAGAGGTTGGCCTGGTTGTAGAAGATGCGACCGAAGTGGTCGCGGTCGGGGAAGACCTCATCCTGATTGGGCAGGTTGGCCCCGCCGCTGTCGACCAGATAGATGCAGGGCAGGTGATTGAATTCGGCGATCTCTTGCGCGCGCAGGTGCTTCTTGGCCGTCATCGGGTAATAGGTGCCGCCCTTGACGGTGGCATCATTGCAGACGATCACGCATTCCTGCCCGGCCACGCGGCCGATGCCGGTGATGATGCCGGCCGAGGGCGCGGCGTCCTTGAGGTTGCCGTCGCGGTCCTTCTCGCGGTACATGCCGTAGGCGGCCAGTTGCGAGAATTCCAGGAAGGGCGTGCCGGGGTCCAGCAACATCTGCACGCGCTCGCGCGGCAGCAGCTTGCCGCGTGCCACGTGCTTGTCACGCGCGGCTTGGCCGCCACCTTCGGCAATGGCGGCCACCTTCTGCCGCAGATCGTCGACGATGCGCTGCATGGCATCGCGGTTGTGCTGGAATTCCTCGCTGCGCGGGTTGAGCTTGCTTTCAATCTGCGGCATGGTTTTTCGTCTCTCTGTTCAGTTTCTTGTTGTGCTCTCGGGCGCTCAGGCGCACGGCAGGCGGGGCATGGTGCAGAAAACGTCACCCGTCCGGAAAGCGCCCATCCACGTAGTACCAGCGCGCCTGCCCGCTCTCATCGGGCTGGCGCACGAAGTTGCTGATCTCGTGCAGGCGGTGCGCCTTGCCGCCGACCTTGAAGCGCGCCACGAATTCGACGGTGGCCTCATCGCTGCCGCTGGCGTGCTGGTGTTTCTTGATGTCCAGGCCGATCCACTTGACGTCGGTTTCGCTGGTCAGTTCTTCTTCCGGCAGCGTGTCCGGGAACCAGGTCGCGCGCAGGTAGGCTTCATCGCGCAGGGCGAAGGCGCTGTAGCGCGAGCGCATCAGCAGCTCGGCCGTGGCCGGTACCTGGCCGCCGGTGATGAAGCGGCCACAGCATGTCTCGAAGCCGGGCTGGCCGCAGGGGCAGGGGCCGGACTTGTCCTTCTTGGTGCTCATCAGATCTTTCCGTTCTTGAGGAAGGCTTCCAGCTGGGTGAAGCGGTCGAAGCCCCAGAATTGTTCGCCATCGACGATCATGAAGGGCGAGCCGAAGACGCCGGCGCGGCCAGCGGCGTCGGTGCTCGCGCGTAGTTGCTCCTTCAGTTCCGGCGAGCCCAGCGCCGCTTCCAGCGCGGCGCGGTCGATGCCATTGTCGGCGGCGATGCGCAGCACGTTTTCGGGCACGCTGATGTCGATGTCTTCGGTGAAGTAGGCGCTGTACAAGGTCTTGATCAGGTCCACCGCCTTGGCCGGCTGGGTCTGCTGCACCCACAGCGTGGCGCGCGCAGCGACCTGCGTGCCGATGGGGAACTGGCTCGGGGCCTTGTAGAAGATGTTGTGGAAGCGCGCAGTACGCTCCATGTCGTGGCGCGAGTAGTCGCCCTTGACCGGGATGTTGACCAGCGAATTGGTCCCCAGCGCCTTGAAGATGGGGCCCAGCAGGATGGGATGCCAGTTGACGCCGCGACCGTATTTCGCGGCCAGCTTGTCGATCTCGACAGCAGCGAAGTAGCCATAGGGCGAGCTGAAGTCGAAGTAGAAATCGATGGGTGTACTCATGATGTCCGTCGTGTCTGAAGTTTGAAAAGAGGCGAGGGCGCTTACAGCGTATCGGCGAACAGTTCGCGGCCGATCAGCATGCGGCGGATCTCGCTGGTGCCGGCACCGATCTCGTAGAGCTTGGCATCGCGCCACAGGCGGCCCACGGGATACTCGTTGATGTAGCCATTGCCGCCCAGCGACTGGATCGCTTCTCCGGCCATCCAGGTGGCCTTCTCGGCCGAATACAGGATGGCACCGGCAGCATCCTTGCGCAGGGCGCGCACCTTGTCGGCGCTGTCGGCGCGATCACAGGCCTGGCCCACCGCATAGACGTAGGCCTTGCAGGCCATCATGGTGGAATACATGTCGGCCAGCTTGCCCTGCATCAGCTGGAATTCGCCGATGGCCTGGCCGAACTGCTTGCGGTCATGCACGTAGGGGACCACCACATCCATGCAGGCCTGCATGATGCCCAGCGGCCCGCCCGAGAGCACGCTGCGCTCGAAGTCCAGGCCCGACATCAGGACGTTGACGCCACGGCCAATGCCGCCCAGGATGTTTTCCTCGGGCACCTCGCAATCCTGGAACACCAGTTCGCCAGTGTGGGAGCCGCGCATGCCGAGCTTGTCCAGTTTCTGCGCGACGGAAAATCCTTTGTATCCTTTTTCCACCAGGAAGGCGGTCATGCCGCGCGCGCCGGCCTCCACATCGGTCTTGGCATAGACCACCAGCACGTCCGCATCGGGGCCATTGGTGATCCACATCTTGCTGCCGTTGAGCACGTAGCGGTCGCCCTTCTTGTCGGCACGCAGTTTCATGCTCACCACGTCGGAGCCGGCATTGGGTTCGGACATGGCCAGTGCACCGATGAAGTCGCCCGAGATCAGTTTGGGCAGGTACTTGCGCTTTTGCTCTTCGTTGCCGTTGCGCTTGATCTGGTTCACGCACAGGTTGGAATGCGCCCCGTAGGACAGCCCCACCGAGGCTGAGGCGCGCGAGATTTCTTCCATGGCGATGATGTGGGCCAGATAGCCCAGCCCGGCACCGCCATATTCCTCGCCCACGGTGATGCCCAGCACGCCCAGCTCGCCCAGCTTCTTCCACAGGTCCATGGGGAACTGGTCGCTGCGGTCGATCTCGGCTGCGCGCGGGGCAATCTCGGTGTGCGCGAAGGCGGCGACCGCTTCACGCAGGGCGGCGATGTCCTCGCCGTGGTCGAAGGTGAGGCCGGGCAGGTGGATCATGGGTGTCTCCTCGTTGGGTAGTGGGAAATTATTGTTCTGATCATGGGATGCTGTTGCTTGACGTTGACGTCAATGGTGATGGCGTGAGGGCCTCTGTTTTCCGTATAGGTCAGGCGGCCACCGCCTTGCGTCTGGTTTTCGGTTTGGCCTCGACCAGCAGTTGCCGGCATTCTTCTTCGTGCGCGGCGATTTCGGAAAGGGTCAGTTCCAGGTCTTCGCGTTGCTGTTCCAGTTTCTCGCGATGCTGCTGCAACAGGCCCAGGAAGCGCTGCAATTGTGGCTGCGTATCCTTGGGCGACTCGTACATGTCGATCAGGTCCTTGATCTCGGCGAGCGTAAAGCCCAGACGCTTGCCGCGCAGCGTGAGCTTCAGGCGCGTACGTTCGCGCGCCGGATAGACCCGATGCCGCCCGCCCACGCCCTCGCGCTTGGGATTGAGGATGCCGTGGTCTTCGTAGAACCGGATCGCACGGGGCGTGATCGCGAATTCTTCGGCCAGTTCGGTGATGGTGTAGGTAGGCATGGGACGAATCGATGGGTTGGTCTGGCACTTTACGTTAACGTAAAGTATATTGTGCCCTGTCGTCCAGCAAAAAATGCAGGGCTGGCGCGACAGCGCATGACTTCCCTTCTCGATGATCGCCAGGCTTACTGATGAATGCTCTTGAATCCCAGCTCGACTACGCCTTCGGCGACACCTTGCCCGACACCGGCCACACCATGGAGGTGGCGCCGGGTGTGCGCTGGCTGCGCATGGGCCTGCCCTTTGCCCTGAATCACATCAATCTCTGGTTGCTGGAGGACGAGGTAGAAACGCCGCAGGGCCGCCAGCGTGGCTGGACCGTGATCGATTGCGGCATCGCCACCGACGACACTCGCGCGGCCTGGGAGCGCATCTTCGCCGAGGAGCTCGACGGACTGCCCATCCTGCGCGTGCTGGTCACGCATTGCCATCCGGATCATGTGGGCCTGGCCGACTGGCTGTGCCGACGCTGGCAGGCGCCGCTGTGGATGAGCACCGGCGATTACGCCTTTGCGCGCGTGATGTCGGCGGCCTTGCCGGGGGCCGAGGGCACGGCGGCCACACCGCATTTCCGGCGCCACGGGCTGGCCGACCCCGAGACGATAGCCACACTGCAGGGGCGCAATTCCTATTACCAGGATCTGGTGCCGGCGGTGCCGCATGCGTATCACCGCATGCAGGACGGTCACGCAGTGCGCATCGGTGGAAGGGATTGGGACATCATCACCGGTTTCGGGCATTCACCGGAGCACGTGTCGCTGTACTGCGCAGCGCTCAATGTGCTGATTTCGGGGGATATGGTGTTGCCGCGCATCTCCACCAATGTCTCGGTGTTTGCCATCGAGCCGGAGAGCAATCCCGTGCAGCAGTATCTGGATTCCCTGAAGAAGTATGGCCACCTGCCGGCTGAGGTGCTGGTGCTGCCTTCGCATGGCAAGCCCTTCCGTGGCCTGCATACGCGTATCGCGCAGTTGAACGATCATCACCGCGAGCGTCTGGCCGAAGTGTTGCACGCCTGCGCCACGCCGCAGACGGGCGTGGATATCCTGCCGGTGATGTTCAAGCGGCCGCTGGATACGCACCAGCTCTCCTTTGCGCTGGGCGAGGCGGTGGCCCACTTGCACAAGCTCTGGGTTGACGGTGCGGTCAGGCGGATGCTGGGAGAGGATGGGGTGTATCGCTTCGTGGCGGTGTAAGTCTTTCTGCATCAATCGATGGCATTGATGCAGATGACGCATCAATGAAAAACGCCGGCGGGGATGACCCGGCCGGCGTTATTTTTCATCTCGGATGGGGCAGGCGCTTCAGCCCGCCTTCTTCTTCATCTCGCGCTCTTCCTTCTGCAGCTTGGTCTTGATGCGGTTGCGCTTCAACGGCGAGAGATATTCGACGAAGACCTTGCCCTTCAGGTGATCCATCTCGTGCTGGATGCACACGGCCAGCAGATCATCGGCATCGACCTCGAAGGCCTTGCCGTCGGCATCAAAGGCGCGCACCTTCACGCGGGCCGGACGCTCCACGCCATCGTAGATGCCGGGCACCGACAGGCAGCCCTCGTCGTAGACGCGCTTCTCTTCACTGGCCCAGAGGATCTCGGGATTGATGAAGACCTGCAGGTTCTTGCCCTCGTCGGAGACGTCGATGACCACCACCTGCTCATGCACGTCCACCTGGGACGCGGCCAGGCCCACGCCGGGCGCGGCATACATGGTCTCGGCCATGTCAGCCACCAGTTTCTTGATGCGCTCGTCGAAGACGGTTACGGGGGCGGCGATCTTGTGCAGGCGCGGATCGGGGTAACGGAGGATGTTCAGCAGGGCCATACGTGGGTTCTCGGTAAGCTTGGGATTCGGTCTCGGGGGACCTGGTTCAGGCCGGATCTCGTCATTTTGCGAGCGTCCAGGGAATTCATTTCGGGATTTATCGTGTAAATGTGGCCGGAGCGCGACGCTTCAAGCGCGGCGGCAGCACAATTGCCCTCTTTGGCTGGCGTGTGCTGCATGGCCCGGCGGCCAAGGGTTTCCCGATCAATTGGAAAAGTGTATCACAGCCAGCCCCCGGCTCGCCCGGAGAGCCGCGCTGCGCGGCCTTGAGCGGGCATCTGATGCGCAAAACTTCATTTCCTGTCATGCAAGAGCATTTCCATCAAGAGTCTGCCGATCTGGCGTCCTGGCTGCGCCTGGCGATGACCGACGGTGTCGGTCCGGTGCTGGCGCGCCGGCTGTTGTCGGTGTTCGGTTTGCCGGGCAATCTCTGGCAGGCTGATGCGCAGGCCATTCGCGAGGTGGTGCCGGCGCCGGTGGCGGCCAGCTTGTTGCGGGCACCCACGGCGCAGCAATGTGAACGCATCGCGGCCACGCTGGCGTGGGTGCAGGTGCCGGGGCAGTCCATCGTCACGCTGGCCGATGCAGCCTATCCGCCGGGCCTGTTGCAGATTGCCGATCCGCCCTTGCTGCTGTATCTGCGCGGCAATCCGGCGTTGCTGGCGCGTACGGCCCTGGCCGTGGTCGGCAGCCGCAATGCCACGACCCAGGGCGTGCTGCATGCGGCGCGTTTTTCCGAGGAACTGAGCCGGGCCGGCATCACCATCGTCTCCGGGCTGGCCTTGGGCATCGATGCGGCGGCCCATGCGGGTGGGCTCAGCGGGACCGGTTCGACGGTGGCGGTGATCGGCACCGGCATCGATCTGGATTATCCCCAGCGTAACCGGGCGCTGGCACAACGCATTGCCGAGGGCGGCTGCATCGTCAGTGAATATGCGCTGGCTACGCCGCCGCTGGCGGCCAACTTTCCACGCCGCAACCGGATCATCTCGGGCTTGTCGCGCGCCGTGCTGGTGGTGGAGGCGGCAGCCCAGTCGGGCTCGCTCATCACCGCGCGCATGGCGGCCGAGCAGGGGCGAGATGTGTTTGCCATTCCCGGCTCCATTCATGCCCCGCTGTCCAAGGGCTGTCATCAGCTCATCCGCCAGGGCGCCAAGCTGGTGGAGACCACGCAAGACATCCTCGATGAATTGCCCGCATGGTCCGTGTTGTCTTCGCAGCAAGCTGTCGTGCAGGAAACTTCACCTGCCGCCGTGGAAGATGTCGATCCGGCAAGCCGACGTGTACTGCAGAGCCTGGGTCATGATCCTGTGGATGCCGATACCCTCGCCCAGCGCTGCGGCCTTGATGCAGCGGCCCTGGCAGGGAGTTTGCTAACGCTGGAACTGCAGGGTTGGGTGGAGTTGCTGCCGGGTGCACGTTATCGTCGACTCGTGTGAAGAAATTATCCCCGCAGCGCCGCAAATCCTGCCATACTGGACTTGGCTGACTTGTACATTCATAACCTTCGCGATAGAGTACGAACATGTTTGATGTCCTCGTTTACCTGTACGAAACCTACTATCGCCCTGATGCCTGCCCCGAACCCGAGGCGCTCGTCAAGAAGTTGTCCGCGATTGGTTTCGAAGAAGATGAAATCTCCCAGGCACTCGGATGGCTGACGGATCTTGAAGTCGCCAATCATGAGTTCGCCGACAACTATCCCCGACAGACCGCCTTCTCCTTCGGTACGCGCATCTATGCGACCCAGGAAAGCGATGTTCTGGGCGTGGAAGCCATCGGTTTCATCCAGTTCCTCGAATCGGCCAAGATGCTGGACCCGATCCAGCGCGAGATCGTCATCGAGCGCGCCCTGGCCGCCGGTGAAGCGCCGGTCGGCCTGGAAAAGCTCAAGGTCATCGTCCTGATGGTGCTGTGGAGCCAGGGCAAGGAACCGGACGGTCTGATGTTCGAGGAGCTGTTCCTCGACGAGGACGACACCGAACCTCGCCTGCTGCACTGAAAGCACCGGCCTGGCACGAGCGACAGGGCTGGGAGGGAGCCTTGCTGACATCGTGCTGACGCCGCATCCTGGCGTTGTTGCTTCATTTCAAGCCATTTCGACATGAATGAGCAGGAATGAACATGAAAGCCCGGAAAAGCGCATGATTCATTGAAACGGCAAGCCCTTGTGCTTGCCGTTTCATTTGCATCACGCTTATCATTCCCCCGCATTGGCCCGATATTGGCTACTATATAAAAATTCCGTTGTCCACAGGCAATGAAACGCCGGCCACTTGCCCAGCTCGCCGCCGCGCATCGTTTCCCGCCTGGGATGGCATGGCGTTGTTTCGGGACATTCCGGCCCCATGTGAGGCTGATCGCATTTCCGCAACACGCCAGCAACTGACCTCTCACCACCGAGATCCATACTTATGAGCAAGACCCTCATCATTGCCGAGAAGCCCTCTGTCGCGAACGACATCGCGAAGACGCTCGGCGGCTTCACCAAGCACGATGAGTATTTCGAATCCGACGAGTACATCCTGTCCTCGGCTGTCGGTCACCTGCTGGAAATCGCAGTCCCCGAGGAATACGACGTCAAGCGCGGCAAGTGGAGTTTCACCCACCTGCCGATGATTCCGCCGCACTTTGCGCTCAATCCGATCGCCAAGACCGAGTCGCGCCTGAAGGTGCTCTCCAAGCTCATCAAGCGCAAGGATGTGACCACCCTCATCAACGCCTGTGACGCGGGCCGCGAAGGTGAACTTATCTTCCGCCTGATCGCGCAATACACCAAGGCCAAGCAGCCGGTGAAGCGCCTGTGGCTGCAATCGATGACCCCCGGCGCCATCCGCGAGGGCTTTGCCCATCTGCGCGATGATGAAGAAATGCTCCCGCTGGCCAATGCCGCGCGTTGCCGCAGCGAAGCCGACTGGCTGATCGGCATCAACGGCACCCGCGCCATGACCGCCTTCAATTCGAAGGAGGGCGGCTTCTATCTGACCACCGTGGGCCGCGTGCAGACGCCTACGCTGTCCATCGTGGTGGAGCGTGAAGAGAAGATCAAGAAGTTCGTCCCGCGCGACTACTGGGAAGTGCATGCCGAGTTCGTCTGCGCTGCCGGCATCTACAAGGGCCGCTGGCTGGACAAGGGCCACAAGAAGGATGAAGCCGATCCCGAGAAGCGCCCCGAGCGCCTGTGGAGCAAAGCCGCAGCCGACTCCATCGTGGCCGCCTGCCGCGACAAGCCGGGCAATGTCACCGAGGAATCCAAGCCGACCACGCAGATGTCGCCTGGTCTGTTCGACCTGACCAGCCTGCAACGCGAGGCCAACTCGCGCTTTGGCTTCTCGGCCAAGAACACCCTGGGCCTGGCCCAGGCGCTGTATGAAAAGCACAAGGTGCTGACCTATCCGCGTACCGATTCGCGCCACCTGCCCGAGGACTACATCAACACGGTCAAGGACACCATGGAGGCGCTGGCGGAGAACAACAATTACCACCAGTTCTCCAAGCAGATCTTGAAGCAAGGCTGGGTCAAGCCGAACAAGCGCATCTTCGACAACACCAAGATCAGCGACCACTTCGCCATCATCCCGACCACCCAGGTGCCCAAGAACCTGTCGGAGCCGGAACAGAAGCTCTACGACCTGGTGACGCGCCGCTTCATGGCGGTGTTCTTCCCGCCGGCCGAGTTCCAGGTGACCACCCGCTTCACGGAAGTGTCGGGCCACCAGTTCAAGAGCGAAGGTAAAGTCATGATCAACCCCGGCTGGCTGGCCATCTACGGCAAGCAGGTCGAGGAAGACGACAAGGACAAGGAAGGCGGCGGCAACCTGGTCGCCGTGGCTCCGGGCGAGAAGGTCAAGACCGACAAGGTCACCGCCAACGGCCTGGTCACCAAGCCGCCAGCCCGCTACACCGAAGCCACGCTGCTGTCGGCCATGGAAGGCGCGGGCAAGCTGGTGGATTCGGATGAACTGCGCGAAGCCATGGCCGGCAAGGGCCTGGGCACGCCGGCCACGCGTGCGGCCATCATCGAAGGTCTGCTCAACGAAAAGTACCTGCTGCGCGAAGGCCGCGAAATGATGCCCACCGCCAAGGCCTTCCAGCTGATGACGCTGCTGCACGGCCTGGGCGTGGACGAACTGACCGAACCCGAACTGACCGGCGAGTGGGAACACAAGCTGGCCCAGATGGAACGCGGCAAGATCAGCCGTGACGAGTTCATGCGCGAAATCGCGCAGATGACCCAGATCATCGTCAAGCGCGCCAAGGAATACGACAACGACACCATCCCCGGCGACTACGCGACGCTGCACACGCCTTGCCCCAACTGCGGTGGCGTGGTGAAGGAAAATTACCGTCGCTTCGCTTGCACCAAGTGTGAATTCTCGATGAGCAAGGTGCCCGGTGGCCGTCAGTTCGAGATCGCCGAGGTGGAAGAGCTGCTGCAGAACCGCACTATCGGCCCGCTGCAGGGCTTCCGTTCCAAGATGGGCCGTCCGTTTGCGGCCATCCTGAAGATTTCGCGCGACGAAGAGATCAAGAACTTCAAGCTGGAATTCGACTTCGGCCAGGACCAGGCGGACGGCGAAGGCGGCGAGCCGGTCGACTTCAGCGAGCAGACCCCGCTGGGCGCCTGCCCCAAGTGCGGCAGCGGCGTCTACGAAATGGGCCTGGCCTATGTGTGCGAGAAGACCGTGGCCAAGCCCAAGGCCTGCGACTTCCGCAGCAGCCGCATCATCTTGCAGCAGGAGATCCTGCCGGAGCAGATGAGCAAGCTTCTGAACGACGGCAAGACCGACCTGCTGCCGGGCTTCATCTCGCAGCGCACGCGCCGGCCTTTCAAGGCTTTCCTGGTGCGTGGCAAGGATGGCAAGATCAGCTTCGAGTTCGAGGAACGCAAGGCCAAGGCGCCCGCCAAGGGCAAGGCGGCGGACGCTGATGATGGTGCCGACGAGGCAGCCGCCAAGCCGGCCGCCAAGAAGACGGCGACCAAAACGGCAGCCAAGACCACTGCCACCAAGACCAAGGCGGCAGCGGCCAAGAAGCCGGCCCTGCGCAAGGCGACGCCGAAGAAGGCAGCAGCTCCCGACGCCTGATTTCCGGCCGGCCGGAAACGACAAAGCCCTCGCACTTCACGGTGCGAGGGCTTTTTGTTGGCGAGCTCAGTGTGGCTTAGTCGCCGTACACCACCGTCAGCGGCGCATGATCCGAAAAGCGCTGTTCCTTGTAGATCGCCGCACTCACCGCCCTGGCCGCAATGCCCGGCGTGGACACATGGTAATCGATACGCCACCCCACGTTGTTGGCCCAGGCCTGGCCGCGATTGCTCCACCAGGTGTAGGCTTCGCCGGTGGTCTCCGGATGCAGGCGGCGGTAGACGTCCACCAGGCCCAGTTGGTCGAAGATGCGTGTCATCCAGGCGCGCTCTTCCGGCAAAAAGCCGGAATTCTTCTGGTTGCTCTTCCAGTTCTTCAGGTCGATTTCCTTGTGGGCGATGTTCCAGTCGCCGCAGATGACCACTTCGCGGCCGCTCTTTTCCAACTCCATCAGGTGCGGCAGGAAGGCTTCCATGAAGCGGAACTTGGCTTCCTGGCGCTCCTCGCTGGAGGAACCCGAGGGCGCATAGAGCGAGATCACGGTCAGGTCGCCGTAGTCGCATTCGACATAGCGGCCTTCGTCATCGAATTCGGTATTGCCGAAGCCGATGCGCACCGAGTCCGGCTGGCGGCGGCTGTAGACGCCCACGCCCGAGTAGCCCTTCTTCTGGGCATAGTGGAAATGGCCGACATAGCCGGCCGGGGCCAGGAAGTCCTCGGTCATGTCGGCGGCCTGGGCCTTGAGTTCCTGCACGCAGACGAAGTCCGGCGCTTCCTTCTGCATCCACTCGAAGAAGCCCTTCTTGGCGGCCGAGCGGATTCCGTTGAGGTTGGCGGAGACGATTTTTGGCATGGATGTCCTGTTTGCTTGTTGTGCAAGCGTGTTCATTAAGGCCGGTAGCATAACCGATAGGATGAATCATTTAAAATGGCGGCCTGATGAAGGCTTTGCCACCGTGCTGCCTTGCCCTGCGGCAAGCGGGCGCGGTCCGCACCTTCCGTTTTGACTCTTCCCGGGAAATACATTGTGAGCAACTTGCGACAGGAATTCATCGAATTCGCGGTATCGGCCGGCGTGCTGCGCTTTGGCGAATTCGTCACCAAGGCAGGCCGTACCTCGCCTTACTTCTTCAACGCCGGCCTCTTCAGCGAGGGCGCGACCCTGGCCCAGGTGGCCCGCTTCTACGCCCAGACCCTGCAGGATTCGGGTGTGGAATATGACATGCTGTTCGGCCCCGCCTACAAGGGCATCACCCTGGCCTCGGCCACTGCCGTGGCGCTGGCCGGCATGGGCCGCAACGTGCCCTTCGCCTTCAACCGCAAGGAAGCCAAGGACCACGGCGAAGGCGGCACCATCGTCGGCGCCAAGCTGCAGGGCAAGGTCGTCATCATCGATGACGTCATCTCGGCCGGCACCTCGGTGCGCGAGTCGGTGGACATGATCCGCGCCGCCGGTGCCACCCCCTGCGCCGTGCTGATCGCACTGGACCGCATGGAGCGCTCGGGCAAGGATGGTGCGCTCTCCGAACTCTCGGCCGTGCAGGAAGTGGCGCGCGAGTACGACATGCCGGTCATCTCCATCGGCAACCTCAATGACCTCTTCGAGTACATCTCCAACGGCGGCGATGCCCGCCTGAGCCAGTACAAGGATGCGGTGGCAGCGTATCGGACCCGTTACGGCGTCTAAGTACCCTGGAAATGCCTCCAAAAGGCATTAAATGAAGAAAAAGGCTGGATCCGCGAGGTTCCAGCCTTTTTTGCGTGTGCGTTGGAAGAATTACGCCAGATTCTGGGGCAGGGTAGTCACGCGCTGGCGCTGCAGGCGGTCATCGAGCTCGCCGACCTGGGCCGCGACGGCGTTTTCGGTCTGTTCCACGCGCTGGTGGATGTCACGCTGCAAGGCATCCAGGCGCTGCGCCAGCAGGGTTTGCTGTTCGCTCTGGCGCTGCTGCAACTGCTCCAGCTCGGTCTTCAGATAGCCGCGCAGGTCGTTGAAGCGCGAATGCTCGGCCTGGTCGGCCAGGGCGCGCTGCGCTTCCAGCTGCTTGGTCAGGCGCCGGCTTTCCAGCATCACGGTCGTCTGCAGCGCCAGGATGTAGAGCAGGAAGAAGGCCGTCAGCACCACCACCACGCCCAGCATCACCGCACCCAGCGGCGCCTGGAACTCGGTATAGATCAGCGACAGCGTGGTCGTGGCCGTAAAGGCCGTCCAGTTGACCGCGGCGAAGATGGCGACCAGCGCCAGCAGCACAATCAGGAAAATGGTCCGGAATTTCATGTCAGCCTCCTTTGTTGTGAAGGTGTCGGCAGAGGCACGCAAGTGCTTGTCATGACAGCAATATGAATATCTTGGACTAGGTCAGGCGCAGGGATGTTCCTTGCAGTTGCCCGATTGCAATCGGAAATGAAAAAGCCGGCATCACAGCCGGCTTTTGGGGGGGAGGGTGGCGCAGGGCTCAGGCGGCCGCCAGGGCCTTTTCCAGCAACTGGTGCAGTTCGGCGAACTGCGGCTCACCGACATAGCGCTTGATGATGTTGCCATCCTTGCCGATGACGAAGGTGGTCGGGGTCAGCTTGACGTCGCCGAAGGCCTTGGCCAGCGTGTCTTGCGGGTCCAGCGCGACCTTGAAGGGCAGCTTGCGGGTTTCGGTGTAGTTCAGCACGTAGTTGGGCGGGTCATAGCTCATGGCCACGGCCACGAAGTCCAGGCCACGGTCCTTGAACTTGTTGTAGGTCTCGATCATCTGCGGCATCTCGCCCACGCAGGTGGTGCAGCTGGTGGCCCAGAAATTGACCATGACCACCTTGCCGCGCAGATCCTTCAAGGCGACCTGCTGGCCATCGAGCTTGGTGAAGGTGACGTCGGGTGCGGCATTGCCGGCATTGACCTTGAAATAGGCGAAGGCGGCCACGGCAGCCACCACGAGGACGGCGGCCAGCTTGATCATGAAACCGTTCTTGGAAGCGTTTGCCTGTGCTTGCATGGAAAACTCCGGATTCGGAATGCGGGAAGGGGCTGCACAGGGCAACCCCATTGAAGTGAAGCATTATAGACCGCCGCGCGGGATCCTGCGGGCCGGGCCTGTACGTGAAAACCGCCGGACGGGCCGGCGGTTTGACCTGCATCAGGGGGGGGCCTGCGCTCAGCTGGTGGACTTGTTCTCGTCGGCCGGCTTGCGCTGGTAATCCTTCAGTTCGTCCTCGGTGATGTATTCGAACAGGGTCACGACCTTGTTCACGCCCGAGACGCCGCTGGCGATCTGCGCCGCGCGCTGGCCTTCACGCTGGGTCACGCGGCCCATCATGTAGACGATGCCGCGCTCGGTGGTGATCTTGAAGGCGCTGGAATACAGCGTCTTGTCATCCACCAGGCTGGCCAGGACCTTGCTGGTGATGAGCGCGTCACTGGAGCGCGAACCGAAGCTCGACGACGGGCCCACTTCCAGTTCGTTGTACACCGTCTCGACGTTCTGGATGGCCTTGGTTTCACGTTCGGCGGCGGCCTTGGAGGCTTCGTCGGGCACTTCGCCCGACAGCAGCACCTTGCGGTTGAAGGCGGTCACGTTGACATGGGAGCCGGCGGCCACCACGTCGGGAATACGGGCTTCGCCCTTGACGACGATCGCTTTGTCTTCCGTCTGCGCACCCAGGGTGCGACGGTCGGTGGCGGCAAAGGTGGTGGCCAGCGCACCGCCGGCAAAGACTGCAAAACAGCCCTGCAGGCTCAGGGCCATCATGCCGCCCAGGGCCACGGCCGCCAGCGGGCGGCGCAGGCGGATCAACAAGGATCGTGCATCATTCATTCGCATCATCTCCAAAAAGCGCGACGTCGATACCGTCGCAAATGCAGTGCAGCGACACCAGATGCACTTCCTGGATGCGCGCGGTACGGTCATGCGGCACACAGAGATGCACATCGGCGTCGGTCAGGATCTTGCCGATCTTGCCGCCACCCTTGCCGGTCAGGGCCACCACGCGCATGTCGCGTTCGTGGGCCACTTCGATGGCCGCCAGGATGTTGCCCGAATTGCCCGAGGTCGAGAAGGCCAGCAGGATGTCGCCGGCCTGGCCGAAGGCCTGGACCTGCTTCGAAAAGATTTCCTGATAGCTGTAATCGTTACCGACCGCCGTGAGGATGGAAGTATCGGTAGTCAGGGCCAGCGCCGGCAGCGGCAGGCGTTCGCGTTCGAAGCGACCGACCAGTTCGGCCGCGAAGTGCTGGCTGTCAGCGGCCGATCCGCCATTGCCACAGGCAAGAATCTTGTTGCCATTCGACAGTGCAGTGAACATAAGTTCAATCGCCTGTTCGATCGGTTGGGCCAACACGTTGGCAGCCTTCATCTTCAGGTCGGCGCTTTCCTGGAAATGGGCGAGGATGCGAGGATTTGTCATGGTGCCTGCGATTATAGAGGACTTGAACACGGCCAAGCCCGGGCAATTGGTAAAGAGAGGTTTCCGGAATCCGGTCGCACATGATACGCCATGCCCGGCGTGATGGCCCCATGCTGCCCGTGCAGGCAGGATCCGGGAGGATCAGGCGCTGATGGCGTTGCGCAGCCACTGCAGCTGGCCACCCTCGAGGGCGACCACGTCGAAGCGGCAGGGTGGCAGTCCGGACTGGCCTTGCAACCAGACCTGGGCTGCCAGCAGCAGGCGCCGCTGCTTGGCCGCCGTGACGCTGGCCACAGCGCCGCCAAAGGCGCTGCTTGCGCGGGCACGGACCTCCACGAAGACGATGGTGGCGTTCTCCCGCAGAATCAGGTCGATCTCGCCGCCCTTGCAGCGGAAATTGCGTTGGATCAGTTGCAGCCCCTGCGCCTGGAGGTAGGCCAGCGCCCGGTCCTCGGCATCGTCTCCAGTACGCTGGCGCGCCGTGCGCCGCAGCAGGCTGCCTGGCGCCATGATGGCCTCAGTACTGGTCGGCCAGCGGCACCGGCCAGCCGTCCTGGTAGACGGCCTGGGTTTCCTGGCGCTGGAAGAAGGTGGTGCCGCCGCTGACCATGTTCACGTTCAGCCGTCCGGTGACACCGTCGATGTCGAAGCCGGATTGCTTCTGGGCGATGCCGTAGGCCACCCGATAGGCATCGATGCCCAGGGCGTACAGGCGTGCCAGGTCAGCATTGGGACGCTCGTTGTCATTGACGGTCGGGCGCGGGTAGCGAGCCACGGCCACGTTGTCCGGCTGCAGCTGCCAGGGGATGTCGATCAGACGCACACCATCCAGTTCGGGCAGCTTGTCGTTGGGATTGTCGCGCTTCAAGGTGTAGGGATTGATCTGTGAGGTGCCGTACAGCGGCATGTCGTTGCCCACGGCATTGCGCAACTGCACGGTCTGCGCCGCATCCAGGGCCACGAAGATCAGGGCCGGCTTTTCCTGCTCTACGCGCCTGGCCAGTTGTGCCAGGCCGGGGGCAGAGAGGGCGTTGGCGGGCGTGCTCAGTTCCAGCGTGTCCACCTGCATGCCGAGCTGGCGCGCGCGTAGCTGGAAGGAGCGGGCCGCACGCTTCTGCCAGGCCGTGCCGGTGGAAATGGCGAAGATCTTGCCGGGAGCCTTTTCCTTCTCGACCCAGTTGGCGACCTGGCGCGCTTCCTCGTCGATGGACAGGCCCACGGCCAGCATCTGCGGCGGCAGCGGCAGATCGGCTTCGCCATTCATGTCGGGCTGCGCCAGGGCCACGGTGGGCTTGCTCACTCGTCCGCTCTGGGCCACGGCGGTGACGGCGCTGCGCGAGAGCGGGCCGACCAGGATGTCGTACTTGGCCGAGGCTTCGTCATAGGCGCGCTGCATGTCGGCGGCAGAGTCACCGGTTTCGACGATGGCCAGCTGGATGTTTTCCTTCTGGCGCGAATAGGCCGTCAGGAAACCCGTGCGCACCGCATCGGCAGCGGCACCGAAGGCACCGCTGCGGGAAGGCAGCAGCAAGGCCATGTGGATGATGGGGGGCGCGGGCGGGACGGCAGGGCCGCCTGCGGCGGCGGCTTGCATCTCGGGCGAAGTGCCCGGTGGCAGGGCCAGCGGGGCCGGGTCGGCGGCGGCCGCGGGGGCGCCTGGCGTGGCAGCCTGGGCCAGCAGAGGTACACTGTGGGCTGCGGCGGCGCTGGCCGTCATCATCCATGGTGCCAGCATGCCTGCCAGCAGGGCCGCGTGCGCGGTCATTTTCTTCCAACTTGTGAACATCCCGCCCCCTTCAATGAATCAGAATTCCAGCGTCGCCGCTTCCATCCTGCAGGATGCCGCCCAGCAAAGCTATCCGGTGTCGGCATTATATGTGCTGGCCACGCCCATCGGAAATGTCTGCGACATCACCCTGCGCGGCCTGCATGTACTGGCCATCGCCGATGCAGTGGCCTGCGAGGATACCCGCAATACCAGCCAGCTGCTGCAGCGCTATGGTCTCTCAAAGCAGCTGCTGGCCACCCACGAGCACAACGAACGCGAAGCCGCCGCCAGGATCGTCGAACGCCTGCAGGCCGGCCAGCGGGTCGCCCTGGTCTCGGACGCCGGCACTCCGGCCATCTCCGACCCCGGCGCCCGTGTGGTGGACGCCGTGCGCGCGGCAGGGTTCCAGGTCATCCCCCTGCCGGGCGCATCGGCGGCGGTGACAGCCTTGTCGGCCTCGGGGCTGACCGATGCGCGTTTCCACTTCGTAGGCTTCCTGCCGGCCAAGACCCGCCAGCGTGAAACCGCCCTGCAGGAACTGGTCGCCCTGCAGGCGGCGCTGGTGTTCTATGAAGCCCCGCACCGCATCGTCGAGACCGTGCAGTCGATGCTGCAGGTGTTCGGCCCCACGCGCCAGGTGGTGCTGGCACGCGAGCTGACCAAGCTCTTCGAGCACCTCCACCGCTGCCCGCTGGGCGAGGCGGTGGCCTGGCTGGAGCAGGATGGCAACCGCCAGCGCGGCGAATTCGTGGTCTTGCTGGAAGGCGCACAAGTGGTCGAGGGCGAGGATGCCGAGGGTGAGCGCGTGCTGCGCATCCTGCTGGAAGAGTTGCCCGTCAAGCAGGCGGCCGCATTGGCCGCGCAGATCACCGGTCAGAAAAAGAATGCCCTGTATGAACGCGCCTTGCAGATCCGGCAAGCTGCGCAAGACGACGGGGCCGACCACGCCTGAGGCCAGTCCGGCCCGCCAGGCCCCCGGTACAGCCGGTTCCGGCCGTGATATGCAGATGTGCGCGGGCCCCCCCGCCACGCCGCCCTGTGCGGCAAGTCCGCCGCAGGGCATGTGAAGACATTTCCCAAAAACCGGGGCCGGCTCAGCGCTCCACGATGAAGGGGGTGCCGGCACTGCGCTGGCGCACCAGCATGGCCGCATTCTGTGCCGCCGGGCGGGTCGGATAGGGGCCGGCGTAGAGCCGATAGAGACCATTGACCTGCACCGCCTGCATGCTGTCGACGATGCCGGTGAGGCTGGGCAGCAGCTTGTCGCGTGCCACCAGGGCGTTGGCTTCTTGCGAGTAGGCACCGAACTGCAGGTAATAGCCGGCCGTCAGCGGGACCGCCTGGGGCATGGCCGGGGAAGGTGCCGAACCGCTGGCCACGGCATTGATGATGCCACCGCCACCGGCCAGACCGGCCCCGCCGGCGGCACTGGTGGTGCTGGCATTGATGGGCTGCACGGCCGCCACGGTAGGCTGTGGCGGCAGGCCTTGCGCGCTGACCGTATTGATTTCTACCGCACCGGTGGAGACGCCCTGACCAGCGGCCCCGCTATCGGCCACCCGGTTGATCGGGTCGGCCGCCGCCAGCCTGGTGCCGCCGCCATTGCGGCGGGCATCGGCCATGCGCTGGGCTTCTTCGGGCAGGATGCGTTCGACCTCCAGTTCGCTGCTGCCGCTGCCGAGGTAGCCGAGCTTGAGCGCGGCCGTGTAGGAGAGATCGATGATGCGGTTGGAGTGGAACGGACCACGGTCATTGATGCGCACGATGACCTGCTTGCCAGTCTTCAGGTTGGTCACCCGGGCATAGGAGGGAATGGGCAGCGTGGGGTGCGCGGCCGTCATCTTGTACATGTCGTAGAGCTCACCCGAGGACGTCTTCTGGCCGTGGAATTTCTTGCCGTACCAGCTGCCGATGCCGCGCTGGATGAAGGGCTGGTTCTCGTCCGTGATGGGTACATAGGTCTTGCCGAACACCTTGTAGGGCCGGCTGGCCGCCTTGGAGACCGGTTCCACCTGCGGTTCGGCATCGGCCACGTCCAGCAGTCCGTCGGGGATGTGGTCGCCCGGACCGTCATCCTTGTAGTAGCCGCCGCGACCGGAGCCCGCCGCCGGTAGCGCCGGCACATTGGCCGGCCGCGATCCGGCCGATTTGCTCGTGGTGGCCGGCGCCTGTGCAGTCTGGCGCGAGGCCTGCTGGGTGGTGCCGCAGGCGGCCAGCAGCAGGGGCAGCAGCAGCGCGCCCCAACGCAGGAGGCGGTCCCCGGGGGCGCGCCGGTGGTGATGTTCTGGAGTGTGTGTTCCCATGGCCTGTCCTTGGTCAGCAGTCGATGCGCCGGAACGGAAAAAAGCCCGTCCCGGCCGGAATGTTCGCAACGATACCAGAGTGCAATGCAGCGAAGCTGACAACAGGTCCGTGCAGCGAGTTCACGAATCGTCGTGAACTTGTCGGAGGGGCAACAATGCAGCTGCGCTGCCTGGTCAGCTCTGTACCAGCTTGCGATGGCGCTGGATGCTCATCAGGATGCCCGCGCCCAGCCCCAGCGTGACCAGGGCGGTGCCGCCATAGCTCATGAAGGGCAGGGGCACGCCCACCACTGGCAGGATACCGCTGACCATGCCCATGTTCACGAAGGCATAGGTGAAGAAGATCATGGTGATGGCCCCGGCCAGCAGGCGCGTGAACAGCGTGGGCGCATTGGCCGTGATCATCAGGCCGCGCCCGATCAGCAGCAGGTACAGCACCAGCAGCACGATGTTGCCGATCAACCCGAATTCTTCCGAGTAGACCGAGAAGATGAAGTCGGTGGTGCGTTCGGGGATGAATTCCAGGTGGGTCTGCGTGCCCATCAGCCAGCCCTTGCCGGTGATCCCGCCGGAGCCGATGGCAATGGTCGACTGGATGATGTGGAAGCCCTTGCCCAGCGGATCGGAGGTCGGGTCGATGAGCATCATGACGCGCTGGCGCTGGTAGTCGTGCATGAAGGACCACACCACGGGCAGACTGGCCGCCCCCGCCACGAAGAGCGCCAACAGGATCTTCCACGGCAGTCCGGCAAAGAAGATGACGTAGAAACCGGCGGCCAGCACCAGCAGGCCCGTGCCCAGGTCGGGCTGGCGGATGATCAGGAAGCCCGGGATCAACAGCAGGATCGCCGCCACCAGGAAGGCATCCCAGCGCAGCATGCCCTCGCGCTTCTGGAAGTACCAGGCCAGCATCAGCGGCATGGCGATCTTCATGATCTCCGAAGGCTGCACCACCATGCCGATGTTGAGCCAGCGGCGCGAACCTTTCTTGATGATGCCGAACAGGGCCACCGCAATCAACAGCGTCACCCCCACCGTATAGACCGGCACGGCCAGGCGCAGCAGCAGCTGCGGGGAGACGTTGGCGGCGATCCACATGATGACGAAGGCCACCAGGATGTTGCGCAGCTGGTCTTCCACCCGGCCCGGAAAGTTCATCCCGGCCGAGTACAGCGTGACGATGCCCACCGAGACGATCAGGAACACGATCAGCGACAGCGCGCCGTCGAACACCGTCAGGTGCGGCTTGATGGTTTGCCACAGGGGCGGACGTTGCAGGCTCATGCCGGCTCCTCGTGCGTACAGCTTGTTGCGATGTCTGGCCCGGCACAGGGCGATGGCGCCGCGCCAGCGTTCATGTCAGCGGCCAGGGGCCAAACGTCATGGGCTTTCATTCCTGCACATCCGGTTGGACCGTCGGCGTGGTGCCGCCGTCCTCGGTGGTGGGGCCTTCGACCGGGGTGTCGGCGCCTGCCGCATCGGGGGCGACAGCCTTGATCGGCTCGTTGGGACGCTTGCCCAGCATGAAGTAGTCCATGGCCTTGCGCACCAGCGGCGCGGCCACGCCGGCACCCCAGCCCCCGTTCTCGACCACGGCCGCGATGGCGATGCGCGGTGCATCGGCCGGCGCGAAGCCGATGTAGAGGCCGTTATCGTGGTAGATACGGGCCAGCTTTTTGGAATCATACTTCTGGTTCTTGGCAATGTTGACCACCTGTGCGGTACCGGTCTTGCCGCCGGACTCATAGGGTGCGCCCCGGAAGGCCGCCGCGGCCGTGCCTTCCTTGACCACACCCACCATGGCGCGCTTGATGAAGTCGATGTTTTCCTGCTTGAGCGGAATGCGATAGCTTTCCTTGGGCACGGTCTCGGTGCGCTCATGGGTGACGCCATCCTCGATGATCTTGACCAGGTGCGGCTTCATCACCACGCCATTGTTGGCCAGGATGGCCGTGGCCTGCGCCAGTTGCAGCGGGGTGAAGCTGTTGTAGCCCTGGCCGATGCCCAGCGAGACGGTATCGCCGGCGATCCAGCGCTTCTGTTCGGGTTTGCGGAAGGCGGTGCGCTTCCACTCGGTAGAGGGAAGGATGCCGTGCTTCTCGTGCTCCAGGTCGATGCCGGTGATCTGGCCGAAGCCGAAGGGCTTCATGAAGTCATGAATGGCATTGACCCCCATGTCGTTGGCCAGCATGTAGTAGTAGGTATCGCACGACACCACGATGGAGCGGTACATGTCGACGATGCCGTGGCCGCCTTCCTTGTCATCGCGGAAGCGGTGGTTGCCCAGCACGAAGTAGCCGGGATCGCGGATGGCATCCTGCGGGCGGCGCTTGCCCAGTTCCAGGGCGGCCAGCGCCATGAAGGGCTTGTAGGTCGATCCGGGCGAATACACGCCTGACAGAGGCCGGTTCAGCAGCGGCCGGTCGGGCGACTTGTTGAGCTCATCCCAGCTCTGCTGGTCGATGCCTTCGACAAACAGGTTGGGATCGTAGGAGGGTTGCGAGACATAGGCCAGGATATCGCCCGTGGCCGGGTTGATCGCCACCAGCGCGCCCTTCTGGTCGCCGAAGGCTTCTTCAACCACCTTCTGCAGCTCGATGTCGATGGACAGGATCAGGTTCTTGCCGGGCGTGGCCGGCGTGCGCGAGAGCGAGCGCACCGCGCGCCCACTGGCCGAGATTTCCACTTCCTCGTAGCCGGTGGTGCCGTGCAGCTGGGTCTCGTAGCTCTTTTCCAGACCTTCCTTGCCGATGTAGTCGGTGCCGTTGTAGTTGGCTTCATCGTCGGAATCGGAGATGCGCTCGGCATCGCGCTGGCTGATCCGGCCGATGTAGCCGATCACGTGCGCGGCCGTCTTGCCGTAGGGGTACTGGCGGAACAGACGGGCCTGCACTTCCACGCCGGGGAAGCGATAGCGCTGGGCGGTGAACTTGGCCACTTCCTCGTCGGTCAGGCGGGTGCGGATGGGCACGCTTTCGAAGTTCTTGGATTCATCCTGCAGGCGGCGGAAGCGGTGGCGGTCGCGCGGCTGGATTTCCACGATCTTGCTCAACTCGTCGATGAGGTCATCGATGTTGGTCTTGATCTTGGAAGGCGTGATTTCCAGCGTATAGGCCGAATAGTTGCGAGCCAGCACCACACCGTTGCGGTCCAGGATCAGACCGCGGTTGGGCACGATGGGCACCACCGAGATGCGGTTTTCCTCGGCTTGGGCGGCGTAGGCGTCGTGACGCACCACCTGCAGCCACAGGAACCGCGCCAGCAGCAGGCTGAAGCACACCAGTACCAGGATGCTGGCAGCCAACAGGCGCATCCGGAACAGCCTCAGTTCTTGCGCGGTATTCTTGAATTCAGTCATGCTGCTTGCACCTGGCCCTTCAGATGGGGCGGTTCTCGTCGCGGTCCACGGCGCGGCGCTGGGGCGCCAGCAGCAGGATGCTCACCAGCGGCCACAGCAGTGCCGAGACCACGCTTTCGCTGAAGTAGAACCAGTCCGGCGACTTGCCCGTCACCAGCAGCTGGATCACCAGCTGCACCGCCTGGGCCAGCAGCATCAGCGGCAGCACATGCAGCGCCTGGGTACGCAACGGAAACCACAGCACGCGGCGGTGGATCATGATGGCGAAATACGACAGCAGGGTATAGGCCAGCGCGTTCTCGCCCAGGAGCGTGGCTTCGTTGACGTCCATCAGCAGGCCCATCATGAAGGCGATGCTGATGCCGACCTTGCGCGGCTGGTGGATGTTCCAGAACACCAGCGCCAGTGCCACGAAGTCCGGCACGCCGACCATCTGGCCCCAGGGCATCAGGTTCAGCACGAAGGCCACGATGAGGCTGAAGGCGATGAACAGCGGACTGGCCGGCAGGAGGATGGTTTGATTGTTCATCGTGCGGATTCCTTGGCCGCCGGTTTGGCGGCACCAGTGGCAGCGGTGGCAGCCTTGGCACCGGTGGCCGGGGTAGTGGTCGCCGCCGCAGCGCCGGCCGGCTTGGCCGGCGTGGTCACGCTGGCTGAGCCCTTGCGCTCCTCGGCCGGCTTGTCCTTGGGTGCGGGGGTGGTTTCCTCGCCGCCGTTGTCACGGGTGCTGTCACGCAGGCGGCGCTTGAAGAGCTTGGCCGATTTTTCATCGATCACGTCCGGTTCGGGACGCGGCGGCAGGTTCTGGTCCACCAGCAGGATCAGCAGCTGGCGATGACGGTCGATGCCGGCCAGCGGGCGGCAGACGATGCGGGCGAAGGCGTCCGCCGAGCGGGTTTCCACCAGCGCCACGCTGGCCACCGACAGACCGGGGGGATAGACGCCGTCGATGCCCGAGGTCACCAGTACGTCACCCTTCTGGATATCGGCGTTGGAGGGCATGAAGCGCAGGTCCAGTGCGCCGGTCTGGCCACGGCCATAGGCCACGCTGCGCAGGCCGTTGCGCAGCACCTGCACGGGAATGGCCTGGTCCTTGTCGGTCAGCAGCGTGACTTCGGAAGAAAACGGGAACACCCGCGTCACCTGGCCCACGATGCCGACATCGTCGATCACCGGCTGCCCCGGCATGACGCCCTGTTGCGAGCCGCGATTGAGGATGATCTTGCGGGTGAAGGGATCGCGCGCATCGTAGAGGATCTCGCCGACGATGGACTTGACCGGCACCTTCTGCTGCATGTCCAGCAGCTTGCGCAGTTGCGCGTTTTCGGCCGCCAGCAGGCTTTCCTGCTGCATCAGCTGGGCATTGACGATCTGTTGCTGACGCAGCTCGCGGTTTTCCTTCTGCAGCGAGGCCAGCGAAGAAAAGTACTCGGACGAATTGGTAAAGGCGTCGCGCGGAATCATCGCTACCGTCTGGAACGGATAGAGGGCCGTGCCCAGCGCCTGGCGCAGCGTGCCCAGCACGTGCATGCGGGCGTCGACCACCAGCATCACGACCGAGATCAATGCGAAGACGGTCACGCGCACCCGGGCCGAGGCGCCCTGCTTGAAGAGTGGTGGGATTTCCATGGCGTCAGGCCGACTGCAGGGTCACGTCAGGTGACCGGCTGCAGGCGGATAACTCACTTCCTGCGTCGAAAACGGTAACAAAAAGGGGAGCCGAAGCGTTCCTGCGACGGTCCACCAGCCGGCCCTGCCCCCCTGTGCGCAAGCGGTGTGCGCATCCTGTGGCTGGTCGGCGTGAACGGCGTCATATCGAACGGATCGGTTCCCCACTCATCCGGCGGTACATTGCCGCCGGTTCATGCTGTACTGCCTGCGCCTGCAGTCCGGCAGGCGCATCGTGCTGCTCGGACTTGCTGCCCGGCTTATTCGGCCGAGAAGATCGAGCCCAGCTTGTCCATGCGGTCCAGTGCCATGCCCGAGCCGCGCACCACGCAGGTCAGCGGGTCTTCGGCCACGATCACCGGCAGGCCCGTTTCTTCCATCAGCAGGCGGTCCAGGTCGCGCAGCAGGGCGCCGCCACCGGTCAGCATCATGCCCTTTTCGGCGATGTCGGCACCCAGTTCCGGCGGGGTCTGTTCCAGCGCGTTCTTGACGGCCGAGACGATGTTGTTCAGCGGATCGGTCAGGGCTTCCAGGATTTCATTGCTGGAGATGGTGAAGGAACGCGGGATGCCTTCGGACAGGTTGCGGCCCTTGACTTCCATTTCCTTGACTTCCGAGCCCGGGAAGGCCGAGCCGATTTCCTTCTTGATGGCTTCGGCGGTCTGCTCACCGATCAGCATGCCGTAGTTGCGGCGGATGTAGTTGACGATGGCTTCATCGAACTTGTCGCCGCCCACGCGCACCGAACCCTTGTAGACCATGCCGCCCAGCGAGATGATGCCCACTTCGGTGGTGCCGCCGCCGATGTCGACCACCATCGAGCCGGTGGCGTCCGAGACCGGCAGGCCCGAGCCGATGGCAGCGGCCATCGGTTCCTCGATCAGGTAGACCTGGGAGGCACCGGCGCCCAGGGCCGATTCGCGGATGGCGCGACGTTCCACCTGGGTCGAGCCGCAGGGCACGCAGATGATGATGCGCGGGGAGGGGCGGAACAGCTTGGAGTCATGCACCATGCGGATGAACTGCTTCAACATCTGCTCGGTGACGGTGAAATCGGCGATCACGCCGTCCTTCATCGGGCGGATCGCCTCGATGTTGCCGGGCACCTTGCCCAGCATCTGCTTTGCTTCCTTGCCGACCGCCTGGATGGTCTTCTTGCCGTTGGGGCCGCCTTGCTGGCGGATCGCCACCACCGACGGCTCGTCCAGCACGATGCCGTGGCCGCGCGCGTAGATCAGCGTGTTCGCGGTGCCGAGGTCGATCGCCAGATCGTTCGAGAAGTAACTGCGGAGAAATCCAAACATGAGTTGTCCTGATGCGCCCGCGAGGGGGCGCTAGCTTTTTGATAGGGGGAGGTGTCCGTTCATGCTGCGGCGACGCGAAAATCAGGCGCCTGCAAGGCATTAATCCGACATTCTACCTTATAATTCCCGAGAAACCAGCAAGCCGGCTTGCCAAAAGTATCAGCACCCCGTGCCCTTCCGGCCGCCATCTGGCGCGGGTTTGCCGTTTCTTGTGCGAACCACGCCCTGACTTGGTCAAGCCGCCGCGCAAGCGAACTGGCCGCGGGCAGCCAAGGCTGCAGAATTCGTCTACCGGCCGCAGCGGCTACGGGTCTTCCAATTTCAACATCACGCGGCGCGCCCTGCGCGTCCTTTCGACCATGTCTCTAGCCCTTTCCGACGTCAAACGCATCGCCAACCTGTCCCGACTGGAGCTGACCGACGCCCAGGCCGGTGCCACGCTGGACAAGCTCAATGGCATCTTCGCCCTGGTGGAACAGATGAAGGCCATCGACACCTCCGGCGTGGAACCGCTGTCGCACCCGATCGCCGCCATTGAGCCGGCGCTGGCGCTGCGCCTGCGCGAAGATGTCGTGACCGAATCCAATCGCCGCGACGACTACCAGCAACCGGCCCCGGCCACCCAGGATGGTCTGTACCTGGTGCCCAAGGTCATCGAATGAACCCGGCGCCTGGCCCCAGCCACCGTCCGCTTCCGGCCCAGCCGGCCCGCAAGACCGCAGCGTAACCAATTCCATGCACAAGCTCACCCTCAAAGAACTGTCCGCGCAACTGCAAGCGCGCAAGATTTCCGCCACCGAACTGGCCACCCTGTTCCTGGACCGCATCGCGGCCAGCGACCTCAACGCCTTCCTGCACGTGGACCGCGATCTGACCCTGGCCCAGGCCAAGGCCGCCGATGTGCGCCTGGCAGGCAATGATGCCGGAGCTCTGACCGGTGTGCCCATTGCCCATAAGGACATTTTCGTCACCCGCGACTGGCGCACCACGGCCGGCTCACGCATGCTGCAGAACTATGTGAGCCCCTTCGATGCAGCCGTGGTGGAACAGTTCAACGCAGCCGGTACGGTGACCCTGGGCAAGCTCAACTGTGACGAGTTCGCCATGGGCTCCAGCAACGAGAATTCCTTCTATGGCGCGGTCAGGAACCCCTGGGACAAGACCGCCATCCCGGGCGGCTCCTCCGGCGGCTCGGCGGCCGCCGTGGCCGCCCGCCTGGCGCCGGCGGCCACCGCCACCGACACCGGCGGCTCGATCCGCCAGCCGGCTTCGCTGTGCGGCGTGACCGGCATCAAGCCGACCTATGGCAGCGTGTCGCGCTACGGCATGATCGCCTTTGCCTCCTCGCTGGACCAGGGCGGCCCGATTGCCAAGACGGCCGAAGATTGTGGCCTCTTGCTCAATGCCATGACCGGTTTCGATGAACGCGACTCCACCAGCCTGCAGCGTCCCAAGGAAGATTTCACCCGCTCGCTGAACCAGAGCCTGCAAGGCCTGCGCATCGGCGTGCCCAAGGAATTCTTCGGCGCCGGCCTGGCCGCCGACGTGGAAGCCGCCGTGCGCGGCGCCCTGGCCGAGTTCGAGAAGCTGGGCGCGACCCTGGTTGAGATCTCGCTGCCCAAGACCGAGCTGTCCATTCCCGTGTATTACGTGATCGCCCCGGCTGAAGCCTCGTCGAACCTGTCGCGCTTCGATGGCGTGCGCTACGGCCACCGCGCCGCCGACTACAAGGACCTGGCCGACATGTACAAGAAGTCGCGCGCAGAGGGCTTTGGCGAAGAGGTCAAGCGCCGCATCCTGGTCGGTTCCTACGTGCTCTCGCACGGCTACTATGACGCCTACTACCTGCAGGCCCAGAAGATCCGCCGCCTGATCGCCGAGGACTTCCAGCGCGCCCTGGTCGGGGCCGACCGCCTGTGCGACGTCATCATGGGACCGGTCTCGCCGACCGTGGCCTGGGACCTGGGCGACAAGACCGATGACCCGGTGGCCAACTACCTGGCTGACATCTTCACGCTCTCCACCAGCCTGGCCGGGTTGCCCGGCATGTCCATTCCTTGCGGATTCGGACAGGGCGAGAAGAACGGCAAGCGTCCGGTCGGCCTGCAGATCATCGGCAATTATTTCGACGAAGCGCGCCTCTTGAACGTGGCGCAC
Source organism: Herbaspirillum sp. FG34 (assembly GCF_057809315.1). Taxonomy (NCBI): domain Bacteria; kingdom Pseudomonadati; phylum Pseudomonadota; class Betaproteobacteria; order Burkholderiales; family Oxalobacteraceae; genus Herbaspirillum; species Herbaspirillum sp. FG34. The sequence continues at coordinate 421,438 of NZ_JBMDJS010000003.1, read as the reverse complement.
CAGTTCCAGCAGGCCACCGACTGGCACCTGCGCGAACCGGCCTGATCGCTGGCCCTCGTCACCAACAACAGCATTCGCAAGGACAACATCATGCAGTGGGAAGTCGTCATCGGCCTCGAAACGCACACGCAGCTTTCGACCCAATCCAAGATCTTCAGCGGCAGTTCGACCCGCTTCGGCGCCGAACCCAATACCCAGGCCAGCCCGGTGGACCTGGCCTTGCCGGGCGTACTGCCGGTCCTGAACAAGGGCGCGGTGGAACGTGCGATCCAGTTCGGCCTGGCCATTGGTGCCACCATCGCACCGCGCTCGGTGTTCGCGCGCAAGAATTACTTTTATCCTGACCTGCCCAAGGGCTACCAGATCAGCCAGTTCGAGATCCCGGTGGTGCAAGGCGGCACCATGTCCTTCGCCGTGGAGAAGGATGGCAAGACCGAGATCAAGACCATCAACCTGACCCGCGCGCACCTCGAAGAAGACGCCGGCAAGTCGCTGCATGAAGACTACCAGGGCATGACCGGCATCGACCTGAACCGCGCCGGCACGCCCTTGCTGGAAATCGTCACCGAACCCGAGATGCGCAGCGCCGCCGAAGCCGTGGGGTATGCCAAGGCCCTGCATTCGCTGGTGGTATGGCTGGGCATCTGCGACGGCAACATGCAGGAAGGTTCCTTCCGCTGTGACGCCAACGTCTCCGTGCGTCCGGTCGGCCAGGAGAAGTTCGGCACCCGCTGCGAGATCAAGAACCTGAACTCCTTCCGCTTCCTGGAAGAGGCCATCAACTACGAAGTGCGTCGCCAGATCGAGCTGATCGAAGACGGCGGCACCGTGGTGCAGGAAACCCGCCTCTATGATCCGGACAAGAAGGAAACCCGCTCCATGCGCAGCAAGGAAGACGCGCAGGATTACCGTTACTTCCCCGACCCCGACCTGCCGCCGCTGACCATCTCGCAGGAGTGGATCGATCGCGTCAAGACCACCATGCCCGAGCTGCCCGCTGCCATGCGTACACGTTTCGTGACCGACTATGCGCTGCCTGAATACGATGCCATGGTGCTGACCCAATCCAAGGGCATGGCCTCCTACTTCGAAGCCGTGGTGGCTGCGGCCGGCAAGGAACAAGCCAAGCCTGCCGCCAACTGGCTGATGGGTGACGTGGCCTCCACCTTGAATCGCGAAGACACCGACATCGCCGATGCGCCCGTGAAGGCTGCGCAACTGGCGCTGCTGTTGAAGCGCATTGCTGACGGCACCATCTCCAACAAGATCGCCAAGGAAGTCTTTGCGGGCATGTGGGAAGCCAAGTCCGACAAGGAGACCCTGGCCGATGACATCATCGAGGCCAAGGGCCTGAAGCAGATCTCGGACAGCGGTGCGCTGGAAGCCATCGTGGATCAGGTGCTGGCGGCCAATGAAAAGTCGGTGGCCGAATTCCGCGCCGGCAAGGAGCAGGCCATCAACGCCCTGATCGGCCAGGCCATGAAGGCCACGCGCGGCAAGGCCAATCCGGCGCAATTGACTGAACTGCTGCGCAAGAAGCTGGCGGGCTGAGTCACACCCGTTGCCTGGTAGCGCAACAAGTTGGTGGATGAGCCCCACGCCTCGCAAAGGGCGTGGGGTTTCTTATTGGGGGCTTGGAAAGAGGGGCAGTTTTAATATTTGAAATAGAGGCCGTTGTCTTCCTCATCTTCGTCATCCTCATCCGGTGCGGTCTGCCGTGTGGTTGACTCCCGCAAATTGATGTCGGACGGTGATGGAAACTCCAGCGCACGAAAGATTTTTTCTGCCAGTTTGGCGAAGGGGAGCCACTTCCAAGTCATCGCGAGGCAACACCCAGTGGAGATAAAGACTCCTGCGAGTAAACCCAGCATGCCCTTCTTTGAGGAAAAAAATTCCATCCCGTATGTTAGTGGTTGGTTGAAGCCGAACAGTATCAAGAGAGAAACCGTCGTAAGAAGGATCAGATTGACGAAAAGGGTCCGCTTCAGTGCAATGCGCAAGAAGGCGCGGGTCCCTCTGATGCAATGGGGATAAAGTGCAATAGTTCGTTCCTCTGGTTTGTACAAGGCGAACAGCTCGTAACGGCTGCCTTGCTTTTTGACGGCCGCTTCCACATAGTCGCCCTCCTTGAAAGGACTGTCCCAGAGCCATCCGGCCAGAGAACGTCCGTCCAGTTCAAACTGAACATAATCCCCCATGCCCTCCATGGACGAGGCATAGTTCGACAGAGTCGCCGATCAAGGCCGACAGAATCGCTCCGAGGCGCATGTTGCTCTGATCGCGTGCAGTGAAGAAGAAATTGGCTGTCTCGCGTGACTTCCTGAAATTCTTTATATGGCCTGATAATTTCTGAAGATCATTGCTGTTTGGGATATCTATAAAGTCGGTCATCTTTTAACTTTGTGCTCGGGTAGGCTGCTCTTCTAATATTTGAAATAGAGGCCGTTGTCTTCCTCATCTTCGTCATCCTCATCAGGTGCGGTCCACCGTGTGGTTGACTCCCATAAATTGATGTCGGAGGGTGACGGAAACTCCAGCGCACGAAAAATCTTTTCCGCCAACTTGGCAAAGGGAATCCACTTTCGGGTCATTGCTACGCAACTTCCCGTTGTGAGCACTATGGCCAGCAGGAAGCTCCATATACCGCCCAATGAAGAAACGAATTTGATTCCTTGCTCCAGTGACTGATGGCCAACAAACAGGAACAAGATGCAAAGAACGGTGATGAAGAAAGCATTCACAAGCAAGGTCCGTTTAAGGGCGCTACGCAGATACGCACGGGTCCCTTTGACGCAATGAGGATAGAGCGCGATAGTTCGTTCCTCTGGTTTGTACAAGGCGAACAGCTCGTAACGGCTGCCTTGCTTTTTGACGGCCGCTTCCACATAGTCGCCCTCCCTGAAGGGACTGCCCCAGAGCCATCCGGCCAGAGAACGTCCGTCCAGTTCAAATTGAACGTAATCACCCATGTCCTCCATGGATGAGGCATAGTTCGAAAGAGTCGCCGCCTGCCCGGAGTCACCGATCAAGGCCGACAGAATCGCTCCGAGGCGCATGTTGCTCTGATCGCGTGCGGTGAAGAAGAAATTGGCTGTCTCGCGTGACTTCCTGAAATTCTTTATATGGCCTGATAATTTCTGAAGATCATTGCTGTTGGGGATGTCTATAAAGTCGGTCATCTTTTAACTTTGTGCTCGGGTAGGCGGCGCTTCTAATATTTGAAATAGAGTCCGTTGTCTTCCTCATCTTCGTCATCCTCATCCTGTGCGGTTAGACGCTTGGTGGATTCCGACAAATTGACCTCGGCGGGTCGCGGAAAATCTAGAGCACGAAATATTTTTTCCGCAAGCTTTGCAAAGGGGAGCCATTTCCAAAGTATGGCGAAGCAAATACCAGTGGTGAGTGCGATGGCAAGCAAGAATCCCCACCTTGCTTCTATTGAAGAAATGAATTCTATCCGGTAGCTCAGCGACTGATTTCCGCCCAAAAGGATGATGAGGGAAACGGCTGTGAGAAAGAGAGCGTTGGTAACCAAGGTCTTTCTCACTGCGCTACGTAAGAAAGCACGCGTGCCTTTGATGCAATGGGGATAAAGGGCAATAGTGCGTTCCTCCGGTTTATACAAAGCGAACAGCTCGTAGCAGTTTCCTTGTTGCCTGACGGCGGCCTCTACATAGTCGCCGTCCTTGAAAGGACTTCCCCATAACCATCCACCGAGAGCACGCCCGTCAAGCTCAAGTTGAACATAGTCTCCGATGCCCTCCATGGAAGAGGCATAGTTCGACAGAGTCGCCGCCTGCCCGGAGTCGCCGATCAAGGCCGACAAGATCGCTCCGAGTCGCATGTTGCTCTGATCGCGTGCGGTAAAGAAAAAATTGGCTGTCTCGCGTGACTTCCTGAAATTCTTTATATGGCCTGCCAATTTCTGAAAATCATCGTCGTTGGGGATGTCTATAAATTCGGTCATTTCTGTCTTTCAAAAATATATTCGCAATTCTTCCAATGTGGGATCTTCAAGAGATCCCCAAGCTCTCTCGGAATTCTCTTCCTTGGCAGGAGGTGCTAGCGCAAGCTCCACCAGGGCTTTGTTGAGAGCCAGCATTTGTTCCCTATTAGACGCGTACCCAGCGGGGGTCTCTCGCTTTTCTCCAAATGAGCAGAGGGAGCACCAGACTTGCAACTCGTCGTCAGAGAAAATCCATATTAGAATTTGTAGGGCGAATAGTCCGATAGAGAGCGCCCCTCCCATCGTCATCAACAAGCCCCTTGCTACAAGTAAAGGAACTTCCTTCTGACCTACCTTTTTTGCAGCGAGAAGAAGAACTGACTTAGTAGTTAAATGACGTATATATGGGGCAGAATATGTGAATGCAGTTGCTATGGAGATGATTGTGCTAGCTACTCCTGCGCCGGTTTTCAATACGTATAAAAAGCTAACTCCCCACTGCTTTCTATCCGCAGCCTTAGCAAATTCCTCATAGTCCAAATAAGCCCCAATCGCCGCTCCCCCCGCACTCAACAACCCCCCCGCCAACTTCAACCGCTGATAGCTCCAGAGCGAAGCGCCCTTGTCAAAATCACCTGCGGCATCCTGCGCAATCCCTTTCACCAGCGTCGCCGTGATATCGAACAGGCCCGCCGTAATCGTCATGCCTGAAGCGGCCAGCGCCAGCCAGCTTTTCTTGTCGTTCTTCTTCAGGACTTCGCCCATCATCTTGGCGAAGTTGCCGCCCTCGATGAACATGACCAGCAGGTTCAAGCGGATGTCCTTGACGGCATTGGTGTGCGTGCCGCTGTTCTTGAATCCTTCCCAGGCCGCGCGCAACTTCTCCGCCTGCACCGTTCTCATCTCCGGCTTGTCTTCCATCAGGAAGGTCCGGGCCGTGCGCAGCCGCTCCATGGTCTGCTGTCGCGCAATGCCTTCTTCCTTCGATTGCACCCGTATCAGTTGCAGCGAGTCCGCCGGATCCACCAGCGCCCGGATGCTCAAGAGGTGCTGGATCATTTTCTCGCCCCCATAATCGAGCGCGCTGTCGATCCGGAATCGCCGCATGATGGCGTCACCCGTCGTCATGATCTGACGATCGATGCCCCGCGTGGGAGTCGCCTTGAGTGCGACATCGAAGGCCATCGACCCTTTGGCGGAGGCCGCCTTGTCGTTAGCGACGTAGAGGCTGTTGGCCTTCTTGTAGACGTCGGCCACCGACTTCAGGCTCTTTTGAAAGACGGTGTCCCAGCCAAGGCTGGACGCCAGCACCTGCTTGTCGTTGTGGGCGCTGGCCTCTTTCAGGTAGGCATCGAGTTCTTGCATCGCATCGACCTGATTGAGCGCCATCGCCCGCCATAGCAGATTGCTTTCGGTGGCCTGCATGTCGTCCACCCAGGCGGCGATCTTGCGCTGGCCAACCAGGCTGTGGTTCATGCCAAAGAGCGCACGGCCGACCTGATCGTCAAAGACCATGCCGTCATGGACGTTCTTTCCATGAAACTCGCTGAAGGCGTCCAGCAGACTCTTCGATTCCAGCCAGAGCACCAGGTCTTCCGTCCGCTCCTCGGCGATGCGAGCGACCTCTTCCTGGAAAGCCTGGTAGTTCTTCTTGAATTTTTCCAGCAGTGGCTTGTCCAGCCGGCTTTCATATTTTTTCCAGGCACCGGCACGCGCGTAGGCAACATTCTTGCGGCCCGCTCTTCCCCGTGCACGCACCAGTTGGTCTGCCTTCACGCGCACCTTTGCCAGTTCTTCGCTACGCTGCGGTTCAGGTAGTCGGTTGACGCGGTGGAGCAGATGGCCAGGATCGATGACCCGGGGGGAAATGTCCGTCATGCGCAAGTCATCGATGAGGTCGCAGATTTCCTCAAGCTTCTGCCGCTCCTGCATCGGACGAGTCGCGGCACGGGCCCGTATTGGCTCAGTATCAGGTTGCCTGATGGACTGGGCCTGTAGCACCTCTTCCTGGATTTGTGCCGCGCGTTCTCCCAGTACTTCCCGCAAGCCATCGATGGTCATCATCGCCGAGACCTGCTGCTCCAGTTCGTCCACGTATTTCTCCGACCAGCCGACCACGTCATTGCGATAGCCATTGAGCTCATGCACGATGCCTACCGCATCCCACAGCCCCATGATCATGGGTGGATGATCTTTTCCCTTCGTCTGCTTGCCGATCTGCTGCATCAGGCTGGCGACGGTCTCACTCTGATCCGCACGGGCAAAGGAGACATGCACGGTGCATTCCCGCGTGAGTACTTCCTTGAAGTAGCTGCCATCCTTGGCCGGCTTGCTGATGTTTCTCATGCCGCTTCTGTTGAGCGTGCCAGCGTCATACCGCGGGCGATATTCCAATATCTGCTCGATGTTGCGTTTGCTCACGGCAAGTCCGTGACGATAGCCGCCGGCGGCTATCCAGGTCGCCGGCTCCAAGCATTGCATCCGGCGGTCACGGAGTTTGACGTCACGCTCAAAGTCGGCCAGTGTCTCCGCGCTCCATATATGCTCGGAAAACGCCAGCCAGACTCGCTTGCAGTGTTGCGGCTCTTCGATCGTGATGACCGATGCCGGGAGATTGTGCCCATTGCGCGCACACTGGGGTTCCTCGCTGACCAGCCGGATGGCGCTCGCCGATGGCATCTTCCATAGCGTGCCGGCCTCGGAGACCGCATAGACTTCCCATTTGATGTGGCTGCCGCTGGGATGCTTCTCGTGGAAGAGATAGAGGAAACCCTGTCTCAAGGTGCGCAGCGCATAGTTGTGATTGCGCAGAGGAACCGTCAAGACCTTGTTACCCAACGGAGCGGGGACAAATGCATCAACCTCCTTGGGGACCACGCAATAGCGTACCGGCAGGATGGCCAGACCGCTTTTGTTGCAGTTCGGGCAGGATGGATTCTGAGGATTGGTACAAGCCATGATCAAAGCGCCTTTCGGAAAATCCCTGCCAGCAAGTCAGGGCGGTCGTGGATGACGTCTTCCAGAGCCCGTCCATATGGCACACCCTCTGCCGTCTTCAGCCATACCGGGGCCAGCAATGGGGCAAGATGGAAGTTCATGCCAATCTCCAGCGCGTGTCTGGCAAACAGGGTGCGGCAACGGGCATCGCGCAAACCGTAACGGCTGGCATGTTGCAGACTGTGGAAGGTGTGCTGAGGCCACCCGGCTTGCATGGCGAGCCGGTCAGCCCACAGGCTGTCTTGCGAGCACAGCTGCAGCCATGCGGCATGGACGTTGGCAAAGTCACTGACGCCAGCCCACTGGTCGGCACTCAGTTGCAGGCGCATCATGGATGGCGCGCTGTCGATGGCAGAGAGGTCTTCTGGAGAACGGTCCTGAACCAGCAAGCTGTGTTGCCGTCCGATGGCCCAGACGGCCTGGGCCGGGCCAAGCAAGGTGTGGCGTTGCTGCGCATCGAGCATGGGCCAAAGCCATTCGCGCACCCCGGGGTCATGAAACCGCAGCAAGGTGTCCAGTCCGTTCCATCTGTGGAGATAGCAGCTTGCAGCCCAATGTCGGGCCAGATCCTCGGGACTGACGGAGCAGGTGATCCATCCACATACCGAATGCCCGCGCATTCTTTGTAGCTGCTCCAGTGTCCAGTCGGCCCAAGCCCATTGCACGCTGCGTTCCAGCAGATCGGAGTCGTTGCGGCGCGCCAGATCCAGCGTCACCAGATAGGGCCCCAGCAGCGGGTCGAAGTTGGCATGCGCCACAGGAAGACGCACCCGCCTGTCTTGCTCCACCTCGCCGGCGTCGAAGGGATCCTGAAGCACAGGATTGATCCACAGCAGACATCGACTGTCCGAATGCGCGCTGAAATGGCGGTGCAGATTCTGGATCAGCACATCGGCGCCGCCAGCCACCGCTGGCGCTTGGCGGCTCACGTGGTCCATGCGCTTGATGTCGCTGGTGTCGGCGCAGCGAGCCGCCTGGTTGATCGTGCGGGTTGCGATTGGGACTTCACGGTTTTCCTCGTCGTCAGGTCTTCAGGAAGAAGCTGCGATCTGGACTGTTGGTGAAGTTGAAGTGAAAACAGGTGCAGAAGCGTGTCTGCATCAGGCCGCAGCAAGGCCGCACATCATGCGGGGCCAATATCTGCGGAAGGCGTAAAGGGAAGAAAAAGAAGCGGAAGCTAGAAAATGATCGACGTTTATCTCGTCAACGTTTCGATCATGGCGATTCTGCGGCGTCCAAGACCAATGGTCGCCCCCGCGCCCAGCGATTGCTCGACAGCGAGAACGTCAACGAACTGACCTGGTGATACCACCCCGCGGGGATATACAGCATCTCTCCCGGCTGCACTTCGCAGCACACCAGTGCCGCCTGGCGCGCCAGCGGGAAGCGTTCCAGGTCCGGGTGATCCGGATCGAAGGGCGAGCCGAACAGGATGGCATTGGCCTGCTTCGGATAGAGATACTGGTCATGATGCGGCGGCGCCAGCCAGACCCGCTTCTTGCCCCACAGCTGGGCAAAGACATTGTCGTCATAGTCGCAATGCAGCGGCGTGATACAGCCTGCCGGACCGATCCAGAACCGCGGCGGTCCCATCTTCTCGAAGAAGTTGGGCCAGTGGCACAGGCGATTCAAATTCCGCAGTTCCAGATTGCCCAGATACGGCGGCAGCCCGCTCTCGTCGGCCATTGCCCGTTCCAGATAAGCGACCAGTGTCATGTCCTGCATGGCCCGGTCCGGCGCAAAGGCGGTGTTGATGTAATCCCCCACGCGCGCCCGCACCGGCAACTGGCCGAAGTGTTCGCGCAAGGTCTCCACGGACATCGCCGACAGCGGCCAGCGGTTGGCCATGCCGGTCATGATGAAGGGCAAGCCCGCCCGTGCGCGTGCGCGGAAGGCGGCCGTCTTCTGCGGACCCAGACGCGGGATCTCATGTACCGCCGGTAGCACGGCACTGGCCTGGCGAATGGCCTGGCGCATCTCCTGCACCGACGCCACCCCCCGCACCTGGGCATCGCGCCGGTCACGCGCAGCCTCGCGCGCGGCGGCTTCTTCAGGGCTCATCGGCAAGAGGTCGGGGCGCGGCGGCAGCGCGCGGGCAGCTGTGCGGGCGCTTGGGGCGGGAAGTGAAGAAACGGGATCAGGCTGGCTCATGCGGGCTATTGTAGCGCCGGGCCTGGCGCGCATTGCGCCGGGGGAGATGAATTCTTCTTACCGATTCCGTGCGCGCGGGGGATGCGTCGCGGCATCCGGCACGATGCCGCGTTCGTCCCGCTGCTGCCGCGTGAGGCGCTATCGCACCACCGTCACAGGCAACGTGCCACGCTGACTTTCGTCCGGTGACGTTGCTGCCGCACCGGCATCAAGACGAAACACGCTGACCGCCTCAGTCAGCGAGGCTGCCTGATCCTGCATCGAGCGCGCCGCCGCTGCGGCTTCTTCCACCAGCGCGGCATTCTGTTGCGTGGCTTCATCGATATGGGTAATGGCCAGGTTGACCTGCTCGATGCCATCGCTCTGCTCCTGGCTGGCCAGCGAGATCTCGCGCACGATCTCGGTCACGCGCGAAACGCTCTGCACCACTTCCTGCATGGTGTCACCGGCCTGGGCCACCAGCCGGCTGCCATCGCCGACCTTCTCCACCGACTCATCGATGAGCTGCTTGATCTCCTTGGCCGCCGAGGCCGAGCGCTGCGCCAGCGAGCGCACTTCGGAAGCCACCACGGCGAAGCCGCGTCCCTGTTCGCCCGCCCGTGCCGCTTCCACGGCGGCATTCAAGGCCAGGATGTTGGTCTGGAAGGCGATGCCGTCGATCACGCCAATGATGTCGGCCATCTTCTGCGACGAGGCGTGGATTTCCCCCATGGTCGAGACCACCTGCTCCACCACGGCACCCCCCTGGCTGGCCACCTGCGAGGCCGATGCGGCCAGTGCATTGGCCTGGCGCGCGTTGTCGGCATTTTGCTTGACGGTGGAGGTGAGCTGTTCCATGGCCGAGGCAGTCTCTTCGAGCGACCCGGCCTGCTGCTCGGTGCGCGCCGACAGGTCGAGGTTGCCGGTGGCGATCTCGCGCGAGGCGGTGTTGATGGTATCGGTGCCGGAGCGCACACGGCCCACGATGTCCTGCAGGTTGCCATTCATGGATTTCAGCGCGGCCAGCAATTGCCCGGTCTCGTCGCGGCGGTCGGCGTCGATGCGGGAAGTCAGGTCGCCCGCCGCCACCGTCTCGGCAATGGCCACCGCCTGATTCAGCGGACGCGTGATGCTGCGCGTGAGCAGCCAGGCCAGCATGGCGCCCAGCATCATCTCCAGGGCACCCAGCATCAGCAGCATGCTGCGGCCGGAACGATAGTCACCGTTGATCGCGCTGGCAGTCTGGTCGATCACTTTCTTCTGGTAGTCGGCGTAGCGCAGCACGCTGTTGGCGTAGTCATCCATCATCTTCACCAGTACCGTATCGGTCATCTCGCGGGCGCGGGCATCATCGCCGGCGGCCTTGATGTCGAAGATCTTCTGGCGTGTGTCGCGATAGGCGACACGCAATTTGCCGACCTCCACGAACAGATGTTTCTCCTCGGGATCGGCGATGGCCGCTTCCACCCGCTTCTGCAACTGGCTGATCTGGGCTGACTGGGCGTCGATCTGTTTCTGGAAATATTGCCGGAAGGCATGGTCGTCACTCTTCATGACGGCAAAGGTCCGCACTCCGTTTTCCTTGATGGCCGCATGCCACTGCACGGCATCGCGTTCCTTCTTCAAGGCGATCTGGGTCATCTCGTCGGTGGCTTCGCCGATGTTGCCCAGGCGCCAGATCCCCAGGCCCACCATCACCGCCATCAACATCAGCAAGGCAATGAAACCGATGGCCAGGCGTACGCCGATCTTGAGGTTTTTCATCCCGTGTCCCCTTGGGTGAGGCGACCGGCGGCTGGTTTTTTGTCGTGATCTTGGGCCGGGCGCTGGTTGCAATGATGAACCGACTATCCTTCTTGCTTTTGCAGGCTACCACAGGCCCCGGCCTGTACGGCACAACTCGGGAAAGTCCCGACGTCACGGTGTTGTATTACGGCCAAGCACCGTGCCGCAAGTCAGGGCCTGCGCGGCTTACCAGTCCATGCCCGCATCCAGCGGATAGATCGGTCGACGGACTTTCTTGATCGGGAACAGCCGGAAATTGGCACTGGTCGGGCCGCCGCTGTCCGAATCGCATTCCACCAGTGCACGACTGATGGGGACGAAGACCGGTCGGCAATACATGCGCGACTTCAGGATCAGGAAATCCTGCTGCGCCGGATCCAGCCCCAGGCTGGTGAACACGCCCAGGTCATAGGGTTCGACCCGCTCCTCGGTGAGGACGATGCGCGCCGCGCCGATATCGAACAGCACGCTGCGTCCCATCTGCAAGGTCGAACCCGTATAGATCGGCCCGGTCACGGTAAAGCGGCCATCGCTGATGGCCAATACCTTGCCGGTATAAACCGGGGGCGTCTTGCTGATGCCCTGCGCGGCGAGCTCCACCTTGTTGCCGACGGCCAGCGTGAGCGTTGCGCCCACACCAGCCTGCACCAGTTGCGCTACCGCCTCGGGATCACTCACCGGTCCCACGGCAATCCCGCGCAGACCCGCCTGCAAGGCCGCTTCCAGCACATCCATGGTATTGCAGGTGCCCCCCGACATGACGTTGTCGCTGTGATCCAGCAGCAGCACCGGTCCTTGCCCCGGAGCTTGGCTCAACTGGCGCGCCTGCGCCAGCGATTCGGCCAGCGGCAGGCTGTCGTAGACGAAATCAGCGCGCTCTTCCCAGATCTGGCGCGCGATGCGCTCGGCCACCGCATCGGCGAGCGTCACATCATTTTCCGTCACCACCACCACCGACATGCCCGCATCGCGGAAATCCGACAAGGGGAATCCCGCCAGCACCGAGACCGCCAGTACCCCCGCTTCCTGCTCGGCGGCCTTGGCCGCTTCGACTGCGCGCTGCATGGCCGATGCCGACGTATTGCTGGTCAGCGTGGCCGACAGCACAGGCACCTGGCGCCAGGCCATCTGCGGTTGCGACTTGCCCTGCAGCCGCGCCAGCAGCAGGCGCCCTGCATGTTCGCCGGTCTCGAACATGTCGATGTGCGGATAGGTCTTGAAGCTGACGATGACGTCGGCATGCGTGACCATCTTCTGCGTGACATTGCCATGCAGGTCCAATGCCACCGCCATGGGCGTGTCGGGAGCGATGCGGCGGATGCGCTCAAGCAGCGTGCCTTCGCCATCCTCGGCGTTCTCGGCCACCATGGCGCCGTGCAGGTCCAGCAGGATGGCGTCACATCCTCCCTCGATGGCGCGCACGATGGCGTCGCACATCACGGTATAGGCGTCGGCCGCTACCGCCGCGCTGGGATTGGCCCAGGCCGCCAGGGGCGTGACGATCTCGGCACCGATCCGTTCGGCCAGTTCGAGGAAAGCACCCATGGCGGTACGCGCTCCCTTCTGGTCGCGACAGGCCGCGTCGTCCCATTGCGGGGCAAAGGCTTCAAGGGGTGTGGGAATCGGCGAGAAGGTATTGGTCTCGTGATTCATGCGTGCAATGACGATTTTCGGCTTCATGTTCAGTTTTTTGCATCAATCCAACATCAGACAACGATCATTGCGTGACCACGCCCGCACTGGCCAGCATGGCCTGCAACAGCACGTTGCAACCGGCTTCCAGGTGCTCGGGGCGGGCATCTTCGATCTCGTTGTGGGAGACCCCGTCCTTGCAGGGCACGAAGATCATGCCTGCCGGCGCCAGGCGCGCGGCATAGATGGCGTCATGTCCCGCGCCGGAGACCACATCCATGGTCTTGTAGCCCAATGCCGCCGAGGCGGCGCGCACATTGTCCACGCAATCCGGATGGAAGGGGCAGGGCGGGAAATAGGACACCCGCTCCAGTTCGATGGAGAGCCCGGTCTTCTTGCGCATGGCCTCCAGATAGGCCAGTAGGTCCTCGTGCATGCGGGTGAGCGACTCTTCGCTGACATTGCGCAGATCGATGGAAAACTTCACCTGCCCCGGAATCACGTTGCGGCTGTTGGGCATCACCTGCACCTGGCCTACCGTGCCGCGGCCATACGGGGCATAGCGGTGAGCGATGGCCACCACTTCCTGCATGATGAACGTCGACACTTGCAGCGCATCCTTGCGAATTTCCATGGGCGTCGGTCCGGCATGGGATTCGAAACCGGTCACCGTGCAGTCGTACCACGACAGCCCCAGCACCGCCGGTACCACGCCGATGACGGTATCGGCATTTTCCAGCACCGGCCCTTGCTCGATGTGGGCCTCGTAATACGCACCGATGGGATGGTCGCCGCAGACCTGGTCGCCGATGTAGCCGATGCGTTCCAGTTCGTCGCGCACTTTCTTGCCCTCGATGTCGGTGGCGTTATAGGCATGTTCCAGCGTGAAGGCGCCGCAGAAGACCCCCGAACCCATCATCACCGGTACGAAGCGCGAGCCCTCTTCATTGGTCCACACCGCCACCTCGATGGGCGCCTCGGTCTGGATATCGTGCTGGTTCAGCGTACGGATCACCTCGATGCCGGCGAGCACGCCGTAATTGCCGTCGAACTTGCCGCCGGTGGGTTGCGTGTCGATGTGCGAGCCCGTCATCACCGGTGGCAGTGCATTGTTGCGACCGGGGCGGCGCATGAAGATGTTGCCGATCTGGTCTACCACCACGCTCATGCCTTCGGCGCGCGCCCAGGAGGTGACCAGATCCCGGCCCTGCTTGTCCAGGTCGGTGAGGGCCAGGCGACAGACGCCACCTTTGGCCGTGCCGCCGATGCGGGCCAGTTCCATCAGCGAATTCCACAGGCGCGTGCCGTCAATGCGCAGGGTGGAGGTTTGTGTTTTCATGTCCATATCGATTCCTTGTTCGGGTTGGCGGGCAGAGGTCCTCACGCCGCCAGATTCACGCCCAGATAACGGTCCTTGACGCCCTCATCGGCCAGGAACGCGGCATTGCTGCCGCTGTAGACGATGCGTCCCTGCTCGACGATGTAATGCCGGTCCGCCAGTTGGGTACAGACTTCCAGGTTCTGCTCCACCAGGATGATGGACATCCCGGTGCGCTTGATCTGCTTGATCTGCGCCACGATCTCGTCGACGATCACCGGTGCCAGTCCTTCCACCGGTTCATCCAGCATCAGCACGCGCGGATGGGTCATCAGCGCGCGCGCAATGGCCAGCATCTGCTGCTCACCGCCCGAGAGCTGGCCGCCGCCATTCCTGCGGCGCTCCTTCAGGCGCGGGAAGATGGTGTAGACCTCCTCGAGCCCCCACGCCGACTCCTTGCGCGCGGCCATGGTCAGGTTTTCTTCCACGGTCAGCAGCTTGAAGATGCCGCGATGCTCCGGCACCAGGCATACGCCGCGCGCAGCGATCTTGTAGGAAGGCAGTGCGCTGATGACCTGCCCCTCGAAGAGCACCCGACCCTGTGCCGGTGGCACCACGCCGACAATGCTCTTCAAGGTCGTGGTCTTGCCCGCGCCATTGCGTCCCAGCAGCGTGACCACCTCGCCCGCATCGACCTGCAGCGATACGCCCTGCAGGATGTGGCTCTTGCCATAGTAGCCGTGAACGTCTTCAACTTGCAGGATCATGCTTTGCCTCCGGTGATCATGCTGCCGAGATAGGCCCGGCGCACGCGTTCATCGTTGCGGATCTCGGCCGGCTTGCCCTGCGCCAGGATCTGGCCCAGCTGCATCACCGTGACGCGGTCCGAGATATCCATGACGATATCCATGTTGTGTTCGATCAGCACCACCGTGTAATCCTTCCGCAGCCCGTGGATGAGCTGCTTCATGTCGGCAATGTCGTCGATGCCCATGCCCGAGGTCGGCTCGTCCAGGAAGATCACCTTGGGCCGTCCGGCCATGGCCATGCCCACTTCCAGCCTGCGTTGCTGGCCATGTGAAAGTTCTGCACAGGCCCGCTCGGCAACGCCCTGCAGGGACAGGCGCGCCACCAGTTCATCGGCCAGTGCGCAGGCCGCAGTGAATTGTTCGGCACGTTTCCAGGGATTGAGGGCTGCCAGCGGCGCGCGGCCCTGCGCAGCCAGCCGCAGGTTCTCGCGCACGCTCAGGTTGGGAAACAGGCTGGTCACCTGGAAGGAGCGCGCCAGTCCCTTCTGCACCCGGCGATTGCCCGGCAGATGCGCCACTTCCTCACCCTCGACCAGGATGCTGCCCTCGGTGATGGGCGTGGTACCGGTCAGGGTATGGAACAGCGTGGTCTTGCCCGCGCCATTGGGACCGATCACCGAATGCACGGTACCGGCCTCGACCTCCAGCGTGATGCCGTTGACGGCGGTGAACTTGCCGTAGCGCTTGGTCACGTTGAGCGCTTGCAGGATGGGGCGGCTCATGAATGCTTCTCCTTGGTCGCAGTCGTGCTGGCGGCCTGCACCGGTTCTTTCTTGTGACCGCGCACGGCATCGATGATCTTCACGGCCAGTCCGAACAGGCCCTTCTGCATGTACAGGCTGACCGTGATCAGCAGCAGCCCCAGCAGCATCAGCCAGCGCGGCCACAGCGTGGAGAGCCAGTTGCCCACCAGCACATAGAAGCTCGCCCCCAGCACCGAGGCGAACAGGTTGCCGGTGCCGCCGATGACGGTCATCACCAGGATCGCTTCGCTGGTGTGGTACTCGATGTTGGACAGCGGTGCCACACCCGTCATCATGGCGTGCAGGCCACCGGCCAGACCGGTGACGGCGCCGGAGATGACGAAGGCGGCCAGTTTGAGCAGGCGTACGTCATAGCCCAGGGCGGAAGCACGCGCCTCGTTCTCGCGCACCGCCAGCAGCGTCTTGCCCAGTACCGAATCGACCACCCGCTGCAGCAGCCAGAACACCAGCACGAACAGGATGGCCACCACCGTGTAGTACTGCCAGGACGAGGTGGTCGGCAGCAGCGTCATCCCCAACAGCGACAGCGGCGGACGCGGGATGTCCAGCAGGCCGTTGTCTCCGCCCGTGACGTCCTTCATCGTATAGGCGAGGAAGTAAAACATCTGGGCAAAGGCCAGCGTGAGCATGACGAAGTAGGTGCCGCGCTGGCGGATCGAGAACCAGCCCACCAGCAGCGCCACCAGCGCGCCACCGAGCGCGGCCAGCGCCAGGGCCGGCAGCAGCGCCAGCTTCAACTGCAGCAGCACCACGCCAGCGGTATAGCTGCCCACGCCAAAGAAGATGCCCTGGCCGAAGGACATCAGGCCGGTATAACCCAGCAGCAGGTTGCAGCCCAGCGCGGCCAGCGCGAACACCAGCACTTCGGTGGCCAGCGTGCCGGAGGGCAGCAGCATGGGCAGCAGCAGCGCCACAGCGGCTGCCAGCAGGGTGTAACGGAAATGCGCAATCTGTTTCATGGAAGCCTCGGTGCAGAAAACGTCAAGTGGCATGAACCGCGTCAGGCCGCGCCGGGCCGGCCCAGCAGGCCATTCGGACGCAGCAGCATCACGGCCGCCATGGCCACGTAAATCATCAGGTGCGCACCCTCGGACCAGACCGTGCTCATCACGCTTTGCACGATGCCGACCAGGATGCCGCCGATGAGGGCCCCCCAGAAGCTGCCCAGCCCGCCGATGACCACCACCACGAAGGCGATGCCCAGCGCTTCCACGCCCATGAAGGGATCGGCTCCGCGGATCGGTGCGGCCAGCGCCCCGGCAAGACCGGCCGTGGCCGCGCCCAGGGCGAAGACCAGGCTGAAGATGCGTTGAATGTTCAAGCCGAGCAGGCTGACCATTTCGGTCGATTCCGAACCGGCGCGCACGATCGAGCCCAGGCGCGTGCCTTCCAGCACCCACCATAGCAGCAGCGCCATGACGGCGGTCAGGCCGATGACGAAGAGCCGGTACTTGGGATAGACGAAGCCGCCCCACATCACCACCCCTTGCAGCAGATCGGGCGGCGAGACGTTGTTGCCCAGCGGCCCCCATACCGAGATCACCGCTTCCTGGATCACCAGCGCCATGCCGACCGTGAAGAGAATGTGGAAGTGATGCGGCAGCGCATAGACATGGCGCAGCACGAAGCGCTCCACCACCCACGCGAACAGACCCACGAGCAGCGGTGCAATGAGCAGCGACCACCAGAAATCGAGGCCCAGGCTGGTGACCTGATAGCAGAGATAGGCGCCCAGCAGGAAGAAGGCGCCATGCGAGAAATTGACGAAGCGCAGCAGGCCGAAGACGATCGACAGGCCCACCGCCAGCAGGAAGTAGAGCATGCCGATGCCTACGCCATTGGCGATCTGCAGCAGATAGATGTTCATGGAACCTCGTGACGAAGATGCAGCAAATGCGGCCTGTTCGCCCAGGCAGGCGAACAGGCCCTGAAACTCAAGGCATGGACATCACAGCTTGCACTGCGTCTTCTCGAGCGCCAGGAAGGACTGGCCGGAGGAAACGATGTCCGCATAGTCATTCTTGTTGGCCATCTTCGCCTTGGCCTTGCCCTTGAGCAGGTAGTAGTTCTTGATGACCTGGTGATCGCCCTTGCGGATTTCCTCGGTACCGGTCAGCCCTTCGTACTTCATGCCTTCCATGGCCGCGATCACCGCCTTGGGATCGGTACTGTTGGCCTTGATGATGGCGTCCAGAATGATCTTGGTACAGATGTAGGAACCGGCCAGGCTGTAGTTGGGATCCATCTTGAGCTTGTCGTTGACCAGCTTGACGAATTCCTTGTTGAAGGGCGAATCGATGGCATGCCAGTACTGCGCGCCGAAGTAGACGCCATCGCAGATATCCGCGCCCAGGGTCTCGAACTGTTCCAGCCCCGACGCCCAGGCCATGAGGATGGTGCAGTTGTTCTTCATGCCGAAGCTGACGGCCTGGCGCAAGGTATCGGAGGACTGCGAGCCGAAGTTGAGCAACAGCAGCACGTCGGGTTTGGCGGCAATGGCATTGGTGAGATAGCCGGAGAATTCCTTCTCGCTCAGCGAGTGGTAGCTGTTGCCCACATGCTCGATGCCCTTTTCCTTGAAGATGTTCTTGGCCGCCGACAGCAAGCCTTCACCGAACACGTATTGCGGCGTGATGGTGTACCAGCGCTTGGCATTGGGCATCTTCTCCAGCAGCGGGCGCACGGTCTGTTCAATCGCACCGAAGGTCGGCACCGACCAGCGGAAGGTGGCGTGGTTGCAGTCGCTGCCGGTGATCTCGTCGGCCCCGGCGGTGGTGATGAAGACCGCGCCGGCCTTGTCGGCTTCCTTGCCCATGGCCAGCGCCTCGCCGGAGAGGATGCCGCCGGCGAAGAAGCGCGTGCCCTTCTCGATGGTCTCCTGCATCTTGCGTACGGCGGTGGCGGGTTTGCCTTCGGTGTCGAGGTTGACGTAGCTGGTGCTCTTGCCCAGTACCTTGCCGTATTTCTGCAGGGCCAGCTTCATGCCCATGTCGGCGAACTTGCCGTTGGCGGCGAAGGGTCCGGACATCGGCACCGGACAGCCGAAGGCAATGCTCTCGGCCTGGGCAAAGACATCGTGGTAGCTCAGTGCGCCGGGTGCGGCCAGTGCAGACAGTTTCAGGAAATTGCGACGGCTGATCATGCTTGTTTCTCCCTCAAGGCTAACGATTGACAGATGACATCCACGGAATTGCGCAATGCTGCAGTACTGCCCGTCAACGCAAGTTCCATGCCCGTTCCTCCCAAAAAACTTAGGAAGATCGCGCAGGCTTGATTTGCATGGACGTGAGAAATCCTCCGCCGCGAACGGGCGGAAAGGCGTCGGTCAACAGGGTCGCGCCGTCTGGCGACAGTGCCGCAAGACAGTACGTGACGACGAATGAAACGCTGCTGCGGCGCGTCTTTGCGCCGCGTGGCGTGAGCCGGCATGAGGCTCCTCCTGCCGCTCCTAAGAGCGTGTCTCCAGTTGTGGTTTGCCGTTCTCCCGTGCTGTCGGTGTGTCTCCACCGATCATCCACGACGGTCTGGTTTTCTAAGTTTTCCTGCTTTGGTGCAAGCCCGGACGTGACTTCCTGCGGGCTGAGGATGGCTGATGCTTCCTGCACCGTGCCTGACGTTTTCTGCACCAACAAGGCCGACGGCCATCGGTAGCGCCGGACCTTCATCATACGCATCCGCCAAAGAAAAACGGCATGAAAATTTCATGCCGTTGATCCTGTTTATTTCATCTGCGGGAAAGCGAATTCCGCACCTGCACTGGCGGTATTGGGCCAGCGCTGCATCACTGCCTTGGCCCGGGTGTAGAAGCGCACCCCCTCCGGTCCGTACATGTGATGGTCGCCGAAGAGACTGCGCTTCCAGCCGCCGAAGCTGCTGAAGGCCATCGGCACCGGCAGCGGCACATTGACCCCCACCATGCCCACTTCGATCTGGCGCACGAACTCGCGCGCCACGCCGCCGTCACGGGTGTAGACGGCCACGCCGTTGCCATACTCGTGCGCATTGATCAGCTCCACCGCGCTGGCGATGTCCGGGCAGCGCAGTACGCACAGCACCGGGCCAAAGATTTCTTCCTTGTAGACCGTCATTTCCGGGGTGACGTGATCGAGCAGCGTGCCACCGACGAAGAAGCCCTTCTCGAATCCTGGCACCTGGTAGCCACGGCCATCCACCACCAGGGTCGCGCCTTCTTCCACGCCACGGCCGATGAGGTTTTCGATGCGTTCCTTGGCGGCCGCGGTCACCACCGGACCCATCTCGGCACCGGCCGCCATGCCTTCGTTGATCTTCAGCTTGCGCGCGCGCTCGGCCAGGGCTGCCACCAGTTCATCACCGGCGCTGCCCACGGCCACCGCCACCGAGATCGCCATGCAGCGCTCGCCGGCCGATCCGTAAGCCGCGCCCATCAGGGCGTCCACGGCCAGCTGCATGTCGGCGTCGGGCATCACCACCATGTGGTTCTTGGCGCCGCCCAGGGCCTGCACGCGCTTGCCCTTGGCCGAGCCACGGGCGTAGATGTATTCCGCAATCGGGGTCGAGCCGACGAAGCTGATGGCCTTGACCTGCGGATGATCGAGCAGGGCATCGACGGTGACCTTGTCGCCCTGGATGACGTTGAAGACGCCATCGGGCAGGCCGGCCTCCTTCAACAGATCGGCGATCAGCAGCGCGGCCGAGGGATCGCGTTCGGAAGGTTTCAGCACGAAGCAGTTGCCGCAGGCAATGGCGATGGGGAACATCCACATCGGCACCATCGCCGGGAAGTTGAACGGCGTGATGCCGGCCACCACGCCCAGCGCCTGGCGCATCGACCAGGCGTCGATGCCGCGGGCGATCTGGTCGGTGTATTCCCCCTTGAGCATCTGCGGGATACCGGCGGCAAACTCGACGATCTCGATGCCGCGCGCCACTTCGCCCTGGGCATCCGAGAAGGTCTTGCCGTGCTCGCGCACGATGATGCGGGCGAAGTCGTCGGCGCGCTGCTGGATCAGGTGCAGGAAGCGGAACAGGACCCGCGCGCGCGTCAGCGGCGGCGTGTTGGACCAGGCCGGAAAGGCGGCCACACCGGCCTTCACTGCCGCATCGACCTCGTCGGCCGTACCCAGCGCGACCTGCGCCACCGGCACACCCTGGGCCGGGTTGAAGACATCGGCATAGCGCCCGCTGGTGGTATCGACGCGCGCGCCGCCGATGTAGTGTGCAATCTTTTCCATGACTCTTTCTTGCGTATTTTTTCGTGAAGGGGGATCAGGCCAGGGTCTTGAGGATGGCCGCCAGCTTGCCGAACAGTTCGTCGATCTGCTGCTTGTTGATGATCAGCGGCGGCGACAGGGCGATGATGTCGCCGGTGACGCGGATCAGGATGCCGTCATTGAAGGCACGCACGAAGGCGTCATAGGCGCGGGCACCCACGCGGCCCTGGATGGAGGCCAGCTCGATGCCGGCGATCAGGCCAATGGTGCGCACATCGATCACGTTCGGCAGGCCGCGCAGGGAGTGCGCCGCTTCCTGGAAGTAGTCGGAGACCGCTTGTGCATTCTCCAGCACGCCTTCGGTCTGGAACACCTCCAGCGAGGCCAGGCCGGCCGCGCAGGCCAGCGGGTGGCCGGAGTAGGTGTAGCCGTGGAACAGCTCGATGCCGTCCGGACCGTTCATGAAGGCGTCGTGGATTTCCTTCTTCACGAATACAGCACCCATCGGCACCACGCCATTGGTGAGGCCCTTGGCGGTGGTGAAGATATCCGGTTCCACATCGAAGTAGTCGGACGCAAAGGGTGTCCCCAGGCGGCCGAAGCCGGTGATGACTTCATCGAAGATCAACAGGATGCCGTGCTTGGTGCAGATTTCGCGCAGGCGCTTCAAGTAGCCCTTGGGCGGGATCAGCACGCCCGTGGAGCCGGCCACCGGCTCCACGATCACGGCGGCGATATTGGTGGCGTCGTGCAGGGTGACCAGGCGTTCGAGCTCATCGGCCAGGTGCGCGCCGTACTCCGGCTCGCCCTTGGTGAAGGCATTCTTTTCCAGGTTGTGGGTATGCGGCAGGTGGTCCACGCCCGGCAGCAGCGCGGTGCTGAAGGTCTTGCGATTGCCGCCGATGCCGCCCACCGACATGCCGCCGAAGCCCACACCGTGATAGCCGCGTTCGCGGCCGATCAGGCGGGTGCGGGTGGCGTTGCCCTTGGCGCGGTGATAGGCCAGGGCGATCTTGAGCGCCGTATCCACTGCTTCCGAGCCGGAGCCGGTGTAAAACACGTTGGCGAAGCGGTTGCCGGTGTAGGCCTTGAGGCGCTCGGCCAGTTCGAAGGCGCTCGGGTGGCCGAGCTGGAAGGAGGGCGCATAGTCCAGCGTAGCCACGGACTTCTGCACGGCCGACACGATCTTGGGATGGGCGTGGCCCAGCGGTACGCACCACAGGCCGGCGGTACCGTCCAGGATGGCGTTGCCGGCGTCGTCGCGGTAGTGCATGCCTTCAGCCGACACCAGCATGCGTGGCGCGGACTTGAAGTTGCGGTTGGCAGTGAAGGGCATCCAGTAGGCCGACAGGCTGGAGGGATGCGTTTGGTCTTGGCTGGACATGGCAGGCACCGTGAAAAAGGGAGAATTCGGGGAAATCAAAGACAGTGCCTGATTATTGCCAGACAGCGCCCGCATTGTTAGCTACACTTTTGATTTTCACTGGAAACTGTATTGGTCCGCAGGGAAAACTGTATTGCTCCATCTGGCGGGAGAGCGCTGCCTGCCTGGGCATGGTCAGCCTGTCGTCATTCCCGTATTCAAAGGGGATGCGGCCTGATTTTGGCGTATCGGGAGCCACGCCACCGGGACCAATACAGTTCTGCATTTTCGCCGACACTTTGGCCTGCGGGAGCAATGCAGTCTCCCGCCAGTCGCCACACACTGTTAGAAAGGACGCCATGGCCAAGCCTGCCAGCGCACCGTTGCAACTGGATTTGAGACGCAAGACGGCTGAGCGCCTGGTGGAGCAGGTGACGGCTGGTCTGGCCGGCCTGATCGAATCGGGCGAATTGCGTTCCGGCGAGCGCCTGCCCTCGGTACGCCAGTTCGCGCAGCATCATGACATCGGCTCCTCCACCGTGGTGGAAGCCTACGAGCAGCTGGTGGCGCGCGGCATGCTGCAGGCCCGGCGCGGTGCCGGTTTCTTTGTCGCCGCGCGGGCCGGGCAATCCGGGGCGCGTGCCGTCTTCGTGCCGCCCGAGCCGGTGATTGACTCGGCCTGGCTGCTCTCGGAAATGTTTGCCGACGAGCGCGTGCCCATCAAGGCCGGCTGCGGCTGGCTGCCCGGCAAGTGGCTCAACGATGAGGGCCTGCACCAGGCCGAGCGCCGCATCATCCGTTCGCCCGGCGCCCAGCAGGTCGGCTATGGCCACCCTTACGGATATGCGCCGCTGCGTCAGCTGATCGCGCAGTTCCTCGGTCATTGGGCGCTGGAACTGGGCATCGAGCAGGTGCTGACCACGCATGGCGCCACGCAGGCGCTGGACCTGATCATCCGCACCATGACCCAGCCGGGCGATACGGTGCTCATCGATGATCCCGGTTACTGCAACCTGATTGCGATGCTGCGCCTGGCCGGCCTGAACGTGATCGGCGTACCGCGTACGCCCGGTGGCGTGGACACCGACATGCTGGACACGCTGGCGCGCACGCATCATCCCAGGATGTTCTTCACGACCAGCGTGCTGCAGAACCCGACGGGGACGTCCTACACGCCGGCCTGCGCCATGCGCGTATTGCAGGCGGCCGAGCGCTATGGTTTCTGGGTGGTGGAGGACGACATCTTCCGCGAACTGGGACAGGCCACCGATCCCATGCTGGCTGCGCTCGATGGCCTGCAACGGGTGATCTACGTGGGCAGTTATTCCAAGACCATCGCGCCGTCGCTGCGGGTCGGCTACATCGCCTGCCAGCGTGAACTGGCGCGGCAGATCGTGCATACCAAGATGGTGCTGACGCTGACCAATTCGGAGATCAACGAGCGCCTGGTGCACAACGTCCTCACCGAAGGCCATCACCGGCGTCATGTGCAGACGCTCAATGCGACGCTGCTCAATGCCCAGTCCACGCTCAACGCCAAGTTGACCGAAGTCGGCTTGACGCCCTTCACGGCGGCGCGCGGCGGCATGTTCAGCTGGGCCACCATCGAGGGCTGCGAACTGTCAGCGCGCGAGATCGCGGACCGGGCACGGCAGAAGGGCATCTGGCTGGCACCTGGGGATTTCTTCCATCTGTCGGCGCCGCACAAGACCAGCTTCCGCTTCAATGTGGGGTATGCGGATGTGCCGGCGTTGTTTGATTTTTTGCGGGGGTTGTAAAACCCGATTGGAGATTTGGAAAACTCTAATAGTTACGTATAAATCAACCATCTATGCGATAAAAAAGCAGTGCTAAATGTTGTCAGAGCGACCCATTTCTAATATTTTTATACCTTGCCAATAAAAATGAGGGGATGTCACTTTGAAGTTCGTCTATTGGAAGGACCTGTACGAGTCGCTTCAGAAGCTGATGGTGCGTGGGGGGCGTTTTGCGAAGGGCGCGGCACAAGTGGCCGGTATCCTGCATAAAGCACAAAGAAAGAATACGACTGATGAAGTTTTTGAAGGAATTCCTACGACAAAGCATGGCGAAAGTCGCCTTCAGCATTGCATCAAATATGATCTTCAGGGCTCATGTCGGCTCGTCACAATACAGCACAATGACCTCTGTGTCCTGATGTTTGCTGGAACGCATGATGACACGGACGAATGGCTTGATGCGAATAAGGGGCGTCGTTTTCATCTAAAGACAGTAGATGGGAAAAATGTACTGGAATCGACTCGCGTCAGCGATGCAGTTGATAGTCCGGATACCCGTCTTACTAGCATCCCCGACTTCGCAGCAGGTTTGCTATGGAAAAAATTACCTAAACGGTACTTTGAGCTACTTTGTGAGGGTTTAAGTCACGAACTGATTAAACGACTGGAAGGGCTTACAGCAATAGCATCCGATGATGAGTTAATGGATATTGCTATGGAAGCTGACGGGAAGAGTGTAGACCTTATCTACGATACCTTCGATTTGTTGCGCGCTGGCCAAGTAAGTGAAGCGAAGGGTCGGATTGACTTGCATAAGGGTACCGTTGTACCGCTTGAATCACTTTCGAATGATCAAATCAGTACCGCCATTTCTGGCGACGAAATCGTGATGGGATCGGACGTGGATCCGATTCTTTTTGAACATTTCGTAAAGACGGCATCATTTCAAAAGTGGATGGTATATCTTCATCCAGCGCAGCGAGATTTTGTCAAAAAGAATTTCAACGGCCCTGCAAGGCTGTCGGGGGTTAGCGGATCAGGGAAGACGTCGGTTCTTATTCACCGTGCTATCCGGTTGGCGAAAGAGCATCCGAATGAGTCGGTACTGGTCCTAACACTGAACCGTGCATTGGCAACTATGATCCGCGATCTTGCTGCCGAGGCGAATGGAGCGGTTACTCTTGGAAACCTTAAAGTTTTATCCTTTTGGGAGCTGTGCCGAGAAAAGCTCTTGATGTTAGAGCCCCAAAATAAAAAAATATATTGGGACAAAACAGAGAAGACAAATCCGTACGCTGTGAGCGAACATATTGACGAAATATGGGATGAGTACTTCCAATGCAAAAACAATAATGACAAGGCAAAAGTTCTTGAGCCACTTCGTAAGACATTATTAAATCGTAATATCTATCCAGCAGACTATATTCGCCAAGAGTTTGATTATGTACGCAGCGCCCTAGGGCCGTTAGACCGAAAAGCTTATTTGCGGCTTGAGCGGGAAGGACGTTCTATTCCATTGGAGGAGCGTTACAGAGAGAATGTTATTGAAGGATTGGCAGGCTGGGAGCAAAAGATGAACGACGTGGGCGCTGTCGATTATCTTGGGTTGGCTACAGCCCTCTATAAGCACATAGATGAGCTCAAGCCAGAATTTCGCTGCATTCTTATCGATGAGATGCAGGATTTTGGTGCTATAGAATTAAAAATTGTTCGGGCGCTCGTAGCACGAAATGTTAATGACATATTCTTGTGTGGAGATCTTGCGCAAAGCGTGCTAACTAAGTACCACAAGCTCTCAGAAAGTGGCATTGATGTAACTGGTCGATCGCATTCGATTCTTAAGAACTACCGGAATAGCCGTGAGATTCTGCGTGCCGCATTCGAGTTGTTTGTGCAGAATAGACATCTCTTTTCATCTGCGCCAAATATAGAAATCCTTAATCCAGAATTTGCTAACTTCTCCTCTTCACCTCCTCTTTTGCTTAATGCAGAAGGGCTAATGCAAGAGATTGCGTTCGCGTTAACTTACTTACGTTCTTTATTGGAAGATAAGGCGGCTCTTTCACAAAAGTTTTGTATCGCGGTGTGTGGTTACAGCCAAGCTGAAGTGGAAATACTTGGTGAACAGCTTGATCTTAATATTTTGACCGGTAATACAGATGTGGTTGCTGGACAGATATTCATTTCAGATCTTGAGCAGACCAAAGGCTTTGAATTCGACTCGATGATAATCGTGAACTGTGCAGACAGTGTTGTTCCTCACCCAGCACTTCCAGTTGAAGAGTCTTACCGCGATCTTTGTAAACTTTACGTCGCAATGACACGTGCTAAAAAAGAGTTGATCGTTTCCTACTCTGGAGAGAAGTCTCGCTTTATTGGCGGTGTATCGGCAATGTTTACCATCGACGCGTGGTCGACCTATTGCGAGGTAGCGGATATTCCGCATATTCGCTCTGGGAAAAAGCATTTAATAGGAACCGATATTCAGGACGCTGGCCTAGATGCACGATCTATTTTGTTTATGCCACAGGCGGTTGGTTTGTCCACTGCAGCACAAGATAAGTTATCCCAGCTTGTTACTGGTACTAACCGGTTTCAAAACAAGCGGCAAACGGAATGGAAAACCTTTGATCAGTTCTTCGACAGCGTAAAGGTATCGGGACCAGCCCGTAACTACAATGGTGTCAGCGATCTTATTTGGGCGGAATTTACCGCCCTTCACGAAAGACTAAATCCACCTTCTATTGGTCAGGACTCAGCTCGTGTAAGGAGACCATTACTTACGTTAAAAAAAGAGCGCGTTGATTGAACCTTCTAATGCCAAATTAGCGCGCGGTCTAATTCCCGGCAGAAAGATGATGGGGTGAGCTGTAGAAATGCGGCTCACTCATCTTCACTATAAGGAAATAGGGATTTTCCTCATCACATCGGTTCAGAATCAGCGACTGTACCAGAGTTGTTTGATTACCTCGCAGGACTTGTAGGCTGCGCTAGGTGGAACCGATACGCGGCCGCAACACCCACCCCGTGGCCCCCACGATCAGCAAGCCCCCCATCCAGCCCTGCAGGGACAGGTGTTCCTGCATCCACACCACCGCGATGAGCGCGCCCCACAGCGGCTCGCTGCCCATCAGCAGGGCCACGCGTGACGCACTGGTGCGTGCGGCCGCATGGTTCTGTACGAAGAAGGCCACGATGGTACACAGCAAGACCAGGAACGCCATCGCCCACCAGAAGGAGGCGGTGGCCGGAAGGGGCATCCAGCGCTGACCCGGCAGCGCCATCATGAGCACCAGCGATCCCGCCGTCATGACACCCATCTGCACCGCCGTCAGCGTGAGTGCGGGCAAGCCGAACCGCAGGCCCTGGCGGCGTGTCAGGCACACCATCACACCGCGCAGGAGTGCGGCCAGCACCATCAGCGCATCGCCCCAGCTCAGGTGCGAGAGCGTGATGCCGTCCTGGAATGCCAGCAAGGCAGCACCCACAAACGACAATGCGCACGCAATGAGTGCCGAACGCTCGGGACGCTGGTCCAGCAGCAGCCACTCGCACCAGGGCGTGAAGACCACGCACAGGCTGATCAGGAAGGCGGCATTGGAGGCCGTCGTCATCGATACGCCGACGGTTTCGCAGATGAAGATGGCCAGCAGGACCACGCCCAGCAGGAGCGCCCCTGCCAGCGATCTTTTCCACGCGGGGACGGAAGTGATGCTGCGCAAGGCGGGGGCCAGCAGGAGAAACGTCAGGCCGAATCGCAGCACCAGGAATTGCAGCACCGGCAACTGCTCCGTGGCGATTTTCGCGGCGCTGTAGCTGCCGCCCCAGATCACGGCGACCAGCAGCAGCGCCCATTCAACAGGATTGAGTCGCAGCAGGGTTGTAGGCCGGGCGGGGGCGTGCAGCAGGGAGGACTTGTTCATGAGGTCTCATCGTGGCGTTGGGTAGAGCTGGTGTATTGTCTTGGGACCGATGAGACCTGACTAGCCAGGGATGAAGAACAGGAGTTGTGCCGCATGAGAACAAATGAGTTGGCCGAGGTACTGCATGAGCTTGTCACGTTCGTGCGAGTGGTCGACGCCGGCAGCTTTTCGGCCGCTGCGCGCCAGCAGGGCATGACGCCTTCGGCCGTGAGCCGCCAGGTAGCCCGTCTGGAAAAGATGATGGGCGTGGCATTGTTCCAGCGCACCACGCGACAACTGCGCCTGACCGAAGCCGGACTGGATGTGCTGGAGCACGGACGCAAGATGGTGGCCGCCGCACGCGCCACCTTGCTGGCGGCCGAGGGCCATGCCGGCGCGCCCAAGGGACTGGTCAGGATGAGTGCGCCCAAGGCGTTTGCGCGGCACCTGCTGCAGCCGGTGCTGTTGGAATTCCTGACGAGCTATCCGGAGGTGGATGTGCATTTGATGGTAGTGGACCGGCTGGTTGATCCGCTGCGTGAAGGCGTGGATCTGGTCATCCGGCTGACGGACACGCCGCCGCCGGGTATGGTGGCGCGCGGCCTGCTGCCGGTGCGGCAACTGGTACTGGCCAGTCCGGCGTATCTCGCGGCCCATGGGCCGATCCATCATCCGGAAGACCTGATGAGCCATAGCTGCCTGACCCTGGGTGAACAGGAGCGGGACAATCGCTGGCGCTTCGTCTGCGAGACCGGATCGGCCGAGATCATCGTCGCCGGTCGCTGCGCAATCAATCACAGCGAGATGCGGCTGGCGGCCATCGAGGCGGGGCTGGGCGTAGGCTGCGTGCCCGATTTCGTGGCGCGGGAGGCTTTGGCTGCCGGTCGTGTCGTCCGGCTTCTGCGGGAATGGAATTTCGATATCAATTATTCCGGCATGGCTTATCTGCTGTTTCCATCGTCGCGCCATATTGCACCCAAGATGCGGGTGCTCATTGACTATCTGGTGGAGGCGTTGCAGGCACAAGCGGATTGATGGGGGGAGGCTGACCAGGCCGCAAGCACCTCTGCATCTTCAGCAGAGCAATGGACGAATTCGGCCCGGTTCTTCCGGATCTGCTATCGTCGCGACGCCAGCCTTATTTACCCCAGGATTTCACCCATGACGTTTTCTGCACCAAGCCCCATCCGCGCCGTCGTCTTCGATTTCGGCGGCGTGCTCTTCGACTGGAACCCGCAGTACCTTTACGAACAACTGATCGCCGACGAGCAGGAGCGCAATCACTTCCTCACCCATATCTGTTCGCCCGAATGGAACGTGCAGCAAGATGGCGGCCGCACCTTGGCCGAGGCCACTGCGCATCTGGTCGGGCAACATCCCGAACACGATGCGCTGATTCGCGCCTTCTATGATCGCTGGACCGAGATGCTGCGTGGTCCGTTACCGGAGGGCGTGGCGCTCTTGCGCGAACTGCATGCGCAGCAGGTGCCGGTGTTCGGCCTCACCAACTGGTCCTTGGAAACCTATCCGCATGCGCGCGACCACCATGATTTCATGCAGCTGTTCCGCGATATCGTGGTCTCCGGTGAGGAACGCTGCATCAAGCCTGAGCCGCGCATCTACCAGATCGCGCTGGAGCGCTATGCACGGCACCTGCCGGGCCTGAAGCCCGAAGAGCTGGTTTTCATCGATGATGCGTACAAGAATATCGAAGGCTGTCGTGCGCTGGGTTGGCACGGCATCCATCACGTCAATGCGGCGACCACGCGGGCGTCGCTGCGCGCACTGGGAGTGCCGTGCCGGGAGTGAAGACGTCCTGATGCCCCGGTCATCAGGCGATGGCAAACACCTCCACCACATCGCTAAGCCGGCGCGCCTGCGCCTGCAGCGCCTGCGAGGCTGCCGCAGCCTGTTCCACCAGCGCGGCATTCTGTTGCGTGACCTGATCCATCTGCGAGATGGCATGGTTGATCTCAACGATCCCCTTGCTCTGCTCGGCACTGGAGTCACTGATGGCGCCGATCACCGACACTACCCGGTCCACGCTGGAGACCACATTGCTCATGGTCTCGCCCGCACGGTTGACCAGCGCGCTGCCGCTGGCGACCTTGTCCACGGAGTCGTCGATGAGCTCCTTGATCTCCTTGGCGGCCGAAGAACTGCGCTGCGCCAGGCTGCGTACCTCTGAAGCCACCACCGCGAAGCCGCGTCCCTGCTCACCTGCGCGCGCTGCTTCCACGGCGGCATTGAGGGCCAAGATGTTGGTCTGGAACGAGATACCGTCGATCACGCTGATGATGTCCACGATCTTCCTGGACGAGTCCTCGATGGAAGCCATGGTCATCACCACTTCCTTGACCAGCTGGCCACTTTCGGCCGCGACCACCGAGGCTTCGGTGGCCAGCCGGTTGGCCTCGCCAGCGCTGTCGGCGTTCTGTTGCACGGTGGCCGTCAGCTGCTCCATGGCCGAGGCGGTCTCTTCCAGCGAGCTGGCCTGCTCCTCGGTACGCGAGGACAGATCAAGGTTGCCCGTAGCAATCTGGCTGCTGGCCGTCGCAATGGCGTCGGTACCGGAACGCACTTCACGTACGATCTCGCGCAGACCGCTGTTCATGCTCTTCATCGACATCATGAGACTGTTCGGATGGCGGGTATCAGCGTCGACCTCGCTGCGCAGGTCACCCTGCGCAATCCGCGCGGCCAGCGTCGAGGCCACGGCCGGTTCTCCGCCCAGCTGCCGCAGTACGCTCCTGGTGATGAGAGTGGCGGCGATCAGTCCGCTCGCCAGTGCCAGCATCCCCAGTGCGATGAGCAGTCTGCGCGCGGTCGCATAGACGGCAAGTGCCTCATTCTTTGCGGCGTCGTTGAGCTGATCCTCGAATGCGGAGAGCTCAGCCAGGGTATTGCGTCGTTGCGCCTGCATGGCGCCCACCGGACTGTTGACCCCGACCCTGAGCTCGTCGGTTTTTCCTGCTTTGGCGAGGTCAATCATCGTCGAGAGTAAAGGGGTGATTTCCCTTGTCTTTTGCTGGATGAGGCTCAGTGTCTTCTTCTCCGTCTCGGTGGTTTCCTCCACTTCTGCGAAGAGCTTGGCCAGTGCGCTTTCGGCCTCCGTGTAGATGACGATCTGTTTGTGCAGATTGTCGGCGTTCAGGTTCAGGTCTTGCGGTGTGCTTGCCAGCCCGATCCCGCGCGAGGACAGGGATTGTTCATAGGCTGCCGCACGCATGGTCGAGAGATGACGAATCTCCACATTGTTGACCTCGGTGATGGACAGCAATTGCTGGTTGACATCGGCGAGATCTTTCAGAGCGATGCCGATGATCAGCAGCATCAGAACGAGCACGGCACCAAAGCCGAACTTGAGGCGCGAAGAAACCGTCAGACGGGTGAAATCCATACACTCTCCATTGAGCATTTTTTAATCATAGGGTTGGGATTCAAGACGCCGCCTGAAAGTGACCGGGTGCGGATGATGTGGATGCTGATCCCACAGATGACGTCTGGAAGCACGGATCCTGATTCAATAGGGGGCGATTGCTGTTCGAATGCCGTCCGCCATGAAAGAAGGATGAGGACAACGTGGTCTTGTCTTTCCCGATGCTGCGACCTGTCTCTCGGGAAAGCCGCTCAATGTAGAGCAAACGTGCGTGTTTGATTAGCGCTGAAAATTTAACGGCAGCATTCAAAAAAACCGTCCAATGGGCGGATGCTGCTCAGAGGGGAGGCCGCGAAAATGGACGGACTGACGCTGCAGGCGGGTCATGGCGCGGTTGCGCGATGGACGATCCTCACGGGGGCGGGGGCGAAGCCTGCGCAAGGAGCCTGCCGCGCAGCTTCGTGCGCGGCAGGCAGGGTGGATAAACGGTGTGGTCAGTGGCTTATTCGCAACGCCCACTCAGCAGGTCACATCGCACGGACCCGCCATCGGAGGCCGCTACGGACGCAGTCCCCCTCGCTTGCTCACCCAGATACGCCTTCCACTGCTCCGGCTGCCCCAGCCAGCGCCCGGTATCAAGCACTTCCAGGGTATTGCCCCGTTGCAGCACGAAGGTCGGGAAGCCGCGTCCGCCGACATGGTTCAATAATTCACGGCTGGCCTCGATGTGATTGGCCAGCTCTTCCTGTTCGACCCGCTGCAGTTCTGCGATGAAGGCAGCGGGCGCGATGCCCAGCGTCTGCGCCAGCTCGGTCAGCGTCTTTACTTCGGAGATGCGCCGCCCTTGCTGGTAATGCGCACGCTGGATCGCTGCCAGCATGTCCAGCCCGGCGGCCTCGTCCTTGAGCGCCCGCACCGCCAGCACGGCGGCGATTGGTGGTGCAGAGTCGAAGATCGCTTCGGTATCGCGCAGCAGGCCGTCGAAATAATTTTCGCCAAACGCTTGTCCGGTCATCTGAGCGATGCGGTGATCGTGCGGCATCACGTAATCACGCAGTTGCGCATCGACGCGGCGACGATTGCGGCCGGCCATCATGCCGCCTCCATGCGCCTGCACCGGTAGCACCGCACGGGCTGCCGCCACCAAGGGCGCAGCGCCATAGCACCAGCCGCACAGCGGATCGTGGATGTAGTGAAGCACGGTCTCGTGCGGGGCAGCGGGGGTGGTCATGATGCAATTTCCTCTTGAATGAATCGGCACAGGGCCTGACGTTTTCTGCACCGTCAGGCCCATCAAGCGTAGTGGTTCAGTAGCCTACCGTGAAACGGGTACGCACGTGCTTCGGCTGTTCCAGTTCGTCCAGCAGGGCCACGGCGTAGTCCTCGTAGGAGATCCAGCTCTTGCCATCGGCACCGACCAGCAGTGCATCCTGGCCGAGGCGGAACTGGCCGGTGCGTTCACCGGCGATGAACATTGCCGAAGGCGACAGGAAGGTCCATTCCAGTTCGCTCTCTTCACGCAGGGCATTGAGAAAGTCCCGGCCACCGGACGCCTCGGGCATGTATTCGGCGGGGAATTCCGGGGTATCGATGAGCGCCTTGCCCGGTGCGATTTCCAGGCTGCCGGCACCGCCGACCACAGCCAGGCGCTTCACGCCTGCTGCCTTCACCGCCGGCAGCAGGTCGGCGGCACCAAAGGCGGTGAAGCGGCCACTGGAGATGACCACGTCGGCGCCCTTGATGGCGGCGGCCAGTGCGGCAGCGTCCTTGACGTCGGCCGAGACGGCGGTCACGCCGGTACGCTGGGCGATCTTGCCGGCGTCGCGGGCGATGGCGATGATGTTGTGGCCGCGGCGCAGGGCTTCGTCCACGATACGGGTGCCGACATTGCCGGAGGCGCCGATGAGTGCGATTTTCATGAGGTTTCCTTTCTGGAGTGGGTACGGACAACTGGGCAGAATCTGGCCTGGAGCAGTCACCCACGTGAACACGTGGTCTTCATGTGGGTATCAGGAGTGGCCATCATAAGATCGCTTTTGATTTCGAAAAACAGCATAATCG
This sequence comes from Herbaspirillum sp. FG34, assembly GCF_057809315.1. NCBI lineage: Bacteria > Pseudomonadati > Pseudomonadota > Betaproteobacteria > Burkholderiales > Oxalobacteraceae > Herbaspirillum > Herbaspirillum sp. FG34. The sequence continues at coordinate 388,403 of NZ_JBMDJS010000003.1, read as the reverse complement.
ATCACAGTTTGTTTCTGAAATCGTTCAAATCATGAGGTGGCGGGATGGATCGCTTGATGGCCATGCAGGTCTTCGTGACGGTGGTGGATGGCGGCAGCCTGTCGGCGGCGGCCGAACAGCTGGACTTGTCGCGGCCGGTGGTGTCGCGCTACGTGGCCGAACTGGAAGACTGGGTCGGCGCACGGCTGCTGCACCGGACCACGCGGCGGCTCTCGCTCACGCCCGCCGGCAACGAACTGCTGCCGCGCTGCCGCCAGATGCTGGAGTATTCCGAGGACATGCGCCATGCCCTCGATGCGCCCGATGAAACCCCGCGCGGGCTCTTGCGCATCACCGCCAGTACCTCCTTTGCGCAGACCCAGCTGATTCAGGCCGTGGTCGACTATGGCCGCCGCTATCCGGGTGTGGCGGTGGACCTGCTGGCGCTGGACCGCACCGTGAACCTGGTGGAAGAACGCATCGACCTGGCCATCCGCATGACCAACCGGCTGGAGCCCAACCTGATTGCGCGTCCGCTCGGGGTGTGCCGCTCGGTGATTTGCGCCACCCCGGATTACGTGGCGCGTCACGGCTTGCCGCGCAGGGTGGAGGATCTAGCCTTGCACAATTGCCTGACGCATTCGTATGTAGGGCGCAGCCTGTGGCAGTTTGATCCAAAAAAGAAAAAAGCCAGGGCCGGCAAGGGAAGTCATGCAGTCAAGACGCAGACCCAGAGCGTGGCCGTCGGCGGCAGCATCAGTGCCAATGAAGTGACGGTGTTGTTGCAGGCGGTATTGGCGGGCGTGGGCATCGGTCACATGCCGGCCTACACGGTGGCACCGCTGGTGGCCAGCGGTCAGCTGCTGCAATTGCTGCCGGACTACGAACCCTTGCAACTGGGCATGTATGGCGTCTATGCCTCGCGCAAGCACATGCCGGCGACCTTGCGCACGATGCTCGATTTTCTCGCCCAGCGGTTTGCGGGCCAGCCGTTTTGATCAGGACGATCGGGTCGATCAGGACGACAAGAATGATCAGGGCGTGATGCTCAGCAGCTTGTGCACCAGCTCGGAGGAGGTGGAGGCAGCGAACTTGCGCATCAGCCGGGCGCGGTGCATTTCCACCGTACGCGGGCTCAGTTCGACCTGGCGGGCGATGAGCTTGCTGGTCTTGCCTTCCACCAGCAGCGCGGCGATCTCGCGTTCGCGCGGGGTCAGACCGGGCGCGATGGGGCGCTTGGCGCTGACATCCTCGAAGGTCCAGATACCGGCCGCATGCGGGTTGTCGCGATTGAGCGCGTGGCCGGTGACGTGGCACCAGAACATTTCATCGTTGGAGCGCTTCATGATGCGCTCGTCCGAATAAAAGCCCTTTTCGTTCAAGATGGGGACCAGGCGCAGGCCGGTGCGCTCGAATTCATCGGCAGTGGGATAGATCTCCTGGAAGGAGGTCTGGCGCAGGGCATCGACCTCGTAGCCGAACATCGCCGCCATGGCCAGGTTGGCCTGCTGGATGACGCGGTTGTGGGAGACGCACATGCCAATGGGCGCGTGCATGAAAACCTGTTCAAAGTCGATGGGAAGTGGCTGGATCATGTGCTGCTGCAATTTGGCTAGGCCCTATCAACTGGCGGGACCGTCCGGCGGACGGTACCATGCTGCATTGCGCCAGGTATTTTTACCGTATTGTATGGCTTATTTCAGCTGCCCTATGATAATTGGCGCTATTTGGAGCCGAATGGGGCCTGGCGACGTCCTCATGCGTTGCGCAAGAGAAGCCCCTGCATCCATCCCTGTTGAAGCCGGCAAGTCCGCCGGCCCGCTTGCAACCCTGCTCGCAAGACAAGAGCCGAAAGGAGACTCGTGAACAAAGTGTATCCAGACGCGGCCACCGCGTTGAAAGACATCGTCAAGGACGGTCAGACCATTGCGGTCGGCGGCTTTGGCCTGTGTGGCATCCCCGAGGCGTTGATCGCCGCCCTGCGTGATTCGGGCGTGCAGAACCTGACCGCCATTTCCAACAACGCCGGTGTCGATGGTTTCGGCCTGGGCCAGTTGCTCTCCACCCGCCAGATCAAGAAGATGATCGCCTCCTACGTGGGCGAGAACAAGGAGTTCGAGCGCCAGTACCTGGCCGGTGAACTGGAACTGGAGTTCACTCCGCAAGGCACCCTGGCCGAGAAACTGCGCGCCGGTGGTGCCGGCATCCCCGCTTTCTTCACCAAGACCGGTGTGGGCACGCTGGTGGCCGAGGGCAAGGAGGTGCGCGAGTTTGACGGCGAGCGCTACGTGATGGAACGCTCGCTGGTGGCCGATGTGTCGCTGGTGAAGGCGCAGAAGGCCGACAAGGCCGGCAACCTGGTCTTCAACAAGACCGCGCGCAACTTCAATCCCAACGTCGCCATGGCCGGCAAGGTCACCGTGGTGGAGGTGGAAGAACTGGTGGAAGTGGGCCAGCTGGACCCGGACCAGATCCACACTCCCGGCATCTTCGTGCATCGCATCGTGGTCAACGCCACGCCCGAGAAGCGCATCGAACAACGCACCGTGCGCGCATAAGGAGACACAGAAAATGGCATGGACCAGAGATGAAATGGCTGCGCGCGCAGCCAAGGAACTGCAGGACGGCTTCTACGTGAACCTGGGTATCGGCTTGCCCACGCTGGTGGCCAACCACGTTCCGAGTGATATCGAAGTGTGGCTGCAATCGGAGAACGGCTTGCTGGGCATCGGCCCCTTCCCCACCGAAGACCAGGTCGATGCCGACCTGATCAACGCCGGCAAGCAGACCGTGACGACCATTCCCGGCTCGTCCTTCTTCAGCTCGGCGGACTCCTTCGGCATGATTCGCGGCGGCAAGATCAACATCGCCATCCTGGGTGCGATGCAGGTCTCGGCCAAGGGTGACCTGGCCAACTGGATGATTCCCGGCAAGATGGTCAAGGGCATGGGTGGCGCGATGGATCTGGTGGCCGGTGTGGGCCGCGTGGTGGTGCTGATGGAACATGTGGCCAAGGCCAAGGATGGCAGCACTTCCAGGAAGATCCTGAACGACTGCAACCTGCCGCTGACCGGCGTGGGCGTGGTCAACCGCATCATCACCGACCTGGGCGTGATCGATGTGACCCCGGGCGGCCTGAAGCTGATCGAACTGGCCTCCGGCGTGACCAAGGAGGAAGTGATCGAGAAGACCGAAGCACCGCTGGATGTGAGCGAAGTCTGATTGTCATCCCGTCCTCAGCCGGCCGCTGCCGTTGCGGCCGTGTCGGGATGAACGAAGGGCGCCATGACAATGGCGCCCTTTTTGTTGGAGTCCGCATCCACGTGCATCACGCCACGCCACTGATGCGCACCGCATTGCGCCCATCCCGCTTGGCGCGATACAGGGCCGCATCGGCGGCATTGAGCACGTCCTCCACACGACGATGATGTTCGCGCTGCAGCGTCGCCACACCGACGCTGATGGTGAGCACGCGCAGCGGACTGGTGGCATGCACGATCAGGCGGCTGTAGACCGCGTCACACAGGCGCTGCGCCATCAGGCGGGCGCCCTGTTCATCGGTCAGTTCCAGCAGCACCACGAACTCCTCGCCGCCGTAGCGGCCGGCGCAGTCGGTGTTGCGCGGCAGGTTTTCAGCAATGGCCTGCGCCACCTCCTGCAGGACCTCGTCGCCCAGCTTGTGACCATAGGTGTCGTTGTAGAGCTTGAAATAGTCCACATCGATGAACAGCACCGAGAAGGTCGAATTCAGATTGCGCCGGCAGCGCTCCCAGGTGGCCTGCAGGGCATCGTCCAAAGCGCGGCGATTGAGCAGCCCGGTCAGGCCGTCGGTGAGGGCCAGTTCCTCCAGGCGCCTTTCGGTACTCACCCGGCGACGCAGCTCTTGCCGGATATGCGAGAGCAGATAGGCCGAGAGCAAGGCGAAGATGAACAGCGAGAGCAGCACTGCATACAGCGTCTTGCGCCAGCTCTTGAAGATCGTCTCTTGCGCATAGCCGACGAAGACGATCAGCGGCGAATCGGGAATGCGGCGGAACGTATAGAGCCGCTCCTGGCCATCACTGTTGGCGCGGGCGAAGAAACTGCCCTCCTCATGCTGCAGAGCGTTCTTGATATGCTGGAAATTGCCGCTGCCGCTGAGGTCGCGTCCTATCATGTCCTCGCGGTAAGGCACCCGCATGTAGGCCACGCCATCGTCCGAATACAGCGAGATGACGCCATTGGCGCCCAATGACAAGCCTTCGAACAGATCGCGGAAATAAGCCAGGTCCAGCGCCATGACGACGATGCCGCCAAAGCTGCCGTCTTCATTGAACAGCCGCTTGGACAGCACCACCACCTGCAGTTCATTGCCCAGCTTGGCCCGCATGGGACGGGAAACGTACAGGCCGACATTGGCCGAATCGCGGTGCGCGGTGAAGTAGGCACGGTCGGCATAATTGGGGGCGGCTTCGCCAGGACGGCGACGCGAACTTGCCAGCACCTCGCCGCGAGGGCCGATGACGGCCATCACCGTGATGTTGCTGACGCTGGGTGCGCTGCCGAACAGATAGGCATAGCGCTGCGCCTCGTTGAGCCGGTGGCCACCCAGCGGATGCTGGTAGCGGTAGGCCAGTGTGTCCAGCGACAGCGACAGTACTTCGAGGTTGCGCGAGATGGCGCGCTGGGAGATCAGCGTCACGTTGTTGGCGTTGGCTATTGCCGAAAGACGGGTCTGGCGGTAACTCTGATAGAGCGTGCTGGCACACATGGCCACCACCATCAGCATGGCAATGCCCAGGACGACGACCAGGTATTTCTTCAACTGCTTGATTTTTGTTCCCCCACGAATGCCCAGGCGCAATTAACGCATAAAGCAAAACGCGCTTCCATCTTGATCGGCGGCAACGTGATTGTCCTGCAACAAATGATGAACCGGTGTGCAGCACCGTCTGTCACATGGTTTCATTGGTCGCCCGCTTCATGGTCAAATGCGAGCGCCGCCAACCGAACTGGCGCCGTGCCGGAGGCATCCTGAACATCAAGAACACCATCAAGCGCGACCTGGTCATCCTGTGGGCATTCATTGCTCTGATCGCCCTCATCCTGGCCTTCCTGCTGCTGCAGCTGAGCCGCCAGGGCGCCTCCTCGCAGATCAGCCAGGCCACCGGCCAGGCCGCCGTGAGTTGTGCAACCATGAGCGCGGGCCTGGCGCACGCGCTCTCTTCCGGCAGTGGCGCGCCCCGCATTGCCACCGACGGAGATGGCCTGCCCGGCAGTGCGATCATGCAGGCGGTGATCGACCTGTCCCTGCGCGATCAGGCCGGAGTGGAGGGGGGCTTCTGGCATCCGCAGCGCAATGTCGTGGCCTATGCCTTCCCGACCTATGACGGCAGCGGCATCAAGCGCGACCCGCCGGGCGCGGAAATGGAACGCATCGTCTCGATGGCGCAGCGCGCCCTGGATGGCGGGACTACCGTCACCGACGTGCGTCCCGGCCTGCGCGAGGCGGTGGTGTTTGCCGCCTGTCCGGTGCCGCTGGACAAGCTGCCCCTGGCCGCCTGGACCCTCAAGCGCGTCCCCGTGATGAGTGCCACGGTGCTCAATCAGTTGCTGGTAGCCAGCGCCCTGCTGCTGGCCTTCGTGATCATCAGCGGTGTATGGCTGGGCGCTACGCTCACGCGCTGGCGCAGCCAGTCCGAACGCCTGGCCAGCCAGCTCGCCCATGCCGAACGCCTGGCCACGCTGGGCCGGGTCGCTGCCGGCATGGCCCACGAGATCCGCAATCCCATTGGCGCCATGCGCATGAAGGCCGAGAATGCCCTGGCCGCCCCCCCGCAGGTGCGCGAGAAACGCGTGACCGGCGCGCTGGAAATGGTGGTCAGCCAGACCGAGCGCCTGGATACGCTGGTGGCCAGCCTGCTGGCGCTGGCGCAGCCCTTCCAGGTGCAGCGCCAGGCCACCGATCTGTCGGCCTGGATCGATGCCCGTTGCCAGGCCCATGCCGAACTGGCCGAGCGACAACAGGTGCGCTTGCAAGCCGCCATCGACAGGGGCAGCTTTGCCGGGCGTCTCGTCACGAGTGCGCTGGATCCGGTGCAGATGGCGCGCGCCGTGGACAATCTGCTGCTCAATGCCCTGGCGCATGGCACTGCAGGTGGTCATATCGAACTTGGCGCCCGCCTGCGCGACGATGGCTGGCTGGTGCTGTGGGTGGCCGATGACGGACCGGGCGTGCCGGAGGCCTTGCGTGACAGTCTGTTCGACCCTTTCGTCAGCCAGCGCAGTGGTGGCACCGGGCTGGGCCTGGTGCTGGTGCGCGAGATCGTGCATGCGCATGGTGGCGTGATCAACCTGGCCGCCAGTGAACGCGGCGCCCGTTTCGAGATGGAGTTGCCATGGCGCGCATCCTGATCGTCGATGACGATGTTGCCTTTCGCGGCAGCCTGGCCGAGACCGTCGGCGACCTGGGTCACGAGGTGCTGGAAGCCGGCAGTACTGCCGCCGGCCTGAGACTGCTGGGCGCGCATGCGGTGGACGTGGCCATCGTCGACCTGCGCATGCCGGAGGAAGATGGCCTGGTCTTCCTGCAGCGTGCCCCGGCCATCGCGGCCATCCCTTGCATCATGCTGACCGCTTACGCCAGCGGCGACAACACCATCGAAGCCATCCGCCTGGGCGCCTTCGATCATCTGACCAAACCGGTGCCGCGCGCTGCCCTGGTGGAAACGCTGGAACGCGCCCTGCGCCAGAGCGCGGCCCGCGCCGATACGGCAATGACGCCAGACACATCAGCCAGCAGCGAACGCAATGCCCTGGTCGGCGACAGCGAGGCCATGCGCCAGGTGTTCAAGCAGATCGGGCGTGCTGCCACCAGCGACGCCACCGTGCTGATCCTGGGCGAGACCGGCACCGGCAAGGAGCTGGTGGCGCGCGCCCTGCATCGCAACGGCCTGCGCGCGGCGCGTCCCTTCGTGGCCGTCAATTGCGCTGCCATTCCCGCCGAGCTGATCGAGAGCGAACTGTTCGGCCACGTCAAAGGCGCCTTCAGCGGCGCCACCGCAGCGCGCCTGGGCCGCTTCCAGGAAGCCCATGGCGGCACGCTGTTCCTGGACGAGATCGGCGACATGGCCCTGCCGACCCAGGCCAAGATCCTGCGCGTGCTGCAGGAACGCGAACTCACGCCGGTCGGTGGCCAGCAGGCGGTGAAGGTGGATGTGCGGGTGATCGCCGCCACCCACCGTGACCTGCCGCAGGAAATCAGCGAGGGGCGCTTCCGTGAGGATCTCTGGTATCGCCTGCAGGTCCTGCCGATCAAGGTGCCGCCGCTGCGCGAGCGTCCCGGTGACATCCTCGCCATTGCCGAGCATTTCCTGCGCCAGCAGGGGGGCGATACCCCCAAGCGCATCAGCCCGGCCGCAGCGCGCCGCCTGCTGCAGCATGCCTGGCCGGGCAACGTGCGGGAGCTGCGCAATACCATGGAGCGTGCCGCGGTGATGAGCCACGGTGCCAGCATCGAGGTGGAGCATATCGAACTGGACGAGCGCAGCGCGGCCGGCCAAGGCCGCGACATGGCCATCGACTGGGATGGCGAGCTGGCGGTGGCGGTGGCACAGGTTGAACGCGTGATGCTGCAACGGGCGCTGGCGGCGGCCAACGGCAATCGTGCCGAAGCCGCCCGCCGACTGGGCATCTCGCGCCAGCAGCTGTATCGCAAGCTGGAAGAACAGGGCGGGGCAGGGGCTTGAGCCTGCTGCATGCGGTGTTCCGGCAGCAGACCCGCCACGGCGTAGTGCGTGACGATCAGACGGGGATGGGATTGGCGACTGAAGTCGCGTTGACACCAGTCAGTTTCATGATTTTCCTTCACGTGGTCTGGGGTGGGGGGCCGCAATCGCCCGCCCGTAGCGGGCCGTCGCGGCAAGGTTCATATCGGGACAAAAAACGGTCTATCCGGGCTACTCAGTGCAGATCGGTGCCGGTGTAGCGTGGCGCCGGGGTATTGGCGGAGAGCTGGGTGGCCATGTGCTGGCGTGCGCTCTCGAAACGGGTCCAGGCGTCTTCGTCATGCAGCGAGGGGATGGTGACCAGCTCGCCGCGCTGGAATCCTACCAGGGCCGCATCGACCATCTGCTCGGCCGACATCACGATGGCCGGGTCCAGGTGCTCCACCGGCAGGCCGCCGATGGCCCAGAAGTCGGTGGCGGTGGCGCCCGGCAGCACGGCTTGCACCTGCACGCCCTGGGCCGCCAGTTCGTGGTGCAGCGATTGCGAGAAGGCCAGCACGAAAGCCTTGCTGCCGCCGTAGACACCATTGAGCACTTCCGGCGCCACGGCCACGATGGAGGAAATGTTGATGACCGCACCCCGGCCACGGGCCACGAAACCGGGCACGGCGGCATAGGTCAGGCGGGTCGGGGCGGTGACGTTGAGGGCGATCATGCCGGTCATGTGCTCGACCTTGCTTTGCAGCAGCGGCGTGTGGGTGCCGATGCCCGCATTGTTGACCAGCAGGGTGATGCTGGCATCGCTGCGCAGTTTCTCTTCCACCTGGGCCAGCGAATCGGCCTGGCCGAGATCGGCTTCCAGCACTTCGACGCTGCGGCCGGTCTGGTTGGTCAGGCTGGCGGCCAGGGTATTGAGGCGCTCGCGGTTGCGGGCCACCAGGATCAGGTCGTAGCCCAGGCGTGCCAGGCGGTCGGCGTAGATCGCCCCGATGCCGGAGGATGCGCCGGTGACGAGGGCAGTGCCACGGTGGACTTGGTTTTGCGGCTGGTTCATGCGGTTCTCCTTGAGTGAGGTGTGTCGATGGAGTGCATCTTAGGCCGCTTGCAGACTTCCGAAATGACGTATATGGTCGTGTTTTAGGACATTCGTTACGGAGTCACGACATGCACCACATCGGCTATCTGCTCACCGAAGGATTCCAGGTCATGGGCCTGGCCACGCAGTCGGTCTTTGAATACGCCAACAAGGTGGTCGGCCACGAGTTCTACCGGATCCACAACTATTCGGTCGAGGGCGGCGATCTCACCTCGTCTCTGGGCATGCGGGTCACGACCGGCAAGGCCGCCGCCTCGGCCACCATCGATACCTGGATCGTCTGCGGCGTGGGCGATCCGCTGGAGTCGCCCGCCAGTGCCGGGGAGCGCGCCTTCCTGCAGCGCGCAGCCAAGCGGGCCAGGCGCATCGCCGGCATCTGCACCGGCGGCTTCGTGCTGGCCGAGTCGGGGTTGCTGGCACGGCGCCGTGCCACGACGCACTGGGCCTTCGCCGCCGCCATGCGCACGCGCTTCCCCGACATCCAGGTGGAAGACGACCGCATCTACATCGTCGATGGCCCCCTGTGGACCTCGGCCGGCATGACCGCCGGGCTGGACCTGGCGCTGGCCATGGTCGGCAAGGACCTGGGCGAGGAGGTGGCGCGCGGCGTGGCGCACAAGCTGGTGATGCACCAGCATCGCGCCGGTGGGCAGTCGCAGCATTCCGAAATGCTGGCGCTGGCACCCAAGACCGACCGCATCCAGGATGTGCTCAACTATGCCCGCCGCCATCTCAAGCGCGCCCTCACGGTGGAAGAGCTGGCCGAGCAGGCCAACCTCAGTGCGCGCCAGTTCACCCGGGTGTTTACCGCAGAGACGGGGCAATCCCCGGCCAAGGCCATCGAGGGCTTGCGGCTGGAGGCGGCGCGCTTGATGATCGAGCAGAGCCGTCATCCGCTGGAAGTGGTGGCGCGCGAGACGGGTTTCAGGGATCGCCGCCACATGCGTGAAGTGTTCCTGCGCGGATTTGGCGTGGCCCCGCAATCGATGCGGCGCGAAGTGCGCGCCTGAGGTGTGAACAGCCCCTAGTGCGCCGCACTGGCCGAAAACAGATTGATCACCATGACGCCGGCCACGATGAGCGCAATGCCTGCGATGGCCGGCCAGTCCAGCCGCTGATGGTGAACAAGCCATGCCGCCAGGGTGATGAGCACCAGACCCACCCCGGACCAGATCGCATAGGCCACGCTGGTGGGCAGGGTGCGCAGGGTCAGCGCCAGGCAATAGAAGGACACCCCGTAGCCCAGTACCACGATGATGCCCGGCAAGAGACGCGTGAATCCCTGTGAGGATTTGAGGGCGGTGGTGGCGATCACCTCGGCGACGATGGCGACCGCCAGGGTCAGGTAAGCGGACATGCGGGTTTCTCCTGTGGATAAATCAAGTCGTTCAACGTGTGCCGGCGCGCGGCGCGGACAGTGTCCGGCAACGGACGCCAGGGTGTCACGAGAACGGACACCACTCGACGAGGAATAGTTTCAAGTCATTGATTTTCAAGGGATTCATGGCAGGCACGGGGTTTGCAAAAAAGAGAGCGTACCTCTCTCACCTCACAGCGCAAAGGAGTTGTCATGTCCCGTTCCACCTTGCTTCCTCGTTGGCCAGTTGCGTTCCCGGCCCTGGCCCTGGTCCTGTCCGGATCGATGATGGTGGCCCAGGCCCAGGCCCAGGCCGTGCCGGTCCCGCCGCCGGGCGCCGCGCCGCTCGCTGCGCCCATGGCGCCCCCGCCTGCCACCTATGATGCCGCCATGACCTCCCAGGCGCCCATCACCGAAGGTCGCGTGAGTCGTCTGCTGATCAATCCCTATGGCGAAGTCGATGGCCTGATGGTGGGTGAGCGCACGGTCGTCAAGTTCCCTCCGCACCTGTCGCAGACCCTGCAGAACGCCGTCAGGCCGGGCCAGTCGGTGCGCGTGTTCGGCCAGGCGGAAGCGGCCGGGGTGATCAAGGCCGATGCCATCGTCAACCTGGCCAATGGCCAGACCGTGATCGACCGCCCGCCTGCCTTCGATGCCAATCCGCCGCTGCCGCCGCATCTGCGCGCAGCACAATTGCGCCAGCTCTCGGTGCGCGGCAAGATCGCCCTGGTGCTGACTGACCCGCGTGGCCAAGCCAATGGCGTGATCCTTGATGACGGCAGCATCGTGCGCTTCGCCCCCGACAGCCTGCGCACCCCGCTGGAACCCGGCGCGCCATTTGCTGCCAATGGCCTGGGAACCCGCAACAGTGTCGGCACCGCCATCGAGGCCATCGATGCCGGCGCCAGCGCCGATTCCTTGCAACCCTTGTACAGCCGCGTCCGATAATGGTTTGCGGCACGGGCAGGCGGCCGCTCTGGCCGATGTCCTGCGTGTCATTTCATCCATCTGATCAAGAACAAGAACCATGTCGCCAAAAATCCTTCCCATCGTTTTCCTCATCATCTCCAACGTCTTCATGACCTTTGCCTGGTATGGCCACCTCAAGTTCGAGAACCGGCCGCTGTACCTGGTGATCCTGGTCAGCTGGTGCATCGCCCTGGCTGAATACTGCTTCGCGGTGCCCGCCAACCGCATCGGCCATACCGTCTACAACGCCGCCGAACTGAAGACCATGCAGGAGGTCATCACGCTGGTGGTGTTTTCGATCTTCTCGGTGCTGTACCTGGGCGAGCAGTTCACCATCAATCACCTGGTCGGCTTCGGCTGCATCTGCCTGGGCGCCTTCTTCATCTTCAAGGGGCCCCTTTGATGAATGCCAGCGCCGGCTCCATTGCCTGGCTGTCCAGGCTGAACTTCTTCCTGGCCGATGTGCGCGACGGACTCGGCCCTTTCCTGGGCGTCTTCCTGATGGGTCATGGCTGGGCCGCTGACGACATCGGCTATGTGATGACGTTGGGCGGTATCGCCGGCATGCTCGCCACCACCCCTGCCGGCGCACTCACCGATGCGGTGCGCGCCAAGCGGCTGGTAGTGGGAATCGGTTCGGTGCTGGTGGTGGCGGGCTCGCTGCTGTTGCTGATCTCGTCCAGCTTCACGGTCACGGCCCTCTCGCAGGTCGGCACCGGCATCGTCGGCGCCATCATCGGACCGGCCATTGCCGGCCTGACGCTGGGCATCGTCGGCCAGCAGGGCTTGCCTGCGCAGCTGGGAAACAATGAGGCCTGGAACCACGGCGGCAATGTCTTCTCGGCGGCGCTGGCCGGTGCACTCGGCTACTTCTGGGGCTTGCCGGCGGTGTTCGTGCTGATGGCGGTGATGGCGGTGGCGTCGCTGGTGTGCCTCTCGCGCATCCGGCCCGAGGACATCGACCATGATGTCGCCCGTGGCCTCGATCCTGAACGTGCCGCCGACCAGCCGCAGGTGTCCGCCTGGCGTGTGCTGGCCGGTTCGCGTGCACTGATGCTGCTGGCGCTGGTGATGATGCTGTTCCACCTGGGCAATGCGGCCATGCTGCCCTTGCTGAGCCAGTCGGTGGTCTCGCGCGGCAATGCCGATCCGGCGCTCTATACGGCGCTGACCGTGATCGTGGCGCAACTGGTGATGATCCCCACGGCGCTCTTTGCGGGTCGGTTCGCCGACCGCAAGGGCTACTGGCTGTTGATCACCGTGGCTCTGCTGGCGTTGCCGGTGCGCGGCCTGGTAGCCGGGGTCTGGGATTCGGCCTGGGCGCTGTTGCCGGTGCAGATGCTCGATGGCGTCGGCGCGGGTTTGCTGGGGGTGGCCTTGCCGGGCTCGGTGGCGCGCATCCTGCAGGGTAGCGGCCACATCAACATCGGCCTGGGCGCGGTCACTACCATCCAGTCCATCGGTGCAGCCATGAGCCCGGCATTGGCCGGCGTGGTGGCCAGGCACTACGGTTATGGCGCGGCCTTTGCTGCCCTGACGGGGATCGCCTTGCTGGCGCTGGGGGTGTGGGGTGCGCTGGCGCAGCGGCGGGAACATGGGGCCGCACCGATGGCGGTTCAGCGCTAGAATCCCCGCATGCCCGCCAGGGTAGAACTTTCAAGAGTCGATCATGCGTTCCTGCCTGTTGTTTGTCCTTTGTCTTGCCAGCCTTCCGCTGGCGGCCCACGCGGCCGGCGACCCCGTCGCCGGCCGTGCCGCCTTCGCCAAATGCGCCAGCTGCCATGCGGTCGGCCCCTCGGCGCGCGGCGGCTTTGGTCCGCAGCTGACCAACGTGATCGGGCGCAAGGCCGGCTCGACCGTCGATTTCAAGTATTCCCCGGCGATGACATCGGCCGGTTTCATCTGGACCGAAGACAAGTTGCGCGCCTTCCTCAAGGCCCCTAGCGATGTGGTCCCCGGCAACAAGATGCGCTTCTGGGGCATCGGCAGCGACAAGCAGATCGACGACATCCTCGCCTACCTGCGCAGCTTCAATCCCTAGGGCGACATTGCCACCCTCTTCCTCAGGCCTGCGGCGGCAAGCCCATGCGTCTGCGGGCCAGATGAATGGAGCCATTGCGCATGGCCCAGCGGACAGGCTGCGCAGCCAGCCATACCGAGCGGCGCAGCAGTTCGCGCCGCATCGGTCCGCGCGGCCTCACACCCAGCATCTCCTGCGCCCAAGGTGGCAGCAGGTCCACGCCGCCGCGCATCATCAACCTCGTCCAGGGCTGTGCTACCGGGTTGGGAGCAGGTGCATGCAGGACCAGCTGCAAGGTCGTGCGGGTACGGTCGTCACAACGCAATTGCGGTCGCATGCGGTCGATGTAATCGGCGATGGCCGCCCTTGAACGCGGCACCTCGCGTGCACCCAAGGCTTCGGCGACCAGTGCGATCTCCTCCAGATAGCGGTCTTGCCGTGCCGCCGGAAAATCCGGATGGCGATAACGCAGATAGCCCTGCAGGAAGCAATGTACTTCGGCCACATGAACCCAGGTCAGCAGATCCGGATCGCTGGCCGCATAAGGGCGTCCGTCGGGCGCAGTCCCGGTGACACCAAGATGAATCTGCCTGACGCGCGCAATCAGTCGCTCGGCGTCGGCCCGGCTGCCGAAGGTGGTGCCGGCGACGAACTGCGCGGTGCGGCGCAGCCGGCCCAGCATGTCGGCCTGGAAGTTGGAGTGGTCCCAGACGCCTGCCAGCGGCAGTGGATGCAGCATCTGCAGCAGCAGCGCGGCGACGCCGCCGGTGAGCATGGCGGTGAAGTCACTGTGCACCTGCCAGGCCGCCGAGTCCGGGCCGAACAGGCCGGGGTCGCCCGGCGGCTGCAGGAAGTCGGCACTGCCGGGGCCGCGACTGATGGCGAGGACGTTGGCTTCGATGCGCTGGCGCAGGAATTCCATGATGCAGAAATGGCGAGAAGGAAGGGCAGTGTGCCATAGCGACCGCATTCTTGCCGGGTCCTTCATGTGGACTTTTTTCCGGATGTGCTGGCAGCCGGCGAGAAGCGCTTCGCTGACATTTCTGTCAGAAAGCGATTTGTCGAAAAGCCTTCTGCACGCGGCTTGCGAGGCCGTTACAATAGCCACGCCGCGCGGTCCCAGAAGAACAACATCGGGGCGCAGGGCAGCGCATAACAAGCGCACATTCAGGCAACGCGGCCGGGACACCGGGGAAACACGCCAGGCCGCGCCAGAGGTCATGCAGCATCACGGGAGAGGACGGCCGACATCGCACGGGATGCCGGCTGCGGGCAGGGCTGAGCCACAGGGCAGCCGGTCCGGCCTGCCCGTTTCACAGGGATAGCAGTTCATGAACATGGTTGCGCTGGCCTTGCGCCGCCCGTACACCTTCATCGTGATGGCCTTGCTCATCGTGCTGGCCACGCCATTGACGCTGAAGAACATGGCCACCGACATCTTCCCCGAGATCAATATCCCGGTGGTCTCCATCATCTGGAACTACAACGGCCTGTCGGCCCAGGAGATGGGCCAGCGCATCGCTGCGCAAAACGAGCGTGGGCTGACCACGGTGGTGAGCGACATCGAGCACATCGAGTCGCAGTCGCTGGCCGGGGTGACGGTGATCAAGGTGTTCTTCCAGCCCAAGGCCAACATCCAGACCGCCATTGCCCAGGTCGTGGCCTCGGTGCAGACCCAGGTGCGGCAACTGCCACCGGGCATTACGCCGCCGCTGGTGATCAAGTACTCCGCCTCCAGCATCCCGGTGATGCAGCTGGCGCTGTCCTCGCCCACGCTGCCTGAGCAGAGCGTCTTCGATGCCGCCGTGCAGACCCTGCGTCCGCAACTGGTGACCATACCCGGCGTGGCCGTGCCTTATCCCTACGGCGGCAAGAGCCGGCTCATCTCGGTGGATCTCGATACCCAGGCCCTGCAGGCGCGCGGGCTGGCCCCCATCGATGTGGTCAATGCGATCAATACGCAGAACCTGATCCTGCCTTCCGGCACCGCCAAGTTCGGCGCAACCGAATACGCGGTCAGGATCAACGGTTCGCCCGAAGCGGTGGCGGGCCTCAATGAACTGCCGGTGCGCACCACCAATGGCGCCACCATCTATCTCAAGGACGTGGCCAACGTGCGCGATGGCTTCTCGCCCCAGACCAACGTGGTGCGCCAGGATGGCGCGCGCGGTGTGCTGCTGTCCATCCTCAAGAACGGTGGCGCTTCCACGCTGGACATCGTGGACAACCTGCGCAAGCTCCTGCCCACGGCCGCCCAGACCCTGCCGGAAGACCTCAAGATCACTCCGCTGTTCGACCAGTCGCTGTTCGTGAAGGCAGCCGTGACCGGCGTCATCAGCGAGGCGCTCATCGCCGCCGGCCTCACCGCGGCCATGGTGCTGCTGTTCCTGGGCAACTGGCGCAGCACGCTCATCATCGGGCTGACCATTCCACTGTCCATCATGGCGGCCATCCTGATGCTGGCGGCGCTGGGCGAGACGCTCAACCTCATGACCCTGGGCGGTCTGGCACTGTCGGTCGGCATCCTGGTGGACCAGGCCATCGTCACCATCGAGAACATCGAACGCCACCTGCACCTGGGCAAACCGCTGCACGATGCCATCATCGTCGGTGCCGGCGAGATCGGCGTGCCGGCCTTCGTGGCCACGCTGTGCATCTGCATCGTGTTCGTGCCGATGTTCTTCCTCTCGGGCGTGGCGCGCTTTTTGTTCGTGCCGCTGGCCGAGGCAGTGGTGTTTGCCATGGCCGCTTCCTACCTGCTTTCGCGCACCCTGGTGCCCACGCTGGTGATGCTGCTCATGGCCCACCATGGCCAGGTCGACAGCACCAGGCAGAGCCTGTTGCAGCGTCTCTATCGTGCCTTCGACAACCGTTTCGAGCGCGTGCGCCACGGTTACACGCTGGTGTTGTCCTCGCTGCTGGCGCACCGGCGCCGGTTCGCGCTGGGCTTCCTGGGCTTCTGCCTGCTGTCCTGCCTGCTCTATCCTTTGCTCGGGCGTGACTTTTTCCCCAATGTGGATGGCGGACAGATCCGCCTGCACATGCGCATGCCCACCGGCACCCGCATCGAGGAAACCGCACGCGCCGCCGATGAAGTCGAACGTGTCATCCGCACCCTGATCCCGGCTTCCGAACTGGAGACCATCCTCGACAATCTGGGCGTACCCAATTCCGGCATCAACCTGTCCTACAGCAATGCCGGCACCATCGGTACCCTGGATGGTGAAATCCTGATGGCCTTGAAGCAGGGCCATCGCCCCACCGAGGAACTGGTGTCGTTGCTGCGCGAGCAGTTGCCGCGCCGCTTCCCGGGCATCGAGTTCTTCTTCCAGCCGGCCGACATCGTCACCCAGATTCTCAACTTCGGCCTGCCGGCCGCCATCGACGTCCAGTTCACCGGTCCCAACATGCAGGCCAACGCGCTCCTGGCCGCCGAACTGACCAAGCGGATCCGCCAGATTCCGGGGGCGGTCGATGCCCACGTGCATCAGCGCCTGGATGCGCCCGCGCTGGACCTGCGCATGGATCGCACACGACTTCAGCAGTTCGGCCTGTCGGCGGCCAACGTCGGACAGAACCTGCTCATTGCCTTGTCGGGTAGCTCGCAGACGCAGCCGGCCTTCTGGCTCAATCCCAACAATGGCGTGGTCTACAGCATCGCGGTGCAGTCGCCGCAATACCAGGTCGATTCGCTCGATGCCCTGCTCAACATTCCGGTGGGCGCCGGCGCCAATGCCACCACACCGCCGCAGTTGCTGGGCAACCTGGTCGATGTGCATGCGGGACGCCAGATGGCGGTGGCCTCGCGCTACAACATCTCGCCGGCCATCGATGTCTACGTCAGCGTGCAGGGTACCGACCTGGCCAGCGTGGCCGACAAGGTCGCCACCCTGGTGGACGAGATCAAGCCCAGGCTGGCGCGCGGCAGTCAGGTGGTCATGCGCGGCCAGGTGGAGACCATGCAGTCCTCCTTCATCGGCCTGGGCGTGGGGCTGGCCATGGCCATCGTGCTGGTCTACCTGCTGGTGGTGGTGAACTTCCAGTCGTGGATCGATGCGGCCATCATCATCGCCGCCTTGCCCGCAGCCCTGGCGGGGATTGCCTGGATGCTCTTCATCACCGGCACCACGCTGTCGGTGCCGGCCTTGACCGGCGCCATCATGACCATGGGCGTGGCCACGGCCAACAGCATTCTGATCGTGGCTTTTGCGCGGCAGCGCAGGCAAGACGGTGCCACACCGCTGGCGGCCGCGCTGGAAGCGGGTTCCACCCGTATCCGTCCGGTGCTGATGACGGCACTGGCCATGATCATCGGCATGATCCCCATGGCCCTGGGCCTGGGCGAGGGGGCCGAGCAGAACGCCCCGCTGGGGCGTGCCGTGATCGGAGGTCTGTTGCTGGCCACCGTATCGACCTTGTTCTTCGTGCCGGTGGTGTTTGCCGGCGTGCATCAGCGACTGGCCCGCCGCGCCGAGAGACGTCGCATTCAGGCGGGCGGGCCCGCGCATCAGGAGTCTTGAACCATGTCGCATGATCGTCATTCCGAACTCGGCATCCACCCGCTTGGCGAGGGCGAGCCGCAACAGCGCCAGCAGATGATGAGGCGCGCCAAACTGGTGCTGGTCGTGGTCCTGCTGCTGCTGGCTGCGGGGGCCGCGCGCACCTTGGTCAGCCGTGCCGCCAATGCCCGCGCACTGGAGGCTGGCACGGCCGAGCGTGCCAAAGTCTTCGTCAGGGTGGCACCCGCCCGCAGCAGCAGCGAAGGCCAGACGCTGACCTTGCCGGGCAGCCTGCAGGGCTACGTGCAGTCGCCCATCTCGGCGCGCGCCGGAGGCTATCTCAAGCGCTGGACCAAGGATATCGGCGCCGAAGTGAAGAAGGGCGAACTGCTGGCCGAACTGGATACCCCCGAGATCGACCAGCAGCTTTCGCAAGCCCTGGCTGCACGCCAGCAGGCCGCCTCCAGCATGGAACTGGCCAGGAGCTCGATGGTGCGCTGGGAAGCCCTGCGCAAGAAGGACGCCGTCTCGCAGCAGGAACTCGATGAACGCCGCAGCGCCTTCGCCCAGGCCAGTTCCAACCTGGCGGCGGCAGACGCCAATGTCGCGCGCCTGCGCCAGGTGGAGAGTTTCAAGCGTATCGTGGCGCCGTTCTCGGGCATCATCACGCGCCGCAACGTGGACGTGGGCGATCTCATCGATCCGGGTGCCGGGCGGGCGCTCTTCGTGCTGTCGCAGACCGATCCGCTGCGCGTGTACGTGAACGTACCGCAGGCCTACGCCAATCTGGTCAAGCCCGGCCAGCCGGTGACGGTGACCCAGTCCGAATTGCGCGCACGCAAGTTCGAAGGCAAGGTGGCGCGCACCGCCGGTGCCATCGATGCGACCACGCGCTCGATGCAGATCGAGGTCACGCTCGCCAATGCCGACAAGGCGCTGCTACCGGGGGCCTTCGTGCAGGTGGCCCTGCCGTTGAAGCCCAGTGGCACACTGCTGGTGGCGGCCGATACGCTGATGTTCCGGCGTGATGGTTCGCTGGTGGCGGCGGTGGATGGACAGAACAGGGTGCAGCTGAAGAAGGTTCGTCTGGGGCGCAATTTCGGTGCGACCGTGGAAGTGCTGGACGGCTTGAGGGGCGACGAAAAGCTGATCCTCAATCCCCCCGATTCGCTGGCCGAAGGCGATCAGGTTGAACCTGCACCGGTTCAGCCCAAGGACAGGCAGGACAAATCCGCCGACAGGAAGGCTGCCTCATGAACCTGCCGCGCCGCCACAGTCTTGTGCTTGCCTTGGCCAGTGCGTTGCTGCTGGTTGCCTGCGCCAGCGGTCCGGATTACGCGAGGCCGCAGGTGGACATGCCCGCCGCCTGGACCCCGGAAGCCCCGTGGCGCACCATGCAGCCGCAGGATGCTGCCCCGCGTGGCCCGTGGTGGGAACGTTTCAACGATGCGCAGCTGAACGCCCTGCAACAGCAGGCACTGGCCGGCAACCAGACCCTGGCCATTGCTGCGGCCCGACTGGCGCAGGCACGCGCACAGCTGGAGGTGGCCGGGGCGGCGCAAGTGCCGCAGGTCGGCATCAACGCACGGGCCGCGCGCGGGCGCATTTCGGCCAACCGGCCCCTGACCAACTACAACTCGCCCAACTACGCCACCGTACAGAATGATTTCGCACTGGGCCTGAACGTCAGTTATGAGCTGGATTTCTTCGGACGGGCAAGACGTTCGGTGCAGGCGGCCAGTGCCTCGGCCCAGCAATCGGCGGCTGACCTGGAAAACACGCGCCTGTTGCTCACGGCCGAACTGGCCAGCAACTACTTCAACCTGCGCGAGCTGGACATCGAGCTCGACGTCGTCCGGCGCGCCATCGCGCTGCAGCGCAAGGCGCTGGAACTGGCGACCTCCCGCCATGACCTGGGCGCCACCTCGGGACTGGATGTCGCCCAGCAGCAAGCCCTGCTGGACAACACGCTGACCCAGGTGGATCTGCTCGGCCGCCAGCGTGCGCAATACGAACACGCCATCGCCACCCTGATCGGTACCCCAGCGCCGGTGTTCCGCCTGGCGCCCTCGCTGGCACCCGTCGCGCTGCCGGACATTCCCTTGGGCGTGCCCTCGGACGTGCTGGAGCGCCGTCCCGATGTGGCTGCCGCCGAGCGCGCCATGGCCGCGGCCAATGCCCAGATCGGTGTGGCCAGTGCCGCCTTCTATCCCAGCTTCATGCTGCAGCCCGGGTACGGAGTCGACAGCCGCAACTGGGCTACGCTCTTCAATGCGCCCAGCCTGCTGTGGTCGCTCGGGGTGTCGGCCTCGCAAAGCCTGTTCGATGGCGGTCGCCTGCGGGCGGGGGTGGATTTGAGCCAGGCCGGCTACAACGCCGCCGTGGCCAGCTATCGACGTACCGTACTGACGGCCATGCAGGAAGTGGAAGACGGCATTACCGGTATCGCCGCACTGGACCGGGCTTGTCGGCAGGCACAATCGGCCATCGCCAGTGCGCGTCGGGTACTGGAGATTGCCAGCAGCCGCTATGAGGGTGGGGCCACGCCCTATCTGGATGTGATCACCGCGCAACAGGCCTTGCTCAACAGCGAGCGCCAGGCGGCACAGTTGCAGGGGCAACGCCTGCTGGTGTCGGTGTTTCTCATCAAGGCGCTGGGCGGCGACTGGCATGAGCGCCGAGACGGGGCGCCGCTTGTGCAATCGCAAACTTTATCGCCGGCAGAGAAGTAGTGATCTGGTGGCCTGACCAGTTTCGGGGGAGTGGGAGGACATTTCTGACGGTCTTGTCAGCGCCGTGTCACAAGCGCTGCAATTGCCCCGTAAACGCCCGTGTAATCGACGATATGGCCGCTTCCCGACCTGCCTAGAATCGCCAGTGATATTCCCACGAGCAAGAACAACGAGGCAGACATGAACTGGTTCAACAATCTGAAGATTGCCAAGAAGCTCATCCTTTCCTTTGCGGCCGTCATCGTCCTGACGGTCATCCTGGGGATCTTCGCCATCAGCGAGTTGAAGGCGGTCAACCAGGCTTCTACCGACATGGCCACCAACTGGCTGCCTTCGATCAAGGCGGCGCAGTCGATCCAGGCCTCGCTGCCGCGCATGCGCATTTCGGAATTGCAGATGATCACCGCGGTCACGCCCGTCGAACGCGAGGATGCCATCAAGGCCATCCATACGCGACTGGCCATTCTGGCCAAGCAGCGCGCCACCTATGAAGCCCAGTTGTCGGAGCCGGACGAGAAACAGGCGTATGAGAAGTTCTCCCGAAGCTTCGCCGCCTATCTGGAGATCGACAAGAAGCTCGCCGACATTTCCGGTGCCGGCAAGGAAGAAGAAGCCCGCGCGATGTTCAAGGGAGAATCCAACAAGACCTTCCGCAGCATGCTGGAGAACATGGATGAGATCATCAAGATCAACGATGCCGGCAGCACGCGCTCCGACCAGAGCGCCACCGATGTCTTCAGGTCGGCACGTGCGTGGATCTTCGGTTTGCTGGCGGCCATCGTGGTCATCGCCCTTGCCTTGGCCATCGCCGTGGCGCGTGCGGTTTCGCGCCCGCTCAACGAAGCGGTGAGCGTGGCCGAACGGGTGGCGCAGGGTGACCTGACGGTCGATATCCGTTCCGACAGCAAGGATGAAACCGGCATGCTGATGCACTCGCTGCGTGCCATGAATGACAGCCTGCACAAGATCGTCAGTGAAGTGCGTCATGGCACCGATGCCATCACCACGGCTTCGCAGGAAATCGCCACCGGCAACCTCGACTTGTCCTCGCGCACCGAGGAGCAGGCCGGTTCGCTGGAAGAGACCGCCTCTGCCATGGAAGAGCTGACGGCCACCGTCAAGCAGAATGCCGACAATGCCCGCCAGGCCAACCAGCTCGCGGCCTCGGCCTCGGACGTGGCCAGCCAGGGGGGCGAAGTGGTGGGACAGGTGGTACAGACCATGGAAGGCATCACCGAGAGTTCGAATCGCATTGCCGACATCATCACGGTTATCGATGGCATCGCCTTCCAGACCAATATCCTGGCCCTGAATGCGGCCGTGGAAGCGGCGCGGGCCGGCGAGCAGGGCCGCGGCTTTGCGGTGGTGGCCTCGGAAGTGCGTTCGCTGGCACAGCGCTCGGCTTCCGCCGCCAAGGAGATCAAGCAGTTGATCGATGACTCGGTGCAGAAGGTCGGCGCCGGCAGCCAGCTGGTCGAACGTGCAGGCGCGACCATGAGTGAAGTGGTGGCCAGCGTCAAGCGCGTCACCGATGTCGTG
Source organism: Herbaspirillum sp. FG34 (assembly GCF_057809315.1). Lineage (NCBI taxonomy): Bacteria > Pseudomonadati > Pseudomonadota > Betaproteobacteria > Burkholderiales > Oxalobacteraceae > Herbaspirillum > Herbaspirillum sp. FG34. The sequence goes on along the minus strand of NZ_JBMDJS010000003.1, from coordinate 366,506 downwards.
GCCGAGATCAGCGCGGCCAGCAACGAGCAGAGTACCGGCATCGAGGAAATCAATCGCGCCATCACCCAGATGGATGAAGTGACCCAGCAGAATGCGGCACTGGTGGAAGAGGCGGCCGCTGCTGCGCAGTCCTTGCAGGATCAGGCTGGTCGCTTGTCGCAGGTGGTGAGCGTGTTCAAGATCCAGCGTTGATGCAGTGCCGGTGGATCTGACAGATCGCTGAACATGATGGTTTTACGTAATCGTTAATTACGTAAAGCCATCGTTCATGAATCCTGATCGAAAGTGACTTTCAGATTGCGTTCAATGAACTGCCGCTGATTCAGCATCGCCAGGCGATGCCGCCCGTTTCAATCCGGCGGCAACGCAAAGCAATACCCGACGCCGTACACCGCCTGAATCGCATTGTGTCCCGGAAAGCAGGGTTCCAGCTTGCGGCGCAGGTTCTTGATATGGGTATCGATGGCCCGATCGGTCACGGAGCGATCATCATCATGCAGATGATTGAGCAGTTGTTCCCGCGAAAAGACCTGTCCCGGTGCCGCCGCAAAGGTCTTGAGCAGCCGCAGCTCCAGCGGCGTCAGGTTGAGCGGTTCGCCACGTACGCTGGCCTGGTGGCGGAGTTCATCGATGACCAGCGGGGCGGCCATCTGCGCTGCCGACCCGACCTGCACCGAACGCTGTACCAGCGCATTGCGCCTGAGCATGGACTTGACCCGGGCCACGATTTCGCGCGGCGAAAACGGCGTCTTGCCGATATAGTCGTCCGCCCCCAGTTCCAGCCCGCGCAAGCGATCGTCTTCCTCTGCGCGCGCAGTGAGCATCAATACCGGTACATCCGAGAAGGTCCGTAGCTGGCGGCAGATCTCCCAGCCATCCATGCCCGGCAACATGATGTCGAGCAGGATCAGGTCCGGGCGCTGCGCGCGCACCGCATCCAGTGCCGCATCCCCGCGTGCTACATGACGCGAGGTGTAGCCGGCCAGTGCCAGGTATTTCTGCAGCAACTCGGCCAGCTTGGGCTCGTCCTCGACGATGAGGATATCGGCGCTGGCGGGGGCGGCAAAGCGGAATTCTTCGGAGCCATCACTCATGCGGCATTCCCTTCATCCTCCAGGCGGGCCGGCAACACGACCGAGATCCGCAGCCCGCCCAGGGGCGAGGCAGTGGCACCGATGGTCCCCTGATGGGCATCGACGATGCGCCGGCAGATCGCCAGGCCCAGCCCGGCCCCGCCGCTGGCGCGGTTGCGCGAAGCCTCGACCCGGAAGAAGCGTTCGAACAGGCGCGCCATCACCTCGGGCGGTACGCCCGGCGCGCTGTCGTCGAAGACCAGATGCCAGTGCTGTTGCTGCAGTTGGGCATGCACTTGCAGGTGACCTCCGCTGTCGGTGTAACGCAGGCTGTTCTCGAAGAGATTGTTGAGCAACTGCTGCAGGCGTGCCGCGTCGGCGTGCACGGGCATGGTAGCGGGCAGGCTGCAGGTCAGCGTCATGCCGCACTGGCTGAAGCGTTCGGCATAGACGGCTGCGCTCTCGCGCAGCAAGGGTACCAGGTCGATGTCGCTGCGACGATAGGTGAGCGCACCGGCATCGGCCAGGGAGAGATCATAAAGGTCCCCTACCAGTTTGTTCAGATGCGCCACCTCGCTCTTGAGGGAGTGCAGCGTCTGCGCATCGGGTTGCAGCACGCCATCTTCCAGCGCCTCCAGCTGGCCGTTGAGAATGCCCAGGGGAGTGCGCAATTCATGCGAGACATCGGCCATGAATTCGCGCCGCAGTTTTTCATTGCGCTCCAGGGTCATGGCCAGCCGGTTGAAGTCCTGCGCCAGCATCCCGACTTCATCACCCGATTCCACCTCCACCCGGATCGCATAATCGCCACCGGCCAGCCGGTGCGTGGCCCGCGCCACGCGCGTGAGCGGGCGCGTGAGCACGCCCGAGATGCGCACCACCAGGAAGGCCGCCAGCATCACCGCCACCACGGCAATGATGAGCTGGGCCAGGAACTGGCTTTGCTGGAAGCGCAGGTCGAGGGCACCGATCACGCTTTCAAAGGGCGTCTGCGCCACCCAGCCGACGATCACGTCATCCTGGAGCAGGGGCCGCAGGCGCGCATCGGGACCGACCTTGGGATAGCCGATCACCAGTTGTCGTCGGGCATCCAGCAAGGAAAAGCGCAGCGTCGCGCCGGTCAGGTCGGAGGCCGTCATGGGTGGCCCCGGCGTGGTGACCACCCCATTGTGTTCGACGATGGCCGGCTTCATCAGCTCGAACCAGACGCGCGGCTTGCCGCGAATGAAGTCCCAGTTGCCATGTTCGCGATAGGCCTGCTCCAGGCGCGGCACCATGTCTTCCATGCGCTGCTGGGCCTGCTCGTTGAGATAACCGAGGAAGTCGCGGTTGAAGATGTAATGCCCGGCACCATTGATGGCCGCGATCACCACCACGATCAGCGCCAGCATCGCATAGAAGAGTTTCAGGCGGATGTTGGCGCGATAGAAGAGGCGGTCGGTCAGCTCGACAATCGAGTGGGCGATGGACATGGGGATGCAGCAGGCGGTCGGTGGAATCAGGCCAGAGCTTATCAAGAACCCGGCGTCCGGTGGCGCACAAGTTGCCGCTGCACCCCGTCCTGTTGCAGGACGGACATACCGCCGCGCCTGCTCATTTTTCCCTCACATTTGTTGTCCACAATCGCAGGTCCGATAGCTCATTGCGCCCGGAACCCGCGCCCATGGCGGACCGCGGACGGGCAGAAAGCCTCCCGATCATGCACGACACTGCAACACTCCCGCGCCGCCAGGGGCGCCGCTCTTCCACCGCAGCCCGTCTGGCGCTGTCTCTGATGCTGGTGGCCGTCCTCGGCGCCTGCTCGCGCTCCGGCGACCAGCCCAAGCCCGCCGCCCAGTCCGAAGTCGGCTACGTGGTCGTCAAGGCCCAGCGCCAGGCACTGACCACCGAGTTGCCGGGCCGTACCACGGCCTACCTGACGGCCGACATCCGTCCGCAGGTCGGCGGCATCATCCAGAAACGCCTGTTCAAGGAAGGCAGCAAGGTCAAGGCCGGCCAGCCGCTCTACCAGATCGATCCGGCCAGCTATCAGGCTGCCTATGACAGCGCCAAGGCTTCCCTGCTCAAGGCGCAGGCAACGCTGGCCTCATCGAAGCTGAAGGCCGATCGTTATGCCGAACTGAACAAGATCGATGCCGTCTCCAAGCAGGACAACGACGACGCCCAGAGCACCCTGCGCCAGAACCAGGCCGATGTGGAAGTGCAGAAGGCCGCCGTGCAGACCGCCGCCATCAACCTGCAATACACCAGAATCCTCTCGCCCATCTCCGGCCGCATCGAGCAATCCAGCGTCACTCCCGGTGCTCTGGTGACGGCCAGCCAGACCACGGCACTGACGACGGTGCAGCAGATAGACCCGATCTATGTCGATGTGACGCAATCCACCGTGGATCTGCTGCGCCTGCGGCGCGAACTGGCCAGCGGTCAGATCAGGAAGAGCGGTGACAATGCCGCCCAGGTCAAGATCCTGCTGGAAGACGGCACCACCTATGAGCGCACCGGCAAGCTCGAATTCACCGGCCTCTCGGTCGATACAGGCACCGGCATGATCACCTTGCGCGCGGTGGTCCCCAATCCGGACGGCGTGCTGCTGCCGGGTGCTTACGTGCGTGCCGTGCTGGAAGAAGGTGTGGATGAACACGCACTGCTGGTGCCGCAGAAGGCGGTCAGTCGCGACCAGACCGGTGCTGCGACCGCGCTGGTGCTGGGTGCCGACGGCAAGGTACAGCAGCGCCTGGTGACCGTGGCGCGTGCGGTGGGCAACAACTGGTGGATCAGCAAGGGTCTCAAGGAGGGCGACAAGCTCATCGTTGACGGATTGCAGAAGGTGCGTACCGGTGATACGCCACGTGCCATCGACATCACCGACAGTCTGCAGAAGGATCTGGCCCGTGAAGCCGCCGCTGCCGCTGCCGATCCGTCGCTGGGCGGGGACGCCGACCGGGCAGCCGGTGCGACTGCTGCCCCGGCCACTGCCGCCACCGGCACCCGGTCGAAGTAAGCGAGGCACACATGGCACGTTTCTTTATCGACCGGCCCATCTTTGCGTGGGTCATCGCCATCATCATCATGCTGGGGGGCATGATGGCTATCCGCTCGCTGTCGCTGGAGCAGTATCCCGACATTGCCCCGCCGAAGGTCAACATCAAGGCCACCTATACCGGTGCCTCGGCCAAGACCCTGGAAGATTCGGTGACCCAGGTCATCGAGCAGCAGATGAAGGGGCTGGACAACCTGCAATACATGTCGGCCAGCTCCAGCTCGGCCGGTAGCGCCACCGTCTCGCTGACCTTTACCGCCGGTACCAATCCCGACGTGGCGCAGATGCAGGTGCAGAACAAGCTGCAGCAGGTCACGGCGCGCCTGCCGCAGGCGGTGCAGAACAATGGCGTGACGGTGACCAAGGCCTCGACCGACATCCTCATGGTGCTGTCGCTGACCTCGGATGATCCGCGCATCACCAGCATCGACATCGGTGACTTCATCAGCAGTACGCTGACCGACCAGATCAGCCGCGTGGAGGGCGTGGGCGACGTGACCGCCTTCGGCACCAACTATGCGATGCGCATCTGGATCGATCCGGCCAAGTTGCAGAAATATGCGCTGATGCCCTCCGACATCACCAGCGCGCTGGAAGCGCAGAACACCGAGGTATCGGCCGGCGAGATCGGTGCGCTGCCGGCGCAACCGGGCCAGCAGATCAACGCCACCATCACGGCGCGCAGCAAGCTGACCACGCCGGATGAATTCCGCAACATCATCGTCAAGTCCTCTTCCGATGGTTCGGTGGTGAAGCTTGCTGATGTCGCGCGGGTGGAGCTGGGCGGCGAGAGCTACCAGGTTGCTTCGCAGCAGAACGGCAAGCCGTCCTCGGCGCTGGCGATCCAGCTGGCCACCGGCGCCAACGCGCTGGCCACGGCGGACGCGGTCAAGAAGAAGATGGCCGAGCTGGAGCCGTACTTCCCGGCCTCGATGAAACTCAAGAGCAACATCGCCTATGACACCACGCCCTTCGTGCGCGTGTCGCTGGAAGAAGTGGTCAAGACCCTGATCGAAGCCATCGTGCTGGTGGTGCTGATCATGTACCTGTTCCTGCAGAACATCCGCGCCACCTTCATTCCGGCCATCACGGTGCCGGTGGTGCTGCTGGGGACCTTCGGCATCCTGGCCATGTTCGGTTATTCGATCAATACGCTGACCATGTTCGGGATGGTGCTGGCCATCGGCTTGCTGGTGGACGACGCCATCGTGGTAGTGGAAAACGTCGAGCGCCTGATGAGCGAGGAGAAGCTCAGTCCCAAGGAAGCCACGCGCAAGTCCATGCGGGAAATCACCGGTGCGCTGGTCGGTATCGCCATGGTGCTCTCGGCCGTGTTCATCCCGATGGCCTTCTTCGGTGGATCGACCGGGGTGATCTATCGCCAGTTCTCCATCACCATCGTCTCGGCCATGGCCTTGTCGGTGATGGTGGCGCTCACGCTCACACCGGCCCTGTGCGCCACCTTGCTCAAGCCGCATGCAGGCGGTCATGTGCAGCAGGGTAAATTCTTTACCTGGTTCAATCGTACCTTTGACCGCAGTGCCACGCGCTATCAAGGTGGTGTGGGCGGCCTGCTCAAGCGCGGCAAACGCGGCCTGTTGATGTATGCCCTGATCGCCGTGGCGATGGCGGTGCTGTTCATGCGCCTGCCCACCTCCTTCCTGCCGGAAGAAGACCAGGGCGTGCTGATGGCGCAGATCCAGTTGCCTACCGGCGCCACGGCCGAACAGACCGCTACCGTGGTCAAGACGGTGCAGCAATACTTCATGAACAAGCCCGAATCCGTTGATTCGGTGCTGGCCATCGTCGGTGCGGGCGTGGGTGGCAACAGCCAGAACGGGGCACGCGCCTTCATCCGCCTCAAGGCTTGGGACCAGCGTACCGGTGCCGGGCAGTCGGCCGCCGAGCTGGTACGCCGGGCCAATGCCGACCTCTCCAAGATTCGCGGTGCCCGCGTGTTCCTGATGAACCCGCCGGCGGTGCGCGGCCTGGGCCAGAGTTCGGGCTTCGATCTGGAATTGAAGGATGTCGGTGGCGTCGGCCACGATGCCTTGCTCAAGGCGCGCGACCAGTTCCTGCAACTGGCGCGCAGCAATGCGCTGCTGGCCAACGTGCGTACCACCGGCCTGGATGATACGCCCCAGTTGCGCGTGGCCATCGATGACCGCAAGGCCGATGCCTTGTCGATTTCGACCTCCGACATCAACTCGACCCTCGCCACGGCCATGGGCGGTACCTACGTCAATGACTTCCTCAGCAATGGCCGCGTCAAGAAGGTCTATGTGCAGGGCGATGCCGCCTTCCGCATGCAGGCCGAAGACCTGAACCGCTGGTATGTGCGCAATTCGGCCAGCCAGATGGTGCCGTTCTCGGCCTTCATGAGCAGCAAGTGGACTTACGGTCCTTCCCTGCTGGAGCGCTACAACGGCGTGTCTTCCTTCGAGATCGTGGGTGAACCGGCAGCCGGCGTGAGCTCGGGCAGCGCCATGGCCGAAGTGGAGAAGCTGGTGGCGCAACTGCCGGCGGGCATCGGCTTCGAGTGGACCGGTTCGTCCTACCAGGAGCGGCTCTCGGGCAACCAGGCACCGATGTTGTATGCGATTTCCATCCTCTTCGTGTTCCTGTGCCTGGCCGCTTTGTACGAGAGCTGGTCGGTGCCCTTCGCGGTGATTCTTGCGGTGCCGCTGGGTATCGTCGGGACCGTGCTGCTCACGGGCATGTTCGGGATGTCCAATGACGTGTATTTCCAGGTGGGGCTGTTGACCACCGTGGGCCTGTCGGCCAAGAACGCAATCCTGATCGTGGAATTTGCCAAGCAACTGCATGAGTCCGGCAAGAGCCTGCGGGAGGCCACCCTGGAGGCGGTGCAGCTGCGCCTGCGTCCGATCCTGATGACTTCACTGGCCTTCATGTTCGGCGTGCTGCCTCTGGCCGTGGCCAGTGGCGCCGGATCGGCCAGCCGCCGCGCCATCGGCACCGGCGTGCTGGGCGGCATGCTCTCCGCGACTCTGCTGGGCATCTTCTTCGTGCCCTTGTTCTACTACCTGATCGGCACCTGGCTGGACCGCCGCGCGGCCAACAAGCCGCCCAAGGATGACGATCACGCCATACAAAAGGAGGGCGTGTGATGACCCAGCCCATACAACAGAGCTCGATCCTGTGGACCCGTACGGCCATGGTGCTGGCGCTCACGACAGCGCTGGCGGGTTGCGCCAATCTCGCGCCCGACTACGCCCGGCCGTCGGCACCGGTGCCGGCCAGCTGGGCCCGGCCGGTCGATGGCAAGCCCGTCGGCACCCGTGCTGCCAAGGCCGCTGATGCAATCGATGCCGACCAGCTCGGCTGGCGTGAGTTCTTCCTCGATCCGCGCCTGCAGCAGGTGATCGCGGCCGCGCTGGAGAACAACCGCGACCTGCGCGTGGCCGCGCTCAATATCGAGAAGGCCCGGGCGCAATATCGCATCACCGATGCCGACCGCTATCCGGCCATTTCAGTCACCGGAACCAGCAGCGCCAGTCGCACGCCGGCGGAGTTGTCCACCAGTGGCCGCGCCACGGTATCAAGACAGCAGAGCGTGACGGTGGGCGTGAGCGCCTATGAACTGGATTTCTTCGGTCGTCTCAAGAATCTGTCGGATGCTGCCCTGGAAACCTATCAGTATCAGGTGGAGACCCGTCGCAGCACCCACATCAGTCTGGTGGCCGAAGTGGCCACGGCCTGGCTCACGCTGGCCTCGGACCGCGAGCTCTTGACACTGGCTCAGGACACCTATGCCAGCCAGTCACGTACCTATGCACTGAGCCAGCGCAGCCATGACATCGGCACCGTCTCCGGCGTCGATCTGGCCAGCCAGGAGGCCACGGTGCAAGCGGCGCGTGCGGATGTGGCCAGCTACACCAGCCAGGTCGCACAGGACATCAATGCCCTGCGCCTGCTGGTGGGCGCTGATGTCGATGCGGCGCTGTTGCCCACGGCGTTGCCCGAGACGGCCAGCGTGTTGCCGGCCACACCGGCGGACCTGCCTTCGCAGGTGCTGTTGCGACGGCCCGACGTGCTGGCGGCCGAACACACTCTCAAGTCCGCCAATGCCGACATCGGTGCGGCGCGTGCGGCCTTCTTCCCCAGCATCTCGCTGACCGCCGACGGCGGAACCGCCAGTCGTACCCTGGGCGGCTTGTTCAAGGCGGGCAGTGGCAGCTGGAGTTTCGTACCGTCGATCAACCTGCCCATCTTCAATGCCGGCAGCCTGCGTGCCAGCCTGGACTCGGCCAAGATCACACGTGACATCGACGTGGCCAGTTATGAGAAGACCATCCAGACTGCCTTCCGCGAAGTGGCCGATGCCCTGGCCGTGCGCGCCACGCTGGATCAGCGACTGGATGCACAGGGCAAGGCCACGGCGGCCAGCGAGAAGGCTTTCCGTCTGTCCGAGGCGCGCTACAAGAACGGTATCGACAGCTATCTCACCACCCTGGTGGCGCAGCGCACGCTGTACTCGGCACAGCAGACGCTGATCTCCCTGCGGCTGACCGAGCAGAGCAATCGCATCACGCTCTACAAGGTGCTGGGCGGTGGCTGGAACGAAGACACTGCCCGGCCAACTGCCCGCCCGCAGGGCACCGCATCGTCATCACCGGACCGCTCTTAGGCGCAGGACGCGGACATCGCGATCTGCTCCAGGCGCTGTGGTGCAGTCCTGCGCGGCTGCGGCAGGTCGGAAAGATGGCAGAAGATGGGTAAATTTTGAAGGTAAATCCGGGGGAAATGGCGGGTGATCCAAGTTGGCCCTGGCTGCGTCAACACCCCCGCTTCTGCCGTCCACCTGCCCCCAAATACGGTTGACAAGCCGAAGCTCGCCGGGAATAATCCGCCAAGTGATACGACGACGTACAAGATGAGTCGGCCACACGCCCGGTACCGGGTGTGCGTGCATCACGGCCCTTGAATACAGCACCCGACCGACAACTACAACGATGAGCAACCATCAGGAGACCGCCCGCATGAGCGCAGAGACTGAACGCGATGCGTGGCAGAGCGCCCGATTTTCCCGCCTCTTGCTGACCGGCGCCGCCGGTGGCGTGGGACGGCAATTGCGGCCGCGCCTGGCGTCTTTCGCCGAGCGTGTGCGGGTAGCCGATCTGGCTGCGGCCATGCAGGGCGTGACGCCGGCAGGGGCGCATGAAGAGGTGCTGGGTTGCGACCTGGCCGACCGTGCGGCGGTCGATGCCATGGTGGCCGGCTGTGAGGCCATCATCCATCTGGGTGGCGTCTCGGTGGAGCGTCCTTTCGAGGAGATCCTGGAAGCCAACATCAAGGGTGTCTTCCACATCTACGAAGCCGCGCGCCGTCATGGCGTCAAGCGCGTCATCTTCGCCAGCTCCAATCACGTCACCGGTTTTTATCGTCAGGATGAGCGCATCGATGCGCATGATCTCAAGCGTCCCGATGGCTACTACGGCTTGTCCAAGTCCTATGGCGAAGACATGGCGCAGTTCTATTTCGACCGCTATGGCGTGGAAACGGTGAGCATCCGCATCGGCTCGATCTTCCCGGAAGCGACCAATCGCCGCATGCTGGCCAGCTGGATGAGCATGGACGACTTCGAGCAACTGCTGCGGCGCGCGCTGTTCATTGCGGGTGTGGGTCACACCATCGTCTACGGCATGTCGGCCAACGCCAAGACCTGGTGGGACAACCGTCATGCCGCGCACCTGGGCTATGCGCCCAAGGACAGTTCGGAGATCTTCCGCGCCAAGGTGGAAGCGCAACCGCAACCGGCTGCGGATGATCCCGTCGCGACCCTGCAAGGCGGCGCCTTCACGGCGGCGGGACCCTTTGATCCATTGGCGGACTAACTCAAATTTCCCACAGCGTTTTCGTTTCACCCGAGCAGTCACCTCGCATTTCGTCGTACTCCGCCGCGGCAGGACCTCTCCTGTCGCGCGGCATGGCAGCACCGCACGCAACCGCTTGACCTGAATCGCAGCAAGGCAGCACCCGGAACACCGGGCCGCTCGCACGCAGCAGGATCGCGCCCGCGCCGCACCGATGTCCGGTTTCCTGAAACCTTGATGGACCCGGCAGCCCATGAACTTCTCTCTCGACTTCACTCCGCTGGCGCCCTACTGGCCCGTGTTCCTGCACGGCGCCTGGCTGACGCTGAAGATGACCACGCTGGCGATCATCGTCGGCGTCGCCATCGGCATCTTCGTTGCCTTCGCCAAGAACAGTCCCAATCGCCTGTTGGCCCGCACCTGTAGTGCCTATATCGAGGTGGTGCGCAATACGCCCTTCCTGGTGCAGATCTTCCTGCTGTATTTCGGTCTGGCCAGTCTGGGTATCCGCATGCCGACCTTCGCGGCGGCGGTGCTGGCGATGATCATCAACATCGCCGCCTATGCCGCCGAGATCATCCGCGCCGGTATCGATTCGGTGCCGCGCGGGCAGATCGAGGCCGCCCAGTGCCTGGGCCTGTCGGTCTGGCGCATCCGCTGGCACGTGATGCTGCAACCGGCCATCGAGCGCGTCTATCCGGCGCTGACCAGCCAGTTTCTGCTGATGATGCAGGCCTCGGCGATGGCCTCGCAGATCTCCGCCGAAGAGTTGACCGCCATTGCCAATACCGTGCAGTCCGATACCTTCCGTTCGCTGGAGACCTATATCGTGGTCGCCGCCCTGTACCTGGTGCTGGCGGTACTGGTCAAGCTGGTGGCTTATTCCATTGGTGAAACTATCTTCAAGCGCCGCCGCACCTTGCGCCGTGCTGCTGCGCTGGGCCGGCGCAGTCCGGTGTCGCGACTGCCTGCGACGGATCCTGCGGGGATGGCACCCCTGGCCCATGTGCCTTATGTGCATGGCGTATCGCGACCGGTGGCGGTCAATACGAGCGCCTCGCTGCGCATCGAAGGGAGCACATCATGATGGGCAACTTCAGCTGGACCTACTTCTTCTTCATGGTGCAGTCCATCGGCTGGACGCTGGTGCTCTCTGCGCTGGCTTTCGTGCTGGGCGGTCTCGGCGGGTTCCTGGTGATGCTGGCGCGCATCTCGCCGCGCGCCTGGTTGCGGCGGCCCGCCATCCTCTTCATCGAGTGCATACAGGGCATCCCCTTGCTGATCCTGCTCTTCATCGTCTATTTCGGTCTGTCGGTGTATGGGCTGGTGCTGCCGGCGCTGGTGGCGGCCGGGCTGGCGATGATGATCTATACCAGCGCCTACCTGGGCGACATCTGGCGCGGCTGCGTGGAGGCCATGCCGCGTCCGCAGTGGGAGGCCTCCGAATGTCTGTCGCTGACCCGCTGGCAGACGCTGCGCCTGGTCATCATCCCGCAGGCCACGCGATTGTCACTGCCGCCCACCATCGGCTTTCTGGTGCAACTGATCAAGATGACCTCGCTGGCCTCCGTCATCGGATTCGTCGAACTGACGCGGGCCGGGCAGATCATCAACAACTCCATCTTCCAACCCTTCCTGGTGTTCCTGCTGGTGGGCACCTTCTATTTCCTGCTCTGCTATCCCTTGTCGCGGTGGAGCGCATCCATGGAGAGAAAGCTCAATGTCAGCCATCGCTAAATCCGAATCCGTGCCGCATCTGCGGCCCGTTGCATCGGCGCAGGAGCCGCAGCCCGTCATCGTCCGGCTGGACCAGGTCTACAAGAGCTTTGGTGACAATCAGGTCTTGAAGGGCGTGTCCTTCGAGGTGGCGCGCGGCGAGATGATTGCCATCATCGGTGCCTCCGGCTCCGGCAAGTCCACCGCGCTGCGCTGCATCGACCGCCTGGAGACCATCGATTCCGGCAGCATCGAGGTGGCGGGCATCCGCGTCGATGATCCGCAGGTCGACCTGCACAAGCTGCGGCGCGAAGTGGGCATCGTCTTCCAGAGCTACAACCTGTTCCCGCATCTGAACGTGCTGGAGAACGTCATGCTGGCCCTGCGCCACGTCAAGCAGCAGGACAAGGCCGAAGCGCGCCGCGTGGCCCTGGCCGCGCTGGCGCAGGTCGGGCTCGATGAGAAGGCCGGCGCGTATCCGGAACAGCTTTCAGGCGGCCAGCAGCAGCGCGTGGCCATCGCGCGGTCGCTGGCGATGTCGCCCAAGGTGATGCTGTTCGATGAAGTGACCTCGGCCCTGGATCCGCAACTGACCGGTGAAGTGCTGCGCGTGATGGAAGATCTGGCCGCCAATGGCATGACCATGTTGCTGGTGACCCACGAGATGAACTTCGCCAAGCGCGTGGCTGATCGCATCATCTACATGCACCAGGGGCGGGTCTGGGAAGTCGGTCCCGGCGACATGCTGGACCACCCGCACACCCCCGAATTACAGGCTTTTCTGGCCGCCGACCTGTAGCGCAAACGCTGTTCCCTGTACGACCTGTTCATAAAATAACGGAGACAAGTAATGAAAAACGCAAAATTGCGCACCCTCGCGCGCACCGCCCTTGCGGCCCTGATCCTGGGCCTGAGCGCCCACGCGGCGCTGGCCGACCAGCTGGACGATATCAGGAAGGCCGGCAAGATCCGCATCGCCACGACCTCCAGCACACCGTTGTTCGGCTACAGCGACGAGAAGCTGCAGCCGGCCGGTTCCGACGTCGAGGCCGCGCGGCTGCTGGCCCAGGACCTGGGGGTGCAGCTCGACCTGATCCCGGTGGCCAATGCGGCGCGCGTACCGACCTTGCAGGCCAATCGCGCCGATATCGTGGTGGGTTCGCTGTCGATTACGCCGGAACGGCTGAAGGTCATCGATTTCTCCATTCCCTATGCGGTCATCAGCCTCATCATCGGGGCCCCCAGGAACATGGCCATCAAGGATTATGCGGATCTGAACGGCAAGCGCATCGGCGTCACCCGTGCCACGCCCAACGATACCCTGACCACCCAGAACGCCAAGGGCGCGGAGATCATGCGCTATGAGGATGATGCGACCCTGATCACGTCGATGGTGACGGGTCAGGTGGACGTCTTCTCCAGTACGCCATCCAATCTGCAGGAGATGCAGAAGAAGTCGCCCGGCAAGAACCTGGAAATGAAGTTCGAACAGAAGGCCTTTGATCTGGGCATCGCCATCAACAAGAACCAGCCGCGCCTGAAGCAATGGATCGATGGCTGGGTCAAGACCAACATGAGCAATGGCAAGCTCAACGCCATCTACAAGAAGTATCACGGCCGCGATCTGCCGGCCAACGTGCAGCATCCCGCGTAATACCGGCATGTTCCAGCGACGCCGGGCGCAGCATGGCCCGGCGTCGTTGCGTCATGCGCAGCATTGAGCCGCCTTCAGCCGCCTTCGAAGATGCGCTGGCGGGCATGGCCGATGTGCGCGCGCATGGCTGCTTCGGCCTGCTCTGGCGAACCCAGCGCGATGGCATCGATGATGGCCTGGTGCTCGTCATCGATGACCTGGATACGTTCGCCTTCCTGCGGTGAGCCCAGGTTCTGGGCCAGCTCCATGCACTGGCGGATCGGACCCAGCGCATGTTCGATGGTGGAGATGAAGAAGGGATTGCGGGTGGCCCGGGCAATGGCCATGTGCAGCGCCAGGTCCTCTTCCACGCCGGTCTGGCCCTGCAGTTGCGCGCGCCGCAGCGCCTCCAGGCAATGGCGCATCAGGGCGACATCCTCTTCCTTGCGGGCCGCGGCGGCGATGCCGGCCGCGCCCACCTCCACGCATTCGCGAAAGGCGTAATAGCGCTCCACATCATGGATGCTGGCAATCTGCGCCGGGGCACTGCTTTGCAGCACCGGCAGCCGCTGCACGTAATTGCCCGAGCCCCGGCGCGAGACCACGATGCCCTCCGAGCGCAGCCGCGAGAGCGCTTCCCGCACCGTGGTACGGGAAGCTTCATAGCGCTGCGCCAGCTCCACTTCGGTGGGCAGCTTGCGGTTCTCCCCCAGCTCCCCGCGCAGGATGGACGCGATGATCTGCTTGCAGATATGTTCGGAACGGCTGAGATTGCCGCGACGTGAAGGATCGGGGGAAGGCGGATTGAATGCTGACATGTACGATGACTGCTGCCGATGAGTTCGTCTGCGGACACTATGAAGGAGTCGACGCCAGGGTGCAAGCCTTCTCCTCGGGCGCTGCACGATGATTCATGCGGTCTTGCCAAAATCGCCTGCGAAAGCGCTTTGCGGGAAGAAAACTGCAGCGAATTCGGTTGACTTCCTGCCCACGGATCATTAGAGTTGTCCACCTGCATGAAGAATTAGTCCGACTAATCGCAGAATAACTTATACGACATCGTATAAATAAATGACAAAAAAGATAAAAAACCTTCCTTTGGAGACAGGCATGGACTCCCGACCTGCCTGACGCCAGGCGGCCCGGTGCCGCCCGGGGCTGACGGCTGTGCGCCATCCACCGCGAGAGCGGGCGTACAGCCGGGTCCGGGCGGCCACAGGTCGCGCCATGCCTGCCTGTTGAAGAACTATCCTTTTGGAGACGCCATGAAGTACGTAAGAGGAATCCGCTGGTACATGGTGACGCTGGTCACCCTGGCCCTGATCGTCAATTATCTGGCCCGCAACACCTTGTCGGTCGCCGCGCCGACCATGATGAAAGAGCTGAACATGAGTACGGAGCAGTACTCGTACATCGTGGTGTCATGGCAGATCTGTTATGCGCTGATGCAGCCGGTGGCCGGCTACATACTCGATGCCGTGGGGACCAAGATCGGCTTCGGCATCTTCGCCCTGGCCTGGTCGCTGGTTTGCGCCGGGGCGGCACTGGCCACGGGCTGGCAGGGGCTGGCCTTCTTCCGTGCCCTGCTGGGCATCACCGAAGCGGCCGGCATTCCGGGCGGCGTGAAGGCGTCCACCGAGTGGTTCCCGGCCAAGGAGCGCTCGGTGGCGATCGGTTGGTTCAACATCGGCTCCTCCATCGGCGCCCTGTGCGCACCGCCGCTGGTGGTGTGGACCATCCTGCATGGCGGCTGGAAAATGTCTTTCGTGGTGGTGGGGGCACTGGGCGTGCTGTGGTTCTTCCTGTGGATGCTGTTCTACAAGAGCCCGCGTGACCAGAAGCTGCTCTCGCCGCAAGAGCGCGACTACATCCTCGATGGCCAGGAGAAATCGCCCGAGAAAGTGGTCCGCGAAAGCTGGACCAAGATCGTGCGCAGCCAGAACTTCTGGTCGATCGCCATCCCGCGCTTCCTGTCGGAACCGGCCTGGCAGACCTTCAACGCGTGGATTCCGCTGTACATGGCCACCGAGCGCCACATGAACATCAAGGAAATCGCCATGTTCGCCTGGTTGCCGTTCCTGGCCGCCGACATCGGATGTGTTCTGGGCGGCTACCTGAGTCCCTTCTTCCACAAGCATCTGAAGGTCTCGCTGTTCACCTCGCGCAAGCTGGTCATGCTCACGGGCTGTCTGGCCATGATCGGGCCGGCCTGCGTGGGCTTCGTCGACAGTCCCTATGTGGCCGTGGCCCTGCTCTCCGTGGGCGGCTTTGCGCACCAGACGCTGTCGGGCGCGCTGTATTCGATCACCTCCGATGTGTTCACCAAGAACCAGGTCGCCACGGCCACCGGCCTGACCGGCATGAGCGGCTACCTGGGCGCGACACTGTTCACGCTGCTCTTCGGCGTCCTGGTCACGCAGATTGGTTACGGTCCTCTGTTCGTCCTGCTGGCAGTCTTCGACCTGTTGGCTGCGGCGGTGGTGTTCGCGATTGCCCGTCCGCGTCCGGACGCCATTGCCTGACGGTGCTCACACGGAGTTCGTCCTGCAAGGGGCGACGTCTTGCGACGTCGCCCCTTTTTCATGATCAGCGCGGATCAGCCATAGCGATGGTTACGTGGTGGGTGTCGACAGAGGCGGGCGCTGCATTGCCACCCATTCCTGCACGGCGGGCCGTTGCCATTGTGCCCGTGCATAGTCGGCCAGGCGCGGCGGCACGGCGTCGTCGTGCAGGGCAAGACGATTGATCATCAGCGCCAGGTCGGTATCGGCGATGCACCACTCACCGAAGAGGCAGTGAGCACCTTCCGGCAGCAGGGCGTGCGCCACACTGAACAGCCGTTGCACGGCGGCCCGCGCCTGCGCTGACAAGGGCGGCTTGCGTGCACCGTAGAACAGCACTTGGGTATTGCGCTCTTCGCGCAGGGGCAGCAGGTCGCTGCGCAACCAGGCCTGCACCTGCCGGGCGCGAGCCCGCGCGACGGGGTCGGCCGGGTAGAGCGACGGGCCGCCGAAGACATCCGCCAGATATTCCGTAATGGCCGATGACTCGGACAGTGCCAGGCTGCCGTGCTCCAGGGTCGGCACGCGCGCGGTCAGGGATAGCGTGGCATAGGCCGCATCCTGATGGGCGGCGGCATCCAGATCGACCGTATGCAGCGTGAAGGGCAGGGCCTTGGCGCGCAGGGCGACGAAGACCGACATGGCGTAAGGACTGGCGTACTGGGCGTCGACGTGCAGCTGCAAAGCCTGTGGATGACGATCGTATTGCATGTGTACCTCGTGAAGAACGGTTGAAGAAAGCCGTTCCGCCGGTAGTACGCCGGGGCGAGGTCTGAAAGGGCAGCGCTGTTGCGATTCAGTCCCGCCAGGCGATCCGCCGGACGGGACGTGACATCCCCGTCAGCGGAGATGCCGTTTTTTGGTGTTCAGCCCGCGCATGCCAACGCCAGCGGCCACAAGGGCAGCGGGTGACTGGATGAGGGATCGCTTCAGCTGCATGGTGGGAGAAGTGATGGGCCGAGCGACGATAGTAAACCAGATTGCAGCATTTTTGCCATGCGTGTGCGCTTAAGCCACAGCGGGGTCGGTCCGCAGGATACAACGCCCGCCGATAGCTGAGCGTGAGTCAGCGAATCTCCGCGCTATACCTGAACTTGCTTGCCGCCCCGCGTGACTGTCGCCATTCCAGGGGAGTGCCGTCCGAGCCGAAGGCGATGCGTTCGATCACCACGACCGGCGTCTTCTCCGCCAGGGCCAGCAGCCGCGCCTGCGCAGCCGTGACGGTCTCCACCGTCAGGGTTTCGCGCGCAGAGGCGACGATGAGCCCGCATTCGCGCTCGTAGAGCGGATACAGAAGATCACCGAAGTCTTCCGGGGCCTTGTCGGCCAGGGCCTTGAAGCGCTGGGCGCACAGATAGATGTTCTCGGCCAGCACCGGTTGGCCGTCGACCTTGCGCAGACGCAGCAGTTCGATCACCCGCGCATGGCTCTTCAGGTGCAGGGCCTCGGATACCCGGCGCGGCGCTTCGATGAGCTTGCGGCTGACGATCACGCTGGTCGGTTGCAGCGCTCGACCATCGGCCGCTTCAAAGCGGAAGAAGCGGAACAGCGAGTTGTCGAAACGCGCCTTGCGCACAAAGGTGCCACGTCCATGAGTCCGTTCCACCAGACCTTCGCTCATCAGCGTTTCGACCGCCCGGCGTACCGTTCCGATGGCGACCTGATAGGTCTGGCTCAGTTCTGCCTCGGAGGGGATGGCCTGGCCTGGTTGCCATTTCTGGGCGCGGATCTGCGCCGCGAGTTGGTCGCGCAACTGGAGGTAGAGCGGCAGGCGCGCATCGGCGCCATTCTGGTCGAGCATGCTGAGACTTGCCTTGCAATGAGAAAGTGCTCAGTCTACCCGGGGGCGGGCGCACTCACAACGGGCCGGTGAAGTGCAGGTGGACAAACCAAGCGGCACAGCATCGCGCTGCTTGCCCGGGGCGTTCTGACGGACGATGATCTGTCCACATCCGACGGCTTGCAAAACGTATTGCTGGAGGTCGCAGCACCCCTGATCGAGAAGGATTGTTGCATCCTCCCGGCTGTGTTATCTTCCGTTAACTCATATAGATGACTATATGAGTAGTTGAGTAACTGAATAATTCATCCGATAAATCAATCCGCTACGCGCCGCCATCGGTCTGGCACCACGTTCCGTCACAGCATGGGCTGCCGGGCGGGGCAGCCCGAGGTCGCGCGCCTTCAGCATAGAGGACGAGACATGTTTTCATGGTATCGGCAGGTCACTGCCAAGGAACGCAAGACTTTCTGGGCCTGTTTCAGTGGTTGGGCACTGGACGCACTGGACGTGCAAATGTTCAGCCTGGCCATCCCCGCACTGATTGCAGCCTTTTCGCTCTCCAAGGCCGATGCCGGCATGATCAGCGGAGCCACCCTGGTGGCCTCTGCCATTGGCGGCTGGTTCGCCGGCACTCTGTCGGACCGCTACGGACGCGTCAAGACCCTGCAGATCACCATCATCTGGTTCTCCCTGTTCACCTTCCTGAGCGCGTTCGCCCAGAGTTATCCGCAATTGCTGGTGCTCAAAGCCTTGCAGGGCTTCGGTTTCGGCGGCGAATGGGCGGCCGGTGCGGTGCTGATGGCCGAGACCATCCGCGCCGAACATCGCGGTCGTGCCATGGGTACCGTGCAGAGTGCCTGGGCCGTAGGCTGGGGCGGTGCAGTGCTGCTGTTCTCGGTGCTCTTCACCATGCTGCCGCAGGAAATGGCCTGGCGCGCGATGTTCATCATCGGCCTGCTGCCCGCGCTGCTGGTGGTCTACGTGCGGCGTTCGGTGCCCGAGACCGATGCCTTCCTGGCCGGTCGCAAGGCAGCTGCCGGCAAGCCCGCCGCCAGCACGCTGCTGGGTATCTTCCGCCCCGATGTGCTGCGCCTGACCCTCATCGGCAGCCTGCTGGGCGTGGGTGCGCACGGCGGCTACTACGCACTGATGACCTGGCTGCCGACCTACCTCAAGACCGAGAAGCACCTGTCGGTGCTCTCTACCGGCGGCTACCTGGCCGTCATCATCATCGCCTTCTGGTGCGGCTGCATCGTCAGTGCGCAATTGCTGGATCGCATCGGCCGTCGTCGTACCGTGGCCAGCTTCGCCCTGTGCTGCGTAGCCACTGTCCTGTGCTACATCTTCCTGCCCCTGAGCAACACCCAGATGCTGGTATGCGGCTTCCCGCTCGGCTTCTTCGCCGCCGGTATCCCGGCCAGCCTGGGGGCGCTCTTCAATGAGCTGTACCCCAGTGGCATTCGCGGTACCGGCGTGGGCTTCTGCTACAACTTCGGACGCGTGGCCTCGGCCGGTTTCCCGGTCCTGGTCGGCCACATGAGCGACTCCATGCCGCTGGGCCAGGCCATTGGCATCGATGCCGCCATCGCTTATTCGCTGGTCGTGATCGCCGTGCTGATGCTGCCGGAAACCCGGGGCCGCCAGATGGAAACCGGCGCATGAGTTTCCCCGCCGTGCCCCCAGCCGCGCTGCGCATCGATACTCACGCGCACGTCTTTGCGCGCGGCCTGCCGATGGCCGACGTACGCCGTTACACGCCGGCCTATGACGTCACGGTCGATGAATACCTGGCGCGGCTGGATGCACATGGCATGAGTCATGGCGTACTGGTGCAACCGAGTTTCCTGGGCAGCGACAACGATTATCTGCTGCAAGCCATCGCCCGCGCCCCGCAACGCCTGCGCGGCATCGCCATGGTCGACGCGGATGTCGGCCTGGCGCAGTTGCAGGCCCTGCAGCAGGGCGGCGTGGTCGGCATACGGCTGAACCTGGTGGGCGGTGCGCCGCTGCCGGATTTGCGCGGTGTCTGGCACGACACGCTCACGCATATTGCGGCCATGGGCTGGCAGGTCGAGATCCACCGCGAGGCCGCGGATTTGCCGCTGGTGCTGGAACCCTTGCTGGCACTGGGTTTGAACGTGGTGGTCGATCACTTCGGTCGGGTCGATGCGGCGCTGGGCGTGGATGACCCCGGCTTTGGCTACCTGCTGTCCATCGCCGCCTCGCGTCAGGTGTGGGTGAAATTGTCGGCGCAGTATCGCAACGGCGGCAGCGAGGGTGGTGCCCGTTTCGCGCGCCGGGCCTGGCCGCTGCTGCGCCGGCACTTCGGGGTCGATCACCTGCTGTGGGGCAGCGACTGGCCGCATACCCAGCATGAAAGCGTGACCGACTACGGCGACAGCTGGCGACGCTTCGAGGCCCTGGTGAGTGATGAACAAGACCGCCGGCGCATCACCGGCGAGACGGCGGCGCAGTTATTCCGTTTCGGCTGAGCCTGTGCACCGCGGACAGGGAAGCAAAGAACCCGACGGGGATGGATGTACCGCTGCACTCACGCGGCAGCGGATCTGAGCCGGCATGGTTGGTGTTTTTCCTGCGGGATGCGATACTCTGCCGCGCCGCGCGGAAACAAATCATCGCCGAGCCTGTCCTATCGCGCAGGCCCGACAGCGTGTCGGCACCAGGGTGAACAAGCCGCCAGGGAAGCGGTGTCATGGACAATATTTCTTCGGGATAACATCTTGCCGGGTGGGGCGGCGGAAAGACTGCATTGAACAAACTGGTCAACCGACTTGGCCTGGGTCTCGTGGGCCTGGTCATCTTCTGGGCACTGGATCGCATCAGCACCAATGAACTGGCCAAGAGCGGCGTGCTCATGGCGACCGCCTTGCCGGGCATCGCCGGCCTGTTCCTGATATTGCCCTGGCTGCGCGAGCGGCCGCAGTGGTTCTCGCGCGCTACCCTGGCCGTGCTCGGGCTGTTCTTCCTCGATGCGGCCATCAAGGGTTTCCTGCGCGACTACTTCGGCCTGCGCCCCAATCCCATTCTGGTGCTGCAAGCCGTCTTCAACACCAACCCCGCCGAGAGCAGCGAATTCTTCCGTCATAACGGTGGCGACCTGGCCGAGGCGCTGGGCCTGCTGCTGCTGGCGTGGGGCGGCCTGTGGCTGGGCGAGCGCTGGCTGCGACGCCGCGAGCAGGCCCGGCCCGCCGCACCCTGGCGCTGGCGTGGCCGGGCCGCCGTGGGCGCCTTGCTGGCCGTGTTCGTGGCCCTGCATTTCAATCCCACCATGGCCAAGGAAAACCCGCTGCTGTTCTGGCCCATCCGCTATCTCGACTATCGCGACCAACTGGCCCAGGCCGCCAGCATGGAAGCCGATGTGGCGCGCAACATGGCGCATCGCTCCGACTGGCAGGTACGTTACACGGGACCGGAACGCAACACCGTGGTGTGGATCATCGGCGAGAGCCTCAACCGTACCAACATGTCCCTGTATGGCTACGAGCGCCCGACCTCGCCCACCCTGGAAGCGATGCGCCAGGAGCTCATCGTGTTTCGTGACGTGGTCTCCTCGGAACCGGCCACCATGGCCTCGCTGATGAAGATGTTGACGCCCGCCGACCTCAACGATCCGCAGGCCTGGAACCGCAAGCCGGATGTTCTGATGCTGGCGCGCGAGGCGGGGTTCCGCATTCACTGGCTGTCCAACCAGCCCCCCAATGACGGCTGGCTGGGCCTGGTCTCGCGCCGTGCCGACGAGCAGGTATTCATCAACAAGGGGGCCGGGCGCGGTGAAAACAATTTCGACGGCAACCTCTTGCCGGCGCTGGAAACCGCCTTGCAGGACCCGGCCCCGAAGAAGCTGATTGTGGTGCATCTGCTGGGCGCGCACCCTACCTATGACATGCGCTATCCCAGCGAGTACGCGCGTTTCGACACCGTGCGCGACGGCGTGACGGAGAAACTGGAAGGTGCCGACCGCTCGGCTTGGATACGCCAGCTGCGCAATGAATACGACAACGCCATGACCTACAACGACTACGTGGTCGGCAGCATGCTCAGACTCACCATGAACGCGGCGCGGCAGGACAATGCCAGCCTGCTCTTCAGTTCCGACCATGCGCAGGAGGTGGGCCATACGCGCAATCACGCCGGTCAGTCGGTGAGCGACGCCACCGGTTATGAAATCCCGATGCTGGTATGGACCCGCTCCTTCACCGGCAAGAGTCCGGAAGACAAGGCCCAGCTCGAGTACCGTCCCTACCAGACCGACCAGCTGGAGCATACGGTCATGGGCCTGCTGGGCGTGCAGTCACGCTATTACGATGCGCGCCATGACATCCTCAGCGTGCAATTCGGCAGTGGCCATTTTCATCAGCAGCGGCGCATCAATGGCCAGCCCTATCTGCCGCGCACGGTGCTCTACAACCAGGCGCGGTGATCCTGCACGCGCCTGACGTCTGCGACCAGTTCTCGTATCATGCAGCTTTGCGTCGCACATCCCGCCATGTCCAGCTCCCCTGAGATCATCTTTCCCCGCCATGCCGTGATCATCGGCAGCGGTGCCGTCGGCCTCATGAGCGCCATCCATGCGCTCGACCAGGGCTTGCAGGTCACCCTGCTTGATTTCAATGCAGCCGGTAGTGAAGAAGCCTCCAGCTACGGCAATGCCGGCTGGTTGTCCTCGCATTCGGTGATCCCCCCGGTGGAGCCGGGCATGTGGAAGAAGGTGCCGGCTTACCTCATGGATCCGCTGGGGCCCTTGTCGATTCGCTGGCGTTACCTGCCGCGCCTCACTCCATGGCTGGTGCGCAACCTTGCCAGTGCGCGGCGTGATCGCATCCGCAGCACGGCGCGCGCCTTGCGCACCCTGGTGGCCGACGCCCGCAGCCTGCATCTGGAGGTAGCGCAGCGCGCCGGCGTGGCCCACCTGATCGATACTTCCGGCGTCCTGCACGTCTATCGTTCGCGCCGGCATTTCGACAACGACGCCTTCGGCTGGGGTGTGCGCCGCGAGCTGGGCATCCAGTGGCAGGAAGTGGAGGGCGCCGCCCTGCGTGCGCGTGAACCGGACCTGGACCCGGCCTTCGGCTTTGCAGTGCAGGTCGACGAGGCTGGTCACTGTCGCCATCCCGCCGCCTACCTGCAGGCCTTGCAGGCCTATGCACTGGCGCGCGGTGCGCATCGTGTCGATGGGCGCGCCACCGGTTTTCGCGTGGAGCAGGGACGGCTCAAGGCGGTGCTGACCGAACAGGGCGAACTCGCTTGCGATGCCGCCGTCATCTGCGCCGGTGCGCGTTCCAAGGCATTGGCCGCCGCCGCCGGCGATCAGGTGCAACTGGAGAGCGAGCGCGGCTACCACGCCGTCATCGGTGGGCACGACCACCAGGCGCGCGCCCGTACGCCCATGATGGTGTCCGAATTCAAGGTCATTGCGACCCAGATGGAGACCGGCTTGCGCATTGCCGGGCAGGTCGAGTTCGCCTCCTTCGAGGCGGCGCCGGACTGGCGACGCGGCGAGATCATGCGCGATATCGCGCTCAAACTTTTCCCCGGCCTGCCGCGCACGCTGCCGGTGGAGGACGTGAAATACTGGCTGGGTCGCCGTCCCAGCACGCCCGACGGCATGCCCTGCATCGGCCCGGCCAGCGCCAGTGCCGACATCATCCACGCCTATGGCCACGGTCACATCGGACTGGGTTGTTCAGCTCGCACTGGACGCATCGCCGCACAATTGCTGGCGGGGCAGGCGCCGGAAATCGATTTGACGCCGTTCAGCCCGCAGCGGTTCTGAACGCCCCGGGCAGGATCAGAAGGCGACATCGCAGGCCGCCGTGATGGTAGCGCGCACGCCATACGCCCCCAGATTGGCCAGCGTAGCCTGATGATGTGCCACCACCTCTGGTACCGACAACACGCCATTGGGCGCGGTGGTGTGCGCTCCGGCGGCCAGCGTCACCGCAAAGCCCAGCGCCAGCGCGCGGCGCACGGTGGATTCCACGCAGAACTCGGTCTGCATGCCGCAGATCACCAGGCGCGTCACGCCGCGTTCGCGCAGCAGGGATTCCAGCGCGGTCTGGTGGAAAGCGTCCGAGCCGCGCTTGCGCAGGTAGAGGTCATCGGCCTGGTGATGCAGTCCGTGTGCAAGTTGCCATCCGTCACTGTCGTGCTGCAAGGAGCCGCCGTCTTCGTGTTGTACGAAGATCACCGGCACGCTCGCCGCACGCGCATTTGCCCGCAGCAGGTTGATGTTGGCAATGGTGGCGTCGCCGTCGGCAACGGCCTGCGCACCGGTGCAAAGGGCGCGTTGGACATCGATGATGAGCAGGGCAGTGGTCATGATGGCGAGGCGGCAAGTAGCGAAGGAACAATGCGTCAGGGTAACAGAGTTCCCCCACGGTGCGACGCAGGGATATTGCCAGCGTGACACTGCGGCAATTTGTCCCATTTCATCGGGCCGGGGCCTTGGCTACAATGAGGTCTCCCAAGTTTTTCCATTTCTGCATCTATCTCCATGACCGCCCTGTTTGACCGCGTCGAAGGCTTCCTGCGCAAGGCATCCGGACTGCACATCGTGCTGGCTCTGCTGCTGGTGTGCAGCCTGCTGTGCTGGGCCGTATGGGTATGGGCTACCGGCGAGGGCCGCACACCCTTCGCGATGATGCTGGACTTCTGCATCACGCCGCCCGCCCGGTAAGAGGTCCCGTCACTGCCCATGCGTAATGCGCATGCGCAGGACGTCCAGCGGTTTCATCCGCGCTCCTGCACGCCTGGCGCTGAAGCGCCCTACAATGACTGCTTCCCCGTTCTTGCCCCGGTCGCATGTCCGCTTCGCATTCCTCCAGCGCATTCCATCCCCGCCTGACCCTGCAGACGCTCACCCGTGGTGACGGCTTGTTGGGCATGCGTGCGCATGGGCTGTTCGGGCCACGTGGCGGCATGGTGACGGTGGCGCAGATCGACTGGGTCTATGGTCAAGGCGCGCAGCGCTGGAGCACGCCGGCGCCCGTGGGCCATCCTGATGACGAGCTCACGTACACGCCAGCCCATGTTGTGCGTGACCTTGTTGCCGAGTCCAACGCGCTGGAGATCCTTCGAGAGATGGGCCTGCTGCCCTTGCGGGAAGATGCCCTGCAATGGCGTGCCGACAATCCCCTGCACGACGCCGGTCCCCTGTGGACTCTGATACTGGAAGAAAGCTTCGGCGATTTCTGGGCCGACCAGGCGCCACGTCTGCAGCAGATGGGCTGGACTTTGCGCGTGCGTCCCGGCTTTGCACATGAGAGCGTCCCGGTCACGGCATGGCGCTTCATCGTCAGCAGCGAGACCGGTGAGGTCAGCGCGCGCGAAGTGGCCGCACCCTTGCTGCCGCGCCCCTTCTCCAGCGAGATCTTCGACGGCCTGGACCCCAGTGGTCGCTGGCTGCTGTCGATGGGTATCGAGGTCGATGGCCAGACCCTGGATGTGGCGCCGATGGTGGCCGACCTGCTGCGCCGCGATCCGCGCTGGGCCGATGCCCAACAGGTAGAGCGCATGGACCCGCACGCCGTGATCTCCCTGCGCGCTCCCGGTGGTCGTCGCATCGATGCCATGGCCGGTCCGCTCAAGGCAGTGGTGCTGGCACTGCTGGACCTGCTGGTCGACCTCAAGCGCAAGGAAGGTCCGCTGCCACTCTCGCCCTGGGATGCGCATCGTCTGGAGAGCCTGCAGACCAGTCTGCAGACGCTGGACGGTGGCGCGCCCTGGCACCTGAGCGGTGCCGGTGGCGTGCTGCAACTGGCCCGGCGCCTGCGCGCCGCCGGCAGTGTGCCGCCGGTGGCCGCGCCCGGGGGATTGGGTCTGACCCTGCGCGCTTACCAGTTGCAGGGCGTGGCCTGGATGCAGTACCTGCGCCAGCATGGCCTGGCCGGTATCCTGGCCGACGACATGGGCCTGGGCAAGACTGCGCAGCTGCTGGCCCATCTGCTCATCGAGCAACAACAGGGACGGCTCGACCTGCCTGCGCTGGTGGTAGTGCCGACCTCGCTGTTGTTCAACTGGCAGCAGGAAGCGCAGCGCATCGCCCCCACCCTGCGCGTGAGGGTGCTGCATGGCCAGCAGCGTGCGCAGCATGTCAGCGCCGTTGCCCAAGGACAGGCTGACCTGGTCCTGACCACCTATCCCTTGCTGTGGCGCGACCTCGACCTGTTGCTGTCGCTGCGCTTTCATCTGCTGGTGCTGGACGAGGCGCAGACCATCAAGAATGCCTCCGCCCGCAGCACCGCCGCCGCGCGTCGTCTGCATGCGCGCCATCGTCTGTGCATGACCGGCACACCACTGGAAAATCACCTGGGCGAATTGTGGAGCCAGTTCCATTTCCTCATGCCGGGCTTTCTCGGCGATGCACGCAGCTTTGCGCGACTGTGGCGCAAGCCCATCGAGCAACAGGGAGAAACCGTGCGCGCGCGCCTGCTGGCCCAGCGCGTACGTCCCTTCATCCTGCGTCGGCGCAAGCAGGATGTGTTGCAGGAGCTGCCCGCCCGCATCGAGATCGTCGAGCGCCTGCAATTGCAGGGGCGCCAGCGCGACTTGTACGAGAGCGTACGCATTGCCGCCGACAAGCAGGTACGCCGCGCGCTGGAGCGGCGCGGTCTGGGCAGTAGCCAGGTCACGGTGATGGATGCGCTGCTCAAGTTGCGGCAGGTCTGCTGCGATCCCTATCTGTTGAAGCAGGGCCGCATGCCGCGCGGACTGGAACGCGCCAAGATCGAGTGGCTGTGCGATACCCTGCCGTCCTTGGTGGAGCAGGGGCGGCGCATCCTGGTCTTCTCGCAATTCACCAGCATGCTGACATTGATCGAGGCGCAACTGCAGACGCTGCAACTGCCTTGCCTGATGCTCACCGGTGACACCGAGCCGGCCGCCCGCAGCGGTGTGATCGCCCGCTTCCAGCGCGGTGAGGTGCCGCTGATGCTGGTGAGCCTGAAGGTCGGCGGGGTCGGCCTGAACCTGACTGCCGCCGATACGGTGGTGCTGGTCGATCCGTGGTGGAATCCTGCCGTCGAAGAGCAGGCCATTGCCCGCGCGCACCGGCTCGGGCAGACGCGCCAGGTCGTGGTCTACAAGCTGGTCATCGAGGGCAGCATCGAAGAACGCCTGCTCGAACTGCAAACGCGCAAGTCCGCCTTGGCCGATGGCATGCTGGGCCGCGATGACACCGCCACCATCAAGTTCGGTGAAGAGGAATTGCAGGCCTTGCTGGCACCGCTGGGAGCGGGCATTGCGGAAAAAATCCTGTCATAAGCTCGGCTGATGACAGGATGGCTTTCTCATCAGCTCAGGTTTTCCATTCCGCCACCTCTTCGAGCGTGCGCCTTTCCGCATCCACCGCAAAGCGCAGCGCGCACCCCCCGGCCAGCAGCGCCAGACATGCGCCCAGCGCATAGCCTGCGGCCACCGCATGGCGGTCTCCACTGGCGATGAGCCAGCCCAGCAGCACCGGGGCAAGGAATCCGCCTACGCCGGTGCCGATGGCGTAGAAGATCGAGATGGCCATGGCACGCATGCGCAGCGGGAATACCTCGCTGGCGGTGAGGTAGGCCGAACTGGCCGCCGCCGAGGCGACGAAAAACACCGCACTCCAGCACAGCGCCAACGAGCGCGCATCCAGCAGCCCGGCATTGAAGGCCCAGGCCGTGGCGGCCAGTCCGGCACCGGAGAGCAGATAGGTGGCCGCGATCATGCGGCGACGGCCGATGCTGTCGAACAGATGGCCCAGCAACAGCGGCCCGAGCACATTGCCCAGTGCAAAGGGAAAGATGTAGAGCGCCACGCGATGGTCCGGCACCTGGAAGAAGCGCGTGAGCACCAGCGAATATGTAAAGAAAATGGCGTTGTAGACGAAGGCCTGGGCCACCATCATCAGCGCCACCATCACGCTGCGTTGGCGATAGCGATGCAGCAGCACGTGGGCGATCTCGCGCCAGGGCAGCATGCCGCTGCCTGCCGCGCCACCTTGGGCTGCTGCGCCGGGCGCGTGGTCCACGGCGGGCAGGGCTCCGTGTTGCTGCTCGACCTGCGCTTCGATGCTGCGCACCACGGCTTCGGCTTCGGCGTGGCGGCCGTGCATGAGCAGCCAGCGCGGGCTTTCCGGTACATGCCGGCGCACCAGCAGTACCGCCACCGCCAGCACCGCGCCCAGCAGGAAGCATGCGCGCCAGCCCAGTGCGGGGCCCATCACCTGCGGATCCAGGATCACCAGCGACAAGCCTGCACCCAGCGCCGCCCCGATCCAGAAACTGGCGTTGATGATGAGGTTCACCCGTCCACGCACACGCGCGGGCACCAGCTCATCGATAGCCGAGTTGATGGCCGCATATTCGCCGCCGATGCCCAGGCCGGTCACGAAGCGGCACAGTGCCAGGAACAGAAAATCCTGCGCAAAGGCGGTGGCCAGGGTGGCCGCCATGTACAGCATGAGCGTGAGCATGAAGAGCCGCTTGCGTCCCAGGCGGTCGGTGAGGCGGCCGAAGATGAGTGCTCCCAGCACGGTACCGGCGATGTAGAGCGAGCCGGTCCAGCCGACCTGGGCCGCATCCAGCGCCAGGGTATCGCTGCGCTCCAGCACGCTGCCCAGCGAGCCGACCAGGGTCACTTCCAGCCCGTCCAGCACCCAGGCCACACCCAGGGCGATGACCACGCGCCAGTGCCAGCGCGACCACGGCAGGCGGTCGAGGCGGGCAGGGATGTTGGCGGACGGGGTGGCAATCATCGGGGGCTCCGTGGACGGGGAATACGGGTCGGGTGCATCCTGCAGCCCGGGCCTGAACGGCAGACCGTGTGCCGGCGGCGCCGGTTCCTGTGGATGAGCTTGGCCGCCTGTCGCGCCGGGTGTCTCAGACATTTCCTGATGGGCACCTGCGAGGCCGCGCGCTACCATCGCCGCATGACCTGAGACAACGACGACGGGGAGGACATGGACTGGTTCGACGACATCATGCAGTACGCCATCTATGCCGCCCTGGCGCTGTGTTCGCTCGGGCTGGTCGCGGCCATTGCGCTGTTCATCGCGCTGGAACGCCGCTGGCAGGAGCGCGTGACGCAGGATGTGGAGGACCTTGCCGCCCGCTTGCAGTCCGGGCCCCGCGATGACAACCTGCCCATTCATCCCTGGGAGGAGTTGCGCAACCGCATCGGCGAGATGCAGATCGTGGACGAAGAGGCTGACCGGCCCAGTCCCTACAAGAACGTCGCCTGACGCTCCCGCGCTTTCTTTCCCGGCACCGCCCGGGCCCTAAGGCGTCCCT
The DNA here is from genome assembly GCF_057809315.1 of Herbaspirillum sp. FG34. Classification (NCBI taxonomy): domain Bacteria; kingdom Pseudomonadati; phylum Pseudomonadota; class Betaproteobacteria; order Burkholderiales; family Oxalobacteraceae; genus Herbaspirillum; species Herbaspirillum sp. FG34. The sequence continues at coordinate 337,581 of NZ_JBMDJS010000003.1, read as the reverse complement.
TTCTGCTGGCGGTAAGCCAGCTGTGCCCGCGTGATTCCCAACAGACGTGCCGCCGCAGAGAGGTTGCCTCCGGCGCGGGCGATGGCCTCGGCGATCAGGGTTTGCTCCAGTGCGGGCAGGGACAGTGGCGCATCGGTCTCCTTCTGTGTGCCGCGCCATTGCTGCACCGTCTCCAGCAGGCTGCCTGCGGGAGACGCTGAGGTCGATGCCGGATCGCGGCCCCGGCCATGCCGTCCCGCCAGCGTGCCCCGCTCGCTTTCGCCCTCACCCTGCAGGGCCAGGGACAGCACCTCGTCATTGAGCGTTTCGCCGCTGATGAACATGTGCGGCAAATCCAGTGGATGCCCTTGGGCCAGGATCACGCCGCGCTCGATCAGGTTCTGCAATTCCCGGATGTTGCCGGGAAAGCTGTAGTTGAGCAGGGCCTGCACTGCGCGTTGCGTGAAACCGCGCACTGCCACGGCATGGCGCTGACCGTAGAACTTGAGGAAGTGATTCATCAACAGCGGAATGTCGTCGCGTCGCTCGCGCAGCGGGGGCAGGTGGATCGGGAACACGTTGAGCCGGAAGAACAGATCCTGGCGGAAGCGTCCCTCACGTACCGCCAGCGCCAGGTCTTCGTTGGTGGCGGCCACCACGCGCACCTTGACCTTGAGTGGACGGCTCGAGCCGACGCGCTCGAATTCTCCCTCCTGCAACACGCGCAACAGCTTGCCTTGCGCCACCAGGCTCAAGGTCCCCACTTCATCGAGGAAGAGCGTACCGCCATCGGCCAGTTCGAAGCGGCCAGCGCGTGACTGCGTGGCCCCGGTGTAGGCGCCGCGTTCCACACCGAACAGTTCGGTTTCGATCAGAGTCTCGGGAATGGCGGCGCAATTGATGGCGACGAAGGGTTGGCGTTCGCGGCGACCGATCTGGTGCAGCATGCGCGCAAAGCGTTCCTTGCCCACGCCCGACTCCCCCGTGAAGAGCACCGTGGCATCGGTGGCGGCTACGCGATTGAGCAGGTGGCAGGCGGCGTTGAAGGCCGAGGACGTGCCCACCAGCGCGCGGGTCAGATCAGCCTCCATGGCCTCGATATCGGGCCCGGCTGTACCTTCGCCAGCCATCTCGCCATCGGTGGCCAGCATCCCGCTGCCGACGAAGTCCTGGGCATTGAGGTAGCGCAGGTCATCCTCTGCATCGCTCCACAGTTCGGCCGATTTGCCGATCACGCGGCAATGCGGCGTGCCCATGGCGCGACATTCGACCTCCCGGAAGATCACCAGATGCCCCAGCAGCGTGCTGACGTAGCCGATGGCATAGCCGATCTGCTGCCAGCAGGAGGGTGCGGTGGCTACACCATAGGCGGCCAGGTGTTCATCGGCTTCGCTGGAGTTGTGCCAGAGGAACTGGCCCTCGTAGCGGCCAGTCTCGGGGTCGTAGCTGAAGCTGACCGGGACCACCTTCACCACGCCCTCCAGGGTATGCAGCCGCGTCCCGGCCATGAGGATGGTGGAGGGGTCAGCCTCGGGCCAGCGTTCGCGCACCAGTTGCGCATCCCGCGCCCCCGAGATGTAGCCGGCGCGGGTCAGCAGGCCGCGCGCCTTGTCGATGCCGAGATTGTCGATCAGCTCGCGCCGCAGCGTGCCCATGCTGCGACTGTGGATGAGCAGCATGCGCTGGTCATTGAGCCAGATGCGGCCATCGCCCGGAGAGAAGAACAGGCATTCGCTCAGGTCCGACAGGGTCGGATGGGCATCCACGCTCCAGCGGTCGGTACTGGCCGAACTCAGCTGGACCGGGGACGCGGCCGTGCCCTGGCTGCGCACCATCTCGGCAAGGGAAATACGCTGGGATGGCGGCATGGACGGGCTCCTGGCAAGGGTTCGGCAAGCGCGCGCCGCGATGGCGCAGTTCATCAAATGATGAAATTCAGTGGGCTGATGGTTGGTGAATTTGTGCAAATGCGCAAGCTGCAGTGCATCAAGAAACCGCTTCCGACGCAGCAATTTTCCGCCCCGAAAAACCCATCCGACAGCAAGGGGTGCGGATGGATGAGCTTGCTGCAAAGCCGCATGCAGTGGCGTATCGCGCGGTGGCACAGGCTTTGCAGAATGGCCGCTGATCCGGATTGACCGGCCATTACCAAGGAGACCTGCATGTCCAAGCCATCCACCCCTTTGCTTGATCCTGCCCGCTGGCAGCGCCACCTGTTTCGTGGTCGCTGGGAAGAAACCGCCCACGGCACCACCGTCATCGAACCCGCGACCGGCGCGCCGCTGACCGACGTCGGCCTGGCCGGTGCCGACGATGTGGCCGTCTCGGTGCAGGCTGCCGTGGCGGCCCAGGCCGACTGGCTGGCGCGGCCGCCACGTGAGCGCGCCGAGATCTTCCGGCGTGCCGCTGCGCTGTTCCAGCAGCACTTCGATGAGCTGGCGCGCATGGTCGCGCGCGAGACCGGCGGCGTGCTCTTCAAGGGCGAGCACGAGGTACGCGAGGCCATCACCCTGTGCCATCTTGCCGCCGCCATGCCCTTGCAGGCCCAGGGCCAGCTGCTGCCCGGCAGTCCCGGACGACTGAGCATCGCGCGGCGCGCGCCGCTGGGCGTGATCGGGGTGATCTCGCCCTTCAATTTCCCGCTGATCCTGACCTTGCGCACGGTCGCGCCGGCGCTGGCGGCGGGCAACGCGGTGGTGGTCAAGCCGGATGTGCGTACGCCGATTTCCGGCGGTTTCATGCTGGCCCGCGTCTTCGAGGAAGCGGGTTTGCCCGCCGGACTGCTGCACGTTCTGCCCGGTGGCGCACAGGCGGGCGAGGCGCTGGTGACGGCGCCCCAGGTGGCGATGATCGCCTTCACCGGTTCGCCCGCCGTGGGCCGTCGCATCGGCGAACTGGCGGGGCGACATCTCAAGAAGGTCTCGCTGGAACTGGGCGGCGCCAATGCGCTGGTGATCCTCGACGACGCCGACCTCGATATCGCAGCCAGCAACGCCGCCTGGGGCGCCTGGCTGCACCAGGGCCAGATCTGCATGGCGGCCAATCGCATCCTGGTCCATGCCTCGCTGGCCCCGGCTTTGCTGGAGCGACTGGTAGACAAGGCGCGCCACCTGCCCGTGGGCGATGGCGCCGGCGGCCAGGTGGCCCTGGGTCCGCTGATCGATGCGCGCCAGCTGCAGCGCGTGCATGGACTGGTGCAGGACAGCGTGGCGGCAGGCGCGCGCTTGCTGGCTGGAGGCGCATATGAAGGTTTGTTCTATCAACCGACCGTCCTCTCCGGCGTACGACCGGGCATGCGCGTATTTGATGAAGAAATCTTTGGTCCGGTGGCCAGCGTCATCACCGTCGGTTCCGAGGACGAGGCCATCACCCTGGCCAACCAGAACCAGGGCGGACTGGCCGCCGGCGTGATCTCCGGTTCGCTGGCGCGGGCCATGCGGGTGGCCGCGCGGCTGCGCCAGGGCATGGTCCACGTCAACGATCAGACCGTCAACGACGAATGCGTCAATCCCTTCGGTGGCCCCGGCATCGCCGGCAACGGCACCAGCGTGGGCGGACCGGCGGACTGGGAAGAATACACGCAATGGAAGTGGATCACGGTCAAGGAGCAGGCCACGCCGTATCCCTTCTGAAGCCATTGCATGGATGCAGCAGCAAGAAGTTGAACGATATAAATCATTATCCAAGGAGACCAGCATGACACTGCAAGACAAGACCATCGTCGTCACCGGCGTTTCTTCCGGCATCGGTGCCGAGACCGCCCGGCTGCTGCGGGGACAGGGCGCCCGCGTGATCGGGGTAGATCGCAATGCGCCCATGATCAGCATGGCAGCCTTCGTGCAGGCCGATCTCTCCAGCGCCGATGCCATCCATGACGTCGTCGCGCAACTGCCCGAGCAGATCGATGGCCTGTGCAACGTGGCCGGCGTGCCCGGCACCGCGCCGGTGGACTTGGTTGCGCGCGTGAACTATCTCGGCTTGCGTCATTTCACCGAACTGCTGATCCGTCGCATGCCGCCCGGCAGTGCCATCGTCAACGTGGCCTCCATCCTTGGTGCCGAGTGGCCCAAGCGGCTGGAACAGCACAAGGCGCTGGCCCAGACCGCTGGTTTTGCGGCGGGCGCCGAATGGCTGGCGCAGCATCCGGTCGCGCAGGAGAACTGCTACCAGTATTTCAAGGAGGCGCTCATCGTCTGGAGCATGGCTCAGGCCCAGCCCTGGTTCCTCCAGCATGCGATCCGCATGAACAGTGTCGCCCCCGGTCCGGTGCTCACCCCCATCCTGGGTGACTTCGTGACCATGCTCGGGCAGGAGCGCGTGCAGAAGGATGCCCACCGCATGAAGCGCCCGGCCTATCCGGACGAGATCGCCGCGGCCATCGTCTGGCTGTGCGATGACGGCAGCCGCTGGATCAATGGCGTGAACCTGCCGGTCGATGGCGGGTTGGCGTCGACCTATCTGTGAGTCGCTGCAACGGGGCCCGAACGACAACAACACAACAACACAAGGAGACAACATGAGCAACAAGCGACAACCCGCCCGCCGACGTGCGGCGTGGCTGGCACTGACCTTGAGCCTGCTGCCCGCGCTGGCCAGCGCCTACGACCAGCCCGCCGTCAACCTGGGCGGCACCAGCTTCTTCGATGGCGCACCGCTGCCCGGCGGTCCCGGTTTTTATTTCGTCGAATACCTCACCTACACCAAGGCCACCAGACTGCTGGACAACAACGGCAAGCGGCTGGGCCTTCCTGCCACCCAGGACATCAGCGTCTTCGCGCCCATCAGCCAGTTCATCTACGTGCCACCGGGAGCGAAATTCGGCAACAAGCAACTTGGCTTCCAGGTACTGGTGCCGTGGGTGGCCCATGCCAAGGTCGACGATGGCGCCAGCAATGCCATCCTTCGCGGCAATACCGGCGTGGGCGACATCAGCGCCGGCGTGTCCGTGCAGTTCGACCCCGTCATGGGGGCGCAAGGGCCGCGCTATGCGCAGCGTTTCGAACTCCAGTTCATCTTGCCGACCGGTGCCTATGACCGCAATGCCTCCGTCAATCCGGGCAGCAATGCCTGGTCCTTCGATCCTTACTGGGCCGGCACGCTGTGGGCCAGCCAGAACCTGAGTTTCAGCTGGCGCCTGCACTATCTCTGGAACGCCCGCAACAACTCGCCCAATGCGGCCTTTGGCAACAACGTCAGTTCCACCCAGGCGGGGCAGGCGGTGCATGCCAACTTCTCCGCCGAGTACGTGCTCAATCCGAATCTGACCATCGGTGCGGCGGGCTACTGGCTGCAGCAGATCACCGATACCCAGGTCAACGGCAGCGATGTGGCGGGGCGTCGCGAGCGCGTAGTCGGACTGGGGCCGGCAGCGATGGTGAAATTGTCTGATCGCGATCTGCTGTTCTTCAACGTGTACCAGGAATTTGCCGTACGCAACCGGGCCGAGAACAGCAAGTTCCAGATCCGTTACGATCACCATTTCTGATCCGGCGCATCTGGCTCCCTGGTCCGCTGCGGCTCTGCCTGCTTTCCTACAGCAGGCAGAGCCGTTGTCCGCTTAACGGCAAGCCTTTCCGGCGTGATACTGGTCTCGACAATGACAACGCGGCACGCTTGCTTGCCGCGACAAGACGGGAGATCCGCACCATGCCAGCCACCACCCCATCCACTACCGACCAGCCCGCGCGCCTGCGCAAGTCTCTCGGGGGTGGACGCCTGCCGCCGGTGGAGCGTCCGCCGCAGCTGCCCATGCCCCCTGCGCGGATATCCTCGCAGCCTGGCTCACCGACGTCCCGTACTGCGGCCGAGGCCGATCATGCCAAGCCCGTAGTCAGGCAAGCGCAGCACGAGGAATACACCCGGCCCCTGCGCGCAAGCCAGCGTCAGTGGACCTGATGTCGCGGCTTTGTTTCATTTCCGGACTATCGCTCTGATAGGCAATGACGATTGTTCCAGAACCCGGAACACTCAATTCTCTCCAGCATGGTTTTTCTCCTTCGCGCTCTTCCGTAGACTTCAGTCCATCGATGAACCACATCGCAACGCAAGAAACGATGCGCTTCTAGAGAGTGGTATCGGCCGACCGACATCCCGGCCAGGTGCTCACTGAACTGTAATGAACCTGACTCAAGTCCACTTAACGCATTCAAGGAGAAACATCATGTCCGCAAAGACCATCATCGCCGCTGTCCTGGCCCTGTCCGCTTCGTCGGTCGCTTTCGCTGAAGCCCAATACCCGGTCGACCAGCCTTTCGTTTCGCACACCACCCGCGCTGCAGTGAAGGCTGACCTGGCCCGCGCCCAGGCACAAGGCATCGCCAACCAGCCTGACTCGGTGTTCCCGGTTCTCGGCAACGGTCCCGTCAAGAGTGAAGTGCAGACTGCTGACAGCACCGCCGATTCGACCTACGCTGGTGCCTGATGCAGGGCCATCCGATGCGTGGGCCGGCTTGATCGGCCACGCATCGCGGTTCGCTGCATCGTCACTGGTGTGACGCAGGAACCCCGGCACGTAAAACAAGAAAGAGGAATTCATCATGCTGCATCAACTGTTCTCGCGTAGCCTCTCCGTGTATCCACGGATCTACCTGCAATTTGCCGCTCTGGTCGGTTTGCTCATTGCCGCCGAGTTCAGCTTGAGTACGCTATCCATGATGCTGACCCAGCGCGCCGTCTATCGCGTCTCGCAGCGCGTGCGCCACCGCCGTGAATTGCAGCGTCGTGAACGCTGTGCCGATACCGGCGGCAATTGCTGTGCCTGAGCCTGGCTCAAGAATTTCGCTATGAAAAAAGCGGCGCACCTGTTGTGGGTGCGCCGCTTTGTTTTTTGGCGCCGATGCCGATGGCGGTTTTCGGGGGGAGGGCTGTTGTCGATGGATGGGTTCTGGACATTCGCTCAGTGTGATTCGTCCCAATGCGGAGGCGGCGGCATTGACGAATGGCTGCATGTTCAAGAATCGAGCAACTTTTCAATATCGATTCCCGCGAATGGCAGTTCCGGCTCTGCGAACTGGCGGAGAATCGTCAGGTGCACGTTGGCATTCACCTTGACCAAATTTTCGAGGAGGATTTTTCCTCCTAGCACGATGGCAGGCTCGAATCCATAGATCTCATGCGGCTCAAGCGGGCCTAATTTGGATCTGGCGCGTTCGAAGAGCGGCTGTCCGTTCTCGTCTTCCATTTCAAACCGATCTGGATCGCTGAACGCAAAAAAACAGCGGATCGAAAAATCCAGGTCCTCCTTGGTTTTTTCCTTCAATTCATGTTCTAAAGCAGAGATCATATTGACGGCACAATCAATCGTGACGCTACGCCCCGTCTTCTCACCGCATAAATAAAGACCACCAAATGCAGACCTTGCAATCACGTGGAATGCGTCAATCTCGTCCAACCCTGTGTCTGCAAGCCACTCATCAACGAGGTCTTCATAGTCATCAGGGTCAACTGTGAAAAATAGACCATTTGCGTATTCGCACCATCCTTCTTGCTCCCAGTATGTCAATAACTTATCTGGCAGCTTACCGCGCCACTTTTCAAGGCTTGCGGCGGGTACCGGGGAGGTTTTGGTTGCTTCGCCAAAGTTACTAATAAAATATTCGAAGTCTTCGTCTCTCATCATCATCGCCTTGGCTTGATTCACTTCACCGCGGGAGTGGCTACATCTATGAATGGCTGGATGTTGGCTTGCTCTCTCACCACGAGACGTTTCAAGAGTCGAGCAACTTTTCAATATCGAATCCCGCGAATGGCAATTCTGGCTCCGCGAACTGGCGGAGTATCGTCAAGTGCACATTGGCATTCACCTTGGCTAAATTTTCGAGGAGGATTTTTCCTCCTAGCACGATAGCAGGCTCGAATCCATAGATCTCATGCGGCTCAAGTGGACCTAATTTGGATCTGGCACGTTCGAAGAGCGACTGCCCGTTCTCGTCGTCCATGTCAAGATTGGCCCGCTCACTGAACGCAAAGAACGAACGGACTGAAGAATCCTGGCGTTCCTTAGTTTTTGTTCTCAATTCATTCTGGAGAGCAGTGACCATATTGAGCGCACAATGAATCGTGGTGCTGCATCCGGTTTTCTCGCCACACAGGTAGAGTTTGCCAAATGCAGTCCTTGCAATTACGTGGAACGCATCAATTTCGTCCAATCCTGTGTCGGCTAGCCACTCATCAACGAGGTCTTCATAGTCATCGGGATCAACTGTACAAAAGAGGCCATTCGCATATTCGCACCATCCTTCTTGCTCCCAGTATTTCAATAACTGATCTGGCAGCTTCCCGCACCATTTTTCAAGGCTTTCAGGGGGAACCGGTGAGCTCTTGGTAGCCTCGCCAAAGTTACTAATAAAATACTCAAAGTCTTCGTCTCTCATCTCATTCCCTTGCCACGGCAAGGTTCCAATTTGACATTCATTTTTTGATTTCCACGACCGTTATCAATCGCATGCTGGGCTTCTCGATCCATCTCCTGCACCCTGGTTAGCGGCTTCTGCCCTGAATTCCGACTTCCAGGCGGCGTGTAAGCTTGGTTCCAGCTTGCTCCAATTGACTTGTTCACGTCAGCGCGGCCAATATTCGCAGTCTTGTGTTGCATCCAACCCCCGGCGACCATGTCTGGCTCATGTAAAGCGGCTAACTTCTCCATCAATTCTTTTGCACGAGTTCCGGCCCGTGTTTTCGCTTCGGTCGGGTGCATGCCGTCGTCACGCAGGCTGTTGCCAATACTCTGCGACATTTGTTCAAGGAACCCTTTCCGATGAATTTCTTGCGCCGCGCTGGCTGCCGGATTACGCTTCATTTTCTTAAACGCGTCCCTGGCCATCGCGTATTCGCTAACCGTCAGACTATTGATTGCCTCCTCTTGACGTCTAAGTTGCTCCGCCATTTCCTTCAGAAACGCCTTTTGTTCTTCCTTGCTCATCCGCATGAATTGTTTCTTGTCATACGGATGGAAGCAAGGCACTTTGAACGGCCGGGCCTTGACGGTGACATCCTTCTTCGGGTCCTTGGGCTTTTGGGGTCCAGGCGCAGCTTCTCTGGCGACCTTGGCTTCGCGGGCAACCCTGGCGGCTTCCTCTGCTTCCTTTGCCGACTTGGCCGCTTTGGCAAGTTCTTCTGCCTCATGCGCCCCCTTTCCGACTCGGGATGCCGTTCCTGCACCCTTTGCCATACCAACTGCGCGTTTGGCGACCTTGCCAACGGTGGTGACCACCTTCCCGCCCGGTATCATGCTCGCCGCAGCAATCCCGGCTTCAACGTAGTCGCCCTCGGCGGTATAGATGGCGGCATCGATCGCACCCGTGATGATCGACAATCCAGGAACGAAACTGGCAACGCCCAGCACGCCGTGCACCCAAGGACCGGACTTCTGCCAAAACGTTTTCTCGGCCGCAGTCTCTGCCTTGATGGCTGCGTTGGCTCCGCCACCGTGCGGCTCGATGTGCGTGAACGACCTGTCAGCCTGTTCGAGGATGACGTCTTTGGTCGTCATGACACTGCAGCCCGCGTCTTATCGACCGGGTTGCAGGGCAAGTCGTTGAATTCAAGCCAGGTCTGATCGGCCAAGTGCGCAAGAGCAAGCGCGAAGTCGCGTGACAAGCTCTCGCCGTCGCAAGCTGGTTGACTAACGGTTCATTTTGGGAGACGGGGTGATACGGAAAAGCCCGCCGCAGAATGCGGGCGTAAGGATGGTCCGGAAGCAGCTGTTCCAGACCCGGGGATGCTTTGGGCATGCGAAGATCCTGTGCTCATCAAGTATCCCTCCCTGATGCAACACTGGCCCGCATTGTAATGTTTCCTTGTGGAAACGAGCAACTCCCGAATGATGACTGCGGCTACGAACTGCTGAAGATACGACCAATGAGCAGTCCACCCAGCGATGTCCCTGGGCCGCTCACGTTGCGGCTTGCCATCCTCAAAGCCCGCGCTCCAGCAACTGCAACTGTTCACGGAAGGCGGGCTTCAGGCGATACAGCTGCGCCGGACGATGCGCCCCGCTCTCGAACTGGCCATCGACCGGTTCGAGCATGTCCATCTCGGTCATCTTGCGGCGGAAGCTCACCTTGTTGATGCTCTCGCCCATCAGCACTTCATAGACCCGCTGCAACTGCGGCAAGCTGAAGACATCGCCCAGCAGATGGCAGGGCAGGGACGAGTACTGGCTCTTGCTGCGCAGGCGCGAGACCGCCATCTCGATGATGTCCCCATGATCAAAGGGCAGGGGCGGCAGCCGGTCCACGCTGTGCAGGCGAATCTCGTCCCGCTCGGCCTGGGCGATGGTGCTGGCCGGCACCAGCGCGTAATACGCGATCGATATCGACCAGCCGCGCGGATCACGCGCCGCGCCGGAGAAAGTGGCCAGTTGTTCCAGATAGGGCGCGGCGATGCCGGTCTTGTCCAGCAGCACGCGGCGCGCGGCATCGCGCGCATCGACGTCAGTGCGCGCATGGATATAGCCGCCCGGCAGCGCCGCTACCCCCTTGAAGGGCGCATGTTCGCGCTTGAGCAGTGCTACCTCCAGTCCCTCGGCTGTGAGCGTGAGCAATGCCACATCGACTGTACAGATCACCGGATCCATTTTTATCCTCGCCTTGTCCAAGTGGGGGAAGTCTAAAGGTACTTAGTGTCATTGTGAATCTATTTGTTGTAATTCGAATCTTGGATGGCCTGTAAAGGCCATTTAAAGGGAAAATAAAGAAAATTCACGAAATCTTTGTTAGTTGCAAAAGTAAATTAAGTGGTCTACACTGGCCTCACCGTAACCCGACGCACTCCGAAAGGTGGACACCATGAAGCGCTCCCTGCATCTCCTCGTGATCGATCCGCAAAACGATTTCTGCGATCTGCCGGCGCACTGGTTGCCGGTGGACCCGGCCACCGGCGGGGTATTGCAACCAGCGCTGCCGGTGGCAGGCAGCCATGCCGACATGCAACGCGTGGCGCGTCTGATCGACCAGGGCGGTGAGGGCCTCTCGGCCATCAGCATCACCCTCGATGCGCACCACAGGCTGGACATCGCTCACCCCACGTTCTGGCAGCAAGCCGATGGCACGGCGGTCACGCCTTTCACCCAGATCGAGGCCGCGCAGGTGCGTGCCGGCATTTACCTGCCACGCGATCCACAAGCGCTGCCGCGCGCACTGGCCTATCTCGATGCGCTGGAAACCGCCGGACGCTATCGCCTCATGGTCTGGCCGGTGCACTGCGAGATCGGCAGCTGGGGCGGGGCGGTCCACGCCGATGTGCGCGCCGCCTACAACGGCTGGGAAGAACGCACGCTGGGCGTGGTCACCAAGCTGGGCAAGGGCAGCAACCCGTGGACCGAGCACTATTCGGCCGTGATGGCCGAAGTGCCGGATGACGATGATCCCGCCACCCAGCTCAACCGTGGCTTCATCGCCACCCTGGGCGAGGCCGATACCGTCTACATCACCGGCGAGGCGGGCAGCCACTGCGTGCGCGCCACCACCGAGCACATCGCCGCCAACCTCGATGCCGCCGGCCGTGCCCGGCTGGTGCTGGTGACCGATTGCATGAGCCCGGTGGCCGGCTTCGAGGCGCAGTACCAGGATTTCCTGGCCGCCATGTCACTGGCCGGTGTGCGCCTGGCCACTTCCGAGCAGGTGCTGCAGGAACTGCAAGCCAACGCCTGATCCATTCACGTCTGAAAGGAGTGCCCATCATGGCACCCGTCGTTCGCAGTCTGCTGGAAACCGATCTCTACAAGTTCACCATGTGGCAGGCGCTGCTGCACAGCCATCCCGGTGCCCAGGCCGAGTACACCTTCGTGTGCCGCAACCAGCCGCAATTCCCGCTGGCCGAACTCAAGGCGGACGTGGAGCGCGAGCTGGATCACCTCTGCAACCTGCACTTTGGCAGCGATGAACTGGACTACCTCGCCCAGCTGCGCTACATGAAAAGTGACTTCATCGATTTCCTCGCCCTGTTTCGTTTCCAGCGCAAGTTCATCGAGGTCAGCACCGAGGGCGAGCGCCTGTGCATCGTGGCGCGCGGTCCGCAGGTGCATGTGATGGGCTTCGAGATCTTCGTGCTCTACATCGTCAACGAGCTGTATTTCCGCCGCGTCGGATCGGCTGCGGCACTCGGGGAAGCAAGCCGCCGCCTGCGGGACAAGATCGGGCTGCTGCGGGCCTTCGCTGCCGAGCCGCCTCGCCGTCATCCCTTCGAGTTCTTCGACTTCGGCGTGCGCCGCCGCTACAGCGCTGCGTGGCAGGAGGAAGTGGTGGCCACGCTGGCGCGCGAGCTGCCGCAGTATTTCAAGGGCACTTCCAATGTCTGGCTCGCCAAAAAATATCAGCTGGTGCCCATCGGCACCATGGCCCACGAATACCTGCAGTCCTATCAGTCCTTCGGCGTGCGCTTGCGCGATTTCCAGAAGGCTGCGCTGGAAGACTGGGTGCAGGAATACCGCGGCGACCTCGGCGTGGCCCTGACCGACGTGGTCGGCATGGATGCCTTCCTGGCCGACTTCGACCTGTACTTCGCCAAGCTCTTCGACGGCCTGCGGCACGACTCCGGCGATCCCTTCGAATGGGGCGAGAAGGCGCTGGCGCACTATCGCAAGCTACGCCTGGATGCCAATACCAAGCGCCTGGTGTTCTCCGATGGTCTGGACCTGCCGCAGGCGCTGCGTTTGTATCGTCACTTTTCCGACCGTGCCATGACCGGTTTCGGCATCGGCACCAACTTGAGCAACGACACCGGCATCGCGCCGCTGAACATCGTCATGAAGCTCTCGTCCTGCAACGGCCAGGCCGTGGCCAAGCTGTCCGATTCGCCGGGCAAGACCCTGTGCAAGGACGAAACCTTCCTGGCCTATCTGCGCCAGCTGTTCGGCATCGCCGTGCCGGCCACCCCTGCCTGAGCCGCTGCGGCGGCAGAAAGGACACATCATGCTTCGCATTGCCATCGCCCAATGCAATCCCACCATCGGTGACTTCACCGGCAACCTGGCGCTCCATCTCGATGGCCTGCAACGGGCCGCCCAGGCCGGTGCCGACCTGCTGGTCTTTCCCGAACTCTCGATCTGCGGCTACTACCCCGGCGACCTGCTGGAAGAACCGCGCTTTCTGGCGCAGGCCGAACTGGCGCTGCAAGAGCTGACAGACGCTACACGCCAGCTGCCGGGACTGACTGTCGTCATCGGCGCGCCGCGCCGCAATCCCGGCCCCGGCAAGCCGCTCTTCAATGCCTTGCTGGCCGTGCGCGAGGGTGCCATCGTGGCCGAGTATCACAAGCAATTGCTGCCCGTGTATGGCGTCTTCGATGATGGCCGCCATTTCGAGGCCGGTCCCGAGACCGCCTGTGTGTTGCCCATCAAGGGCCTGCGGGTCGGCTTCCTGATCTGTGAAGATGGCTGGAACGACGACCTGCGCAGCTACCGCGTCAATCCCTTCGAAAAGCTGGCCCAGGCCGATGCGCAACTGGTGGTCTCCATCAATGCCAGCCCGTCGGACGTGGGCAAGCGCAGCCAGCGCCACGCCCTGTTCCAGGCCGCCTGCCTGCGCCGTCAGATGGCGCTGCTCTACGTCAACCAGGTCGGCGGGCAGGACCAGCTGGTGTATGACGGCGGCTCCTTCGCCATGTCGCCGCTGCAGGGGCTGGCCTTCGAGGCGGCGCGCCTGGCCGAGGATTTCCAGATCATCGCCTTCGAGAGCGGACGCTTCCTGCGCAGCGACGGTGTGGGCGAACCGATCCGGGAGGACCAGACCCTGGCCACGCCCGAATTCCAGCGCCGCCAGATCCTGCTCGGCCTGCGCGACTACGCGCGCCGCTGCGGCTTCGGCAAGGTAGTGGTCGGTTCTTCCGGTGGCATCGATTCGGCGCTCACCATCGCGCTGGCGGTTGAGGCACTGGGTGCGCAGAACGTGGTGGCGGTGACCATGCCGTCGATGTTCTCCAGCACCGGTTCGGTCGATGACTCCGAAGCGCTGTGCCAGGCCCTGGGCGTGACCCTGTTCCGCCACCCCATTGCCGACCTGGTGCGCGAATTCGAGGATGGCTTCGCCCGGGCCTTCGGCGCACCCCTGCGCGGGCTGCCGCTGGAAAACCTGCAGGCGCGCGTGCGCGGTGCCATCCTGATGGAATACTCCAACGGCTATGACGCCCTGCTGCTGACCACCGGCAACAAGAGCGAGATCTCGGTAGGCTACTGCACCCTGTACGGCGATACCAACGGTGGCCTGGGCCTGATCGGCGATCTCTACAAGACCGAGGTCTATGCCCTGGCGCGCCACCTCAACGCGCAGGCCGGTCGCGAGCTTATCCCTGCTGCCATCATCGACAAGGCGCCCTCGGCAGAACTGGCACCGGACCAGCGCGATACCGACAGCCTGCCGCCTTACGAGGTGCTCGACGAGATTCTCAAGTGGCACATCGAAGGCAGCCGCCTCCCTGTCGAGCAAGCGCAGGCCGCCGCCAGCGCGGTAGAACAGATCAGGGGAACCGACACCGGGGCGGCGCTGGTCGAACGCATCTGTCGCATGGTGGCGCGCAACGAATACAAGCGCCGCCAGTCGCCGCCGGTGATCCGCCTGCGCGCACGGGCCTTTGGCAGCGGGCGGCAGATTCCCATCGCGGTGCGCTATTGACTCGCACCGGCTGCGACGATGATCGGCAGCCTTTGATCCTGTTGTCAGCATCATCAAGGAAAGCACATGCCCATCCTGAATCCGCAATACGACGCCGCCGTGGTCATCGGTCGCTTCCAGCCCGTGCACAACGGCCACCTGCATCTGCTGCATCACGCGCTGGAGTGCGCTGCCACGGTCATCGTGGTACTGGGCTCGGCCTTCCATGCGCGCAACACCAAGAATCCCTTTACCTGGGAGGAACGCGCCGCCATGATCGCCGGGGCCATGCCGCCCGGGCAACGTGAACGCCTGCGCTTTGTCGCCACCCGTGATTACTACGACGACCGCCGCTGGTCAGCCGAGGTGCGCCGCCTGGTCGCCATCCGGACCGATCCCCAGGCCAGGGTGCTGCTGGTCGGTCATTTCAAGGATGCCTCCAGCTACTACCTGCACCACTTCCCGCAATGGCAGCTGGAAACCCTGCCGCGCGCCGGTGACATCGATGCCACCGATATCCGCAAGGTCTGGTTCGAGGCCGAGGACCTGGAGGTCAGCCTCGACGTGCTGGCCCCGCTGGTACCGTCCAGCGTACGCCACTATCTGCGTGCCTGGTCGCTGCTGCCGCATTACGCGGCGCTGGTGGAAGAACATCGCCAGCTGCGCAAGTATCATGCGGCCTGGGCGGCGGCACCCTATCCACCGGTCTCCACTACAGTCGATGCGGTCATCCGGGCGGCGGACCATGTACTGCTGGTGCAGCGCAAGGGCTTTCCGGGGCGCGGCCTGTGGGCCATTCCCGGTGGCTTCCTGGACCAGCGCGAGCGCCTGATGCAGGCGGCCCTGCGCGAACTGGCCGAGGAAACCAACCTGGCCGTGCTGGACGTGACGCTGGAAGAGGCGCTGGTGGACGTCAAGATCTTCGACCATCCTGACCGCAGCGCGCGCGGGCGCACCATCACCCACGCCTACTATTTCGACCTGCGGCTGGAGCACTTGCCGGAAGTGGAGGCCGCCGATGATGCAGCCCAGGCGGTGTGGACGCCCATCGACCAGCTGGCCGCGATGGAGGCGAGCTTCTTCGATGATCACTTCCATATCCTCGATACCTTCCTGGACCTGACCGGCGGGCATTGACCCTGGCGCTCGTTGCGGCAGCCGTTGCGCAGAGGAAAGCATTGCCTTTGCATCTTCATTTTCATCCTGTCGTGGCAGGCTCCATGCCAAAATGGCATGGGGCGCTGTCGATGCCGTTTCGGTATAGTGGCTGGCGTTCCAAGGGAGGGCGACCGCCACGCACAACATGGCCGGCGCCATAGACAAGCCGCCGGACCAGCGCGGCAAGCCAACGGGGTAGGGAAGATGGAAATCAAATGGGTGGAGGACTTCCTCTCGGTCGTCGATACGCTGAACTTCAGCCGTTCAGCCAAGCTGCGCAATGTCACGCAACCGGCCTTTGGCCGCCGCATCCGCTCGCTGGAGACCTGGCTGGGCGCAGAACTGTTCGACCGCTCGTCCTATCCCTGCACGCTCACGCCGGCCGGCGAGTCCTTCGTACCGATCGCCAAGGAAATGCTCAACCAGTCCATGCAGGCGCGGCTGGTACTGCGCGGCCAGCTGGCCGGTGCGCAGTCCTCGGTGCGTTTTGCCATGCCGCATACGCTGCTGCTGACGGTCTTCCCCAAGCTGCTGTCGGAAATCGAAAAGACCATCGGCGCCATCGCCACCACCGTCATGGCGGGCAACGTGCACGATGCCGTCATGGCCCTGGTGGAGCGCAACTGCGACCTGCTGCTGTGCTATGACCATCGCCAGCAGGGCATCGCCCTCGATACCGAGCGCTATGACGTGCTCTCGCTGGGCAAGGAGCCGTTGCGCCCCTACGTCAAGACGCTGCCCGGCGGATTGCCCAAGTACGTCTTGCCGGGCACGCCCAATGATCCGCAACCCTTCCTGAGCTATTCCCCGTATTCCTCGCTCTCGCGCATCGTCGAGAAGGCCCTGCATTCCAGCCCGCGCCGCGTGCATCTGTTCCGTCGCTTCGAGACCGATCTCGCCGAGGGTTTGAAGAGCATGGCCGTCGAAGGCCATGGCATCGCCTGGCTGCCGGCCAGCGCGGTCGCGCGCGAGATCGCCGAGGGCAAGCTGACCCTGGCCATCGCCCCGAACGACAGTGAGGCGCTGGAACAAGGGCTGTGGTGCGACGAGATGGATATCCGCGTCTATCGCCGCCTCGATGGCGCCAATCCGGACATAGACCGGATTTGGAACTATCTCAAGGCCGAGCACGGTACGCCGTAATTACTCCTGCATTTTTTGAAGCCAAGGTCCCCAATGAAATTTCTTGCCAACCAGCAGGTCAGCGAACTGCTGACCACCGAAGACGCCATCGCCTCCATGCGCGAGGCCTTTGCCCACGCCGCCGAGGGCGCGCACCAGGGGCGCGTACGCACCAGTGCCGCCAATGGCGTGATGCTGTCGATGATGGGCGCGGTCATCCCCTCCGCCGGGATTGCCGGGGCCAAGGTCTACACCACCATCAAGGGCCAGTTCAAGTTCGTCATCCAGCTGTTCTCCAGCCAGACCGGCGCACCGCTGTGCACGCTGGAAGGCGATGCCATGACCGGCCTGCGCACTGCGGCCGCCACGGCGGTGGCCTGCGACGCGCTGGCCCGCAAGGATGCCGTCACCCTGGCCGTGATCGGTACCGGTGTGCAGGCGCGCTCGCACATTCCGGCGCTGCTGCAGGTGCGGCCCTTCAAGGAAGTGCTCATTGCCGGCTTGTCGGGCCGCGAAGCCCTGGCCGAGGAGGTCACGCGCAACCACGGTGTGTCGGCGCGCGTGGTGAGCATTGACGAAGCTGCGGCGGCAGCGGATGTGCTGGTCACCGTGACCCGCTCGGCCACGCCGCTCTTTGATGGCAAGCTGCTGCGCCCGGGCGCCTTCGTGGCGGCTGTCGGTGCCTCCAAGGCCAACGTGCGCGAGCTGGACGATACCGCCATCGGTCGTGCCGCCGCCCTGTTCGTGGAATGGAAGCCGCAGGCGCAGCAGGAGGCCGGCGACCTGGTGCAGTGTGCGCCGGGCGTGTTCGACTGGGAGCAGGTGATGGAACTGGCGCAGGCCGTCGATGGCAGCCTGCCCTACCAGCGCCGGGAAGAGGACATCGTCATTTACAAGGCCATCGGTATCGGCCTGGAAGATGTGGCGCTGGCGGGACTGGCGTATCGCAAGGCGTGCGCGCAGTACGGCTGGTAAGCCGGACCCGGGTGGCATGAAAAAAAGGCGCTGCGGATTTCCCCGCAGCGCCTTTTTATTTGGCCCAGCCTGGAATCAGGCCGCCACTTTCTTGTCACTGGCGGCGGCTGCCGGTTTGGCCCGCAAGGCGGTGGCGGTGGCGATGAGCACGATGGCGATGCCCGCCACGGTACCCGGGGTGACCGGTTCGTTCAGCAGCAGCCAGGCCCACAGTGAGGCCGTCATCGGCACCAGGAAGGTCACGGTGATGGCCTTGGTGGCACCTTCGGCGGCAATCAGTTGGAAGAACAGTGCATAAGCGATACCGGTACAGACCACGCCCAGCACCAGTACAGAGAGCAGGGCCGGCAGCGTACCCGCTTGCAAGGCATGCGGCAGCGAGGGTGCGGCCAGCGGCAACAGACAGAGGGCTGCGGCGAACTGGCTGCCGGTGGCCATGGCGATGGGCGGGATGCCACCGGCGCGCATGCGCGTGAAGGTGGCGGCGAAACCATAGCTGACCGCCGCCCCCATGGCCGCCAGCACACCGGCGACCACCAGCGCGTCGACTGGCGCCGGACCGATGCCGACCAGCACTGCCACACCCACCAGACCCAGCACGAAGGCGCCGGTACGCAGCAGGCTCAGACGCTCGCCCAGCAGCAGGAAACCGAACATGGCCGTGAAGATCGGTGCCAGCGAATTCATGGTGGCCATGTAGGCCGAGGGAATGTGCAAGGCCGACCAGGCAAAGAGTGCAAAGGGCAGGGCGGTATTGAAGATGCCGATGACCAGGTAGGGCAGCCAGTTGCGCCGCCATTGCAGCGATACCCCGCGCATGCGCGCAAAGGCCAGCAGCGAGAGCGTGGCCAGCGAGGCGCGGCCGAAGGTGGTCAGCATGGGACCGAAGACCGGCGCGGCAATGCGCATGAGCATGAAGCTGGTGCCCCAGATGGCAGCCAGCAGCAACAGCTTGGCGATGTTGGAGGAGGACATGGAAGTGGGCGGTACCGCAATGCGGTGTCGGGATGGCCAGTCGGATGATGATTGTACGGCCACTTCCGAAAGCCGTCCCGGTACAGTTGGCAGCTTTGTACCGGGCCACTTGGCTGCAGCGCAACAGACACCGGGGAGAATGAGGAAGAACTGTGCATGGCACCGTACCGGGCCACTTGCTAGACTTGCCAGCCTGACACTTACTGTACAGGAGCCTGCATGCTGACGATTTACGGCCGTGACAATTCCATCAACGTACGCAAGGTCCTGTGGGCCTGTAGCGAGCTGGGCATTGCCTTTGAGCGGCAGGACTGGGGCATCGGTTTCAGGGCGACCAGCGAGCCGTCCTTCGTTGCCATGAATCCCAATGCGATGGTGCCGGTGATTGATGATGATGGCTTCGTGCTGTGGGAGTCCAACAGCATCTTGCGCTATCTCGCCGGGCAGTACGGCGGCACCGCGCTGTATCCGCAGGCGCCGCGCCTGCGTGCGCGCATCGACCAGTGGATGGACTGGCAGGCCAGTGACCTCAATCGCAGCTGGAGTTATGCCTTCATGGCGCTGGTGCGCAAGTCGCCCGAGCATGGCGACGCGCAGCAACTGGCGGCCTCCATCGCTGGCTGGACGCGCTTCATGCAGGTGCTGGAGCAACAGTTGCAGCACAGCGGCGCTTTCGTGGCGGGGCCGACATTCACGCTGGCCGATATTCCGGTCGGGTTGTCGGTCAATCGCTGGTTCGGCACGCCCTTGGACCATGCGCCCTTGCCGGCCGTGGCAGCGTATTACGAGCGCCTCAGCGAGCGGCCTGGCTTCCGTGCCTACGGCCGCAACGGCATGGCCTGATGACGGCGGGCGCGGTACACTGCGGCCTTGCGCATGCGCCCATTTCCGTCTTGCAGGTTCACCATGGCCACCCGAAAGAAAAAACTGCTCTTCCTTGCCGCCTTCCTTGGCTGTCTGCTGCTGGCCAGCGTTCCCTTGTGGACTTTGCTGTTTTACTGATTTGTTTTGATCGCTTGCGCCTGCCTCGAAAAGGTATCAGGCGTTACTAAAAATACTTCCATAATTCGCTCTTCTTTTCTGCCCCATGCGGGCCGACGCGTCTTGCCCCGGCATGATGTGCGGCCTTGCTGCGGCACCGGCTGAAGGTTTTTCCGGATTCTCTTCTTCGCGCTGCGGCTGACGTCATCACTGCAGAGGAGGAGCGTATGCCACAAGCCTTCATCACCATCGGGGACAAGACCAGCCACGGCGGCACGGTCATCTCCGGCGATCTCACTTTCATGGTTCATGGCAAGCCGGTGGCACGCGTGGGCGACCAAACGGTCTGCCCCCGGTGCGAGGGGACCTTTGCCATCACTACCGGCGCAGGCGACATGTTCTCGCTCGGCGCGGCCGTTGCACGCCACGGTGACCGCACCGCCTGTGGCGCCACACTCATCGCCAGCCAGGCTACCAGCACGCATGCCGGGCCGCAGCGAGGTAATCCGGCGCATGCGCGAGGCCTATGAGCATGGTTTGTCGCTGGGCTTCGGTGCGCTGTCCCACCTGATCTACATGATGTATCTGTCGGCCGATTGGCCGGGTCTGTTCCGTCGTCCGGGCACCGTGCGCTATCTTCGCCGTCCGGGCGCCACGCCCGAACAAAGGCTCGATGACATGATCGCCGTCCTGCACAAGCTGGCTGCGCCGCAAGATGGGGAGCGCAAATCATGATCGCTCCCGTCGTGGCGGTACCGCTGCTCAGCAGCGAGATTCTTGGATGGATAGGGCTGGGTGCATCGGCGGCTGCAGCCGGTGCCGGGGCGGCCATTTACAGCAGTTCGCGCAGGGCTGAAGAGGCCAAGTCTTCTCCTTTGAGCCAGGCCGATGTGTTGAAGAAAGATCAGTCCTGCAAGCGCTGTCCGCCCGCAGCGGGGACCCTGGTACCGCGCAACTGGAACATGTCTGAAGAGGCGCGGGCCTATCAGGCGCGCGTGACCGGGTTTGCGCCCTATACCGAGTGGGCCTTCGATGACATTGATTTCGATGGATTCCAGCTCGGCCCATGTCTTCTGCAAGAGGCCAAGGCACGGTATGCGCAGTTTTTTGACAGAAAGACGGGTGAGCCCAAGTTCTTCTATGGATTGAAGGGGTACCCGAATCTGTTGAAACAAGCCGCCGCGCAGAGTGCGACGGTATTGAAGTCCAGTCCTGCCCACTTGTGCTGGTACGTGCAGGATCATTTGGTCTTTCGTCATCTGAACGAGGTCTTTCCTGCCAACAAGCTCCCCATCCAACTTTTCCATAAGCCATGATCATGTATCTTGTCATCAACTTTGCCTTTGCTTCAACGCTCGCCACCTTGCCCAGCGCATCCGAACATTTCTCCATACTATGGAAAGTCGCGCTTCTTTTGGACGCCGTGGGCATGCCGCTGGACGACTGGTGCCCTCCAGCTGATACGCCGGAAGATGCCCGGCGCATCCAGGCATTTGAAAGAGACGGTCCTACACGCGCTGCACTGGCCATTGTGGAAGAGGAGGAGCGCTGTGATCCTGCCAACGGCTTTCGTTATCTTGGTATCTGGAACGGCTATGAAGAAGAAGGCGGCTCCGCCATCTTGCTCGGATTGCAGCAGGCCGATGGACCCGGCAATTCCACTTTCCGCCTGCAGGCGCAGGGGGTGCCATCCTTGAGTCGGAAGGCCAATCTGATCAAGGTGCTGACGGGGCTCTCGTTGCAATGGCAGCCTCCCTTCATCGCTGTCGACCCTGACGGATATGGCATGCGCCACAAGGTCTTCGCCGATCGCCCCGGCGCCGGATGGCTGCTGTATCTGCCAGGCAGGATCACGCGCGCCCAAGTCCCCGAGGCTGCCGAGCTGCTGCCGGTATTGAACGAGGACGGACAGCAACGCGGCACCATCATCGTCTCAGTGGCGGGCGATGCGTTTGACGATGAAAACCCCGATCACATCCAGGCCGCCAACGCCATTGAAATTCGCCTCGCCGACCAGGACCTGTTGCCGCGCTACTCTGCCCTGTAAGGCCGGCGCAAAAAAAATCCCCCGGGTCCGACGACCAGGGGGCCAACATCATTTCATCGCGATTCAGGCAGACACACACCAGGCGGCATCCACAGAGGAACCGTCCCGCTCGCTCAATACGGCAGCCGCCGGGGCGGCAGGCTGGCGCTGCGGGCCAGCGGATGATGCCGCCAGCGGGCTTCGGCCAACAGATAGATTCCCGTCGCCGATATCGCGACGACGACCAGGGTAGAGAGAACGGCAGTCAGCAGGAAGGTGGTGAACATGATGATCTCCTCAAGACGACTTCATCTTAGGAGAAAGCACCTTGCCTGGCTCTAGTGATTTTCCCTAGAAAACACACAAGCCGCTCAGGCAATCCCTGAGCGGCTTGCAGGCCGGCAATGCTGTCATGCTGCCAAGGCAGCGAGTCGCCGCATCAGCTCATCAATAACGTTCCAGCCAGTGCGCGTAAGGTGCCGGCAGCGTCCAGGAGGGGCGCTCCACGCCCAGTTCCTTGGCGGCCTGGTAAGTCCAGTGCGGATTGACCAGGTGCGAGCGGCCCACCATCACCAGGTCGAGCTGGCCCTCCTTGACGGCGCGCTCGGCCAGTTCCGGCGTGCCGAAGCCCCAGGCCGACGACACCGGCACGCCAGCTTCCTCGCGCACGCGCTTGGCGATCGGGCCAAGGAAGGCCGGCCCCCAGGGGATCTGCACTTCCGGGATCGTGAAGCCCATGGTCACGCTGATCATGTCCATGCCGATCTCCTTGAACTGGCGCACCACACCGATGGAGTCAACCAGCGTCTGCTCGTCGCGGCCATCGTATTCCAGCACGCCGAAACGCACCGTCAGGGCCAGGTGTTCCGGCCACACTTCACGCACGGCACGCAGGGTTTCCAGCAGGAAGCGGGCACGGTTTTCGACGCTGCCGCCATAGATGTCGTCACGCTGGTTGGAATGCGCCGAGAAGAAACTCTGGCCCAGGTAGCCATGGGCGAAGTGCAGCTCCAGCCATTCGAAGCCGGCGTCGCGGGCGCGGATGGCGGCATCGACGAAGTTCTGGCGCACACGTGCGATGTCGTCCAGGCTCATGGCCTTGGGGACCTTGGGCAAGCCCTTGCCGAAAGCAATCGCGGAGGGGGCGATGGTGTCCCAGCCGCGGGCATCGTCGGCAGCGATATGGTCGTCGCCTTCCCAGGGACGATTGGCGCTGGCCTTGCGGCCGGCGTGACCGATCTGGATGCCCGGCACGGCACCGGCTGCCTTGATGGCTTGCACGACCGGCACGAAGGCTTGCGCCAGCTCGTCCGACCAGATGCCGGTGCAGCCCGGCGTGATGCGGCCTTCCGGGGCAACGGCAGTGGCTTCCACAATCACCAGACCGGCACCGCCACGGGCGATGCTGGCGTAGTGCGACAGATGCCATTCGTTGGCCTTGCCATCCACTGCCATGTACTGGCACATGGGCGGGACGGCGATGCGGTTGCGCAGGTTCAGGTCCTTGAGCTTGAAGGGAGTAAAGAGAGCAGACATGGGTGGCTTCTTGTCAATGATGAAGATGAAATCAACAAGCGCTGCACTGGCACAGCACTCGCTTCGGTTGTTCGTAAATATTCGAACTATGGAAGGATTATAACCCAAGGTGTATCATTCTGCAGATGCGTCCCTACAAACATCCCGAGATTGCCGAGTTCGTGCTGGAGCGCGTGCTCTACGCGCTGAGCGATTCGATCCGCCTGGAGATCGTGCGCCACCTGGCGCGCGTGGAATGTGCGACCTGCGGCGAGCTCGATGGCGGTCGTCCCAAGTCCACCGTCTCGCATCACTTCAAGGTCTTGCGCGAAGCCGGCCTGGTGCGCACCGAGAGCAATGGCACCACCCACATCAACACCTTGCGCAGCGCCGATATCGAGCAACGCTTTCCGGGTTTGCTGTCGGCCATCCTGGCCCAGCACGACAAGCTGCCGAGCCGCCGCAAGAAAGCGGCCTGAAGCTGCCCCATCCGCTCAGAGCTTGCCGGCCTTGACCTCGGCGTCCACTGCCACGAAGGCCGTGGCCATTGCATACTGTTCTGCCTCTACCGAAGTATTGCCACGAAAGTCCTCGCACACCACGCGCCGGAATGCGACCGGGTTGTCATTGCGATGCAGCTGGTAACTGCCGACCCAGGTGCCGTCGATCTGTTCCCTGCTGCTGACCCGGATGAAATAGCCGTGATGCTCGGCCACGTCATTGTCGAGCTGCGTATCGATCACCGCCCGCGCGTAACCCACGCCGGCCACTTGTGCCGATGCCACCGAAGCGAAGGGATTGCCGCGCAGGCCGGGGGCCGGTTCGCCGTCGATCTGCACGGTGCAAAGGACGTCGCCATCACGTTGCTGCGTGCAGGAGACGCTGATGTGCTTGCCGCGATAGGTGGCGCCATAAGTGGGGAGCATGCGTGCTTTCAAGAAGAAGTGCCTGGGCGCTATAGTGGCGCGATCGTTCATCGTGGTCAATCGTCGTGCGGCCGGCATGGCGTGAGCGCGGCGTAAAAAAGGCCCGCATGTTGCCATGCGAGCCTTCTCCTTCACAGCGGCAATGGGCTCAGGAAATCAGGACCCGTGCTTGGCGAGGCCTTCCCGCATCCGCTTCACTTCCTTCTCCGACACCGCCCCTGCCTGGTTGCTCCAGCCCTGGCGCACGAAGCTGGCCAGTTCTGCCGCTTCCTTGTCCGAGAGGCGATGGGCAAAGCCCGGCATGACCAGGATCGACGGTGCCTTCTCGGTGGAGGGCGTGCGCGCGCCAGCCAGGATCACGTGCAGCAATGCGCTGGGATTGTCGGCATTGACCACGGTCGCGCCATCGAGCACCGGGAAGATGCCCGGCGCGCCCTTGCCGTTGACGAAGTGGCAGGCCGCGCAATTGTCCAGGTACAGGCGCTCGCCCAGGCTCAGGTCCTTGGCGGCCGTGAGTTTCTTCGTGGTCGCCTCGGCCCCTTGCGGCGTGACGCGGCCGCTGCTGGCCGAGGCCACCGGCGAGAGCGTCTTGAGGTAAGCCGCGATGGACTGCAGGTCTTCCGGCTTCAGGTGCGCGGTGCTGTGTTCCACCACCAGGCTCATCTCGCCGGCCACCGAGGCGGTCTTGTTGCGGCCGGTCTGCAGGTAGTCGACGATGTCCTGCGCGCTCCAGTGCGGCATGCCGCGCAGCGACGGTACCGCCCAGCCGTTGAGGTCGCCGCCCGAGAGGAACTGCGCCTGGCTGCTGTCGCTGGCCTTCTCGTTCATGGCGAACCCGCGCGGGGTGTGGCAGCTGCCGCAGTGGCCCAGGCCCTCAGCCAGATAGGCGCCGCGCTTGATCTCGGCGCTCCAGCCGTCCTGCTCCTTGAACGGTTTGTCATTGGCGAAGAAGACATTCCACAGCTTCATCCCCCAGCGGATGTTGAAGGGGAAGCTCATGCTGCTGGCCGGCGGCGTGGAGGCCACCGGCTTCACCCCTTGCATGAAGTAGGTGTAAAGGGCATGGATGTCCTCGTCACTCACCTTGGCATAGCTGGGGTAGGGCATGGCCGGATAGAGCTGCGTACCATCGGCACGCACGCCATGGCGCACGGCAGCGGCGAACTGTGCCTCGCTGTAGTTGCCGATGCCGTGTTCCTTGTCCGGCGTGATGTTGGTGGAATAGATGATGCCGTGGCCGCTGTCGATGGCCAGTCCGCCCGAATAGGCCGGCTTGCCGGCGGCGCTGTGGCAGGCCATGCAGTCGCCGGCGCGGGCCAGGTACTGGCCGCGCGCCACCGCGTCCTGGTCGGCCGCGTGCGCCGGATTGAGCGCACCCAGCGTACCCAGCGCAGCCAGCGACAGGACCAGGGCGGCAAACGATGAAGTCAGTTTTTTCATGTTCTCTCCCCCCTTACACCTGGACCAGCGGGCCGGGGTTCTTCAGGTACTGCGTCTTGATGGCTTGCGCCGCCATGAGCGTGATGGCGCCGATGGTGTCGGTCGGATTGGCCTGGAAGTTCTGCGGGAAGGCATTGCCGCCGGGGACGAAGACGTTGTGCACGTCCCAGGATTGCAGGTACTTGTTCAGGGCCGAGTCGCGCGGCGAATCACCCATGATGGCGCCGCCCACGTTGTGGGTGGAGACGTACTTGGTGATGTCCCAGTGCGAATCCAGGGCCAGGAAGCTTTCCGACATGTGATCGGGATTGAGCTCCTTGGCGATCTTGAGCACGATGTCGCGCAGGTAGCGCTGCAGCTTCAGTTCGTTCTGGCGCCAGTCGAAGGTCATGCGCAAGAGCGGCTGGCCCCAGGGGTCCTTGTAGTTCGGATCGAGGTCCAGGAAGTGGCCACGATAGGACATGCAGGTGGTGGTGATGCTGATCTTCATGGAATGGTCGTACCAGTCGATCATGCCCTCCTTCCAGCCGCGCCCCCAGCTCGGCGTACCCGGTGGCAGCGCCGTGCCGATCGGCGCGCCCGAGGCTTGCGAGCTGTGGATCTTGGCGCCGCCGATGAAGCCCAGCTTGATGCCATCGTCGAAGTTGCCCGGGGAGATATCGTTGAACATTTCGCCGCTGGCGCCGGCCGTGGCGAAGGAATTGAAGTGCTTGTCCTTGAAGAACAGCGTCGCGCCACCGTTGGAGAGGAAGGCATAGTTGCGGCCGATGACGCCGGTCTCGGTGATCGGGTCATAGGGCTTGCCGATCCCCGAGAGCAGCATCAGGCGCACGTTGGCAAACTGGAAGCCGGAGAGAATCACGATCTTGGCCGGCTGGAACACTTCCTTCATGTTCTCGTCGATGTAGGTCACCCCGCGCGCGGTCTTCTTGTCGGCGTGCAGATCCACGCGGATGACGTTGGCGTTGACCTTGTAGTCGAAGTTGGGCATGCGCTTGACCACATCCAGGATGGTGGTCTGCGGCGACGCCTTGGAGTAGTTCAGGCAGGGATACTTGCTGCAGAAGCCGCAATAGTTGCAGGGGGCGATCTGCGCGCCATATGGATTGGTCCAGGCCTGCGAAACATTGGCCGAGGGATTGGGAAAGGGGTGGTAACCCATCTTGCGCGCCACGTCGGCGAACAGGCTGCTGTTGTAGGTGTCGTGCAGCGGTGGCAGCGGATAGGGGTTCGAGCGCGGTCCTTCGAAGGGATCACCGCCCGGCTGGATCTGGCCGTGCAGGTTGCCGGTCTTGCCCGACTGGCCGCACACCTTCTCGAAGAAATCGAAGTGCGGCTCGATCTCGTTCCAGGTGAACGGGAAATCCTTGATGCGCATCTCCGGATCGAGCTGGCCGTGCTTGTAGGCCTGGTCGGCGTAGGTCTTGAGCTTGAGGTCGGTGGGCGTGGGACGGATCAATACCGCCGTCCAGTGCAGGCCCGAGCCGCCCACGCCGGTGCCGGGCGCAAAGGCGCCCCACTTGCGGGTCGGCAGCGCCTGTTGCGCGGTGTTGTAGCGCACCGTCAGGGCAGCATCGCGCGGCATGGCGAAGACTTTGTTGCGGGTTGCGTAGCCATACTGGTCGGCTGGCTTGGGATAGGCGAAGTCCTCGGGCGGACGGTCCGGGCCGCGTTCGAGGGCGCGTACCTTCAGGCCGGCCTGGGCCAGTTCGATGGCCATGAGGGAGCCGGCCCAGCCGAGGCCGACGATGACGACGTCGACGTTGTCGTTGGTGATGTCAGGCATGGAGATCAATCAGTAAGAGGTTGCAGGCGAGGGCGTTGAGATGGCGGGCCGCACGCATCAGGCGCGCTTGCCCGACAGGCTCACGGGGCCCAGCGGATATTTCACGTTGTGCTGGTCCACCCATTCGGTATAGGCCGCACGCGCGCCTGGGAAGCCGATGGCGACCCAGGCTTTCATGTCCTTGTTGCCGCCATACATGGGATCGGCCAGATAGCCGTTCTTGGTATCGCCCAGCAACTGACCAAAGAATTGCGATGGCTTCATCGCCTTTTCGCCCAGCGCGCCAAAATCGACAGCGTTCTTTTGCAGTGCCGTCAGCAGGGCATCCTTGTCCCTGGCGTCCAGCTGCTCGAAGCGCTTGCCGTGCTGCTGCTGGCTGAGTTGCTGGGTCAGGTCGATGCCGATGCGATAGACCTGCTGCGGTGTGTAGGGAATCTGGAAACCCAGCGTTGCAGGCGCGTCCGTCTGATGCGGACCTTGCTGGTAGATGTCGTTGCCCAGGCCGGCGTGCAGTTGCTGGTCGATGAAGACCGGCACATTGGTTTCCAGCGCGCCCGGTCCACGCCCTTCGGCGGGGATCAGGCGGTCGCAGGCGGCCAGGATGAAGAGCCATTGCGCGGCATTGAAGAACACCGGCTGGTAGTGCTGCAGCTCGATGCCTTCCAGGCCATCGGCCCGGGCCTGCTTGAGTATTGGCAGCGAGACTAGCGGCACTGCCGCTGCGGTGGCCGCAAGGACGGCACGCCGCGAGGGACTGAACTTGGTGGTCATGATGGGAGCAAAGTGGAGTGGGTGGAAAACAGGCTGCACAAGGCGCCGGAGTCTGCGCGCACCGTGCAGGACCGCGCCCGCCGCCACCGAGGCCACCCCCGCGCGCAGGCACCGGCAGCGCCGGAAGCGGCTTGCGCAAGGTGTGATGTCGGGGCAATGGAATCGGTCATGGGTCGCAATCTCAGAGTGGGTCAACTCGTCTCCGATCTTGCGTCCAGCCTGCGGGGCTGGCATTTCTTGTCATTCCCGGTCCTGGCCATCATCAATCAGGCAAGGCGGGCGCTCTATGGATGAGCGCACGCATTCTAACACTTCTAGTTGTCAGATGTCTTAAGACGCTGCCGCAGGGCAAGATCATCCCGTCGCCGTCTTCGGCTACACTGCTCACCCTGATCGTTGTTGCCGTTGAACTTCATAACCGAGACCTGAGACCCGAGACACCATGCAGATTCGCGACGCCACTCCCGCCGACATCCCCGCCATCACCCTGATCTTCAACGACGCCGTGGTCAACACCACCGCCATCTGGAGCGACACGCTGGTGGACGACAAGAACCGCCAGGACTGGCTCGCTGCGCGGCGCCAGCTGGGCTATCCGGTACTGGTGGCCGTGGAGGATGACAAAGTGCTGGGTTATGCCAGCTTCGGTGACTGGCGGCCCTTCGATGGCTTCCGTCATTCGGTGGAACATTCGGTCTATGTCCACAAGGATCATCGTGGCGCCGGACTGGGCATCGCCTTGATGGAGGCCCTGATCCCCCGTGCCCGCGCTGTCGGCAAGCACGTCATGGTGGCCGCCATCGATGCCAGCAATGTCGGCTCCATCGCCTTGCACAAGAAGCTGGGTTTCGAGCAGGTCGGTCACATGCCGCAGGTCGGTACCAAGTTCGGCAAGTGGCTGGATCTGGTCTTCCTGCAGCTGACGCTGGACCAGCGTACCGATCCGGATCGCATCGGCCGCTGATGGCCGTAGCGTCGAACACCAAGGGCCGCATTGCAGCGGCCCTTGGTGTTGGTGCTCAGCGATGACAGGGGGAGGGGCGACTTCAGCCGTTGTGCTTTTCTCGCTCTTGCTTCTCGCCTTCGTGTTTCTCGTTGGCATGCTTGTCCTGTTCGTGCCTGGCGGGCTCGTGCCTGGGTTCTGCGTGGGCTTGCTGTGCATGCGCCGCCGCTTTTTGCTCGTGCTGCTGCTGTTGCGCGCGGTCTTCATGCCGCGCTGTTGCAGGGGAATGCGCCGGCAGCGGAGGATGCGCATTTTCGTGCTTCATCGCCTCTGCCTTTCTTTCTTCGGCCTGCTCACGTTCATGCGCGGCCTGCTGTTCCTTCTGCACGTGCTGCTCCTGCTGTTGCTGCTGTTCGCGCCGGGCCTGCTGCGCCGCTTCCTGATGCTGGCGGGCGGCCTCGTCCTGCACGGCTTGCTGGTGCGCAGCGGCCCGGTTGGTCAACTCCATTTTTTGCTGCGCGGGCTGCGCGTGCGGTGAGGGCATCGCACCGGGGCGGGCGTCGCTGGTCGTGAAGTGCGGCATGCTCATGGCAGCGGGGGCTACCGCTTCGCGGTGATTGTCGATGCGGGTCTGGTTGTTGACATTGTGTTCGTCGACATTGCGCACGTTATTGACGTTGTTCACATTGTTGTTCACCACCCGCGTATTGTTGACCGTCACATTGTTGTTGGTCACGCGATTGATCACCGTCGTCGAGCGGGAGACATAGGTGGTGTTCTTGTACACCACGGCTGGCCGCTGCCAGTTGCCCGAGGAGCCACCGTCACCACCGGAACCGCCCCAGTGCATGCCCCAGTCATGCCAGCCCCAGCCGGCATGGTGGCTGACGGCTTCACCCACGAACACGCCCACACCGAAGGACAGGGCGCCGACCACGACTTCATTGGCCACCGGGCTGGGCGGACGGTACGCATAGCCCGGATAGACCGGCACCGGCGGACCATAGACCACCGCCGGATTGTAGGCCGGCACATAGACCGTATCGGGCTGGCTGGATTCGATCACGATGGTCTGCGGCGGCGGCGGGATCACCGGAGCGCCGGCATAGACAGTGCGTGGCGCGGGTGCATTCTCCACGCGGACCGTCTCGCTGCTGCGTGCGGTACTCACCACCTTCAGCTGCGAGGACGTCTTGAGATTGCCGGCCTGCTGCGCGCGCAGACGCAGGGCCTGGATGGCATTGAACACATCGTTCGGGTCATTGACGAAGGCCTCGCCCAGCGAGCGGGTCCAGTCCACATTGGTGGCCATCTGCGAGAGCACCGCCGGGAACAGGGTGAGCGACTTCACGCTGACATCCCAGGGCTGCTTGTCCTCGGCCGCCTGCAGGATGTCGCCCTTGAGCGCGCCATTCTGACCCAGCCACTGGTTGGCCGCGACGATCTGGTCCGGATAGGTGGCCCCGGCCAATACCTGCGCCACCAACTTGTCCGGGAAGAGAGCGATGGGTGCCACCATCTGCGAGAGTTGTTGGGCCGTGGGCGGCGTATAGGGTGGGGTGGCCGGCGCCGCCGGCGCGGCCGCTGCCGTGGACGGAGCGGCATCCTGCTTCTGGCAGGCGGAGAGGGCCAGCACTGCGCCCAGCAGCGAGGCGGAGAGGATGATGGCGGAAGATCTGTTTCTTGTTGTCATGATGTAAGTCCTCGATGCGTAGCGCAGCAGGGAAACGACGTGGCGATAGTCTGGCTAACGGCATATCGCGCTGCCCAGTTGACGTCGGAATTGTGATGGGATGTAACTGCGCGATGACTGGCTAGACGTCGTACAGTATTAGGATTCGAGCACGGACCTGCTGAAAGGTTCGAAACGGATGATCCGGCAGTGCGCACATCGCGGTATGCGGGAAGCTGACAAAGTACTGACCGGAAGTCCGCACCACAAAAGCCCATGCGGGCGATAGCCCTTGTCAGCAATTTGCAAGAAAGCGGTGCGCCGTCCGGAAAAGGAGCGCAGAGATTGATCGTCATGAAAAGAAAAAAACTTAGTTTTTAATGCGATGGAGAATGGCCTGACGATCATCCGAATCGACTTGCCAAGGCAAGATGTCGTCCAGATGCACACATGACATAAAATGATGGAATCACCACAAACCATGAGTTTGATTCAACATCATGCTGGACCGCATCCATCTCTCCATCGTGCAGGAAGTCGAGCGTCAGGGCTCGCTCACGGCTGCGGCCGGCGTACTGCATGTCACTCAATCTGCCCTGAGCCATAGCATGAAGAAGCTGGAGCAGCAGCTGGGCACCGACATCTGGCTGCGCGAAGGGCGCCATCTGCGTCTCACGCAGGCGGGCCAATACCTGCTGGCCGTGGCCAACCGCGTGCTGCCGCAACTGAGTCTGGCCGAGGAACGCCTGCGCCAGTTCGCCCAGGGCGAGCGCGGCGCGCTGCGCATCGGCATGGAATGTCACCCCTGTTACCAATGGCTGCTCAAAGTGGTGTCGCCCTATCTGGCTGCGTGGCCGGACGTGGATGTGGACGTGAAGCAGAAATTCCAGTTCGGTGGCATTGGCGCGTTGTTCGGTTACGAGATCGACCTGCTGGTCACGCCCGATCCGCTGGACAAGCCGGGCCTGGTCTTCGAGCCGGTGTTCGATTATGAACAGGTGCTGGTGGTGGCTGCCGATCATCCGCTGGCGCAGGCCGATTACGTCAAGCCCAGGCAGTTGAACAATGAAGTGCTGGTGACCTATCCGGTGCCGGTGGACCGACTGGACATCTATACCCAGTTCCTGGCCCCGGCAGGCGTCGTCCCCCGTCGCCACAAGACCATCGAGACGACCGACATCATGTTGCAGATGGTGGCCAGCGGACGCGGCGTGGCAGCGTTGCCGCGCTGGCTGGTACTGGAATACGCCGAGCAGATGGCGATCGTGCCGGTACGGCTGGGCAAGCACGGCATCGCCAAGCACATCTATCTGGGCGCGCGAGAAAGCGACGTGGAAACTGATTACCTGCGGGCTTTCATCGAAGAGGCGCGCCGGGCGCAGGCATGAGAGCTGCTCGGGCCGCACCGGCGTCAGGATGCCCGTTGCGTCACCACGTCTGTGGACAAGACAGGCAGGCCCAGGCGCAGTCCAGTCGCAAATTGCACAATGACAGTCACCCGGCTATAGTCTGTTCCGGTTTGGAGACAGCATCCCCCATGATAAAAACGAAACGGTCCGCGAATGTACGTGTCGGTCCGGCCCGCTGCGGGCTGGCCGTGCTGTGCCTGTTCGCGCTGACGCTGTGGCTGGGATTGCTGCCGGCCCGCGCGCAGTCGCAGTCGTCGTCGCCGGTGCCGCCCCCCGGTGGCGGCGGGTCGCTGCAGGTGCTGCACTGGTGGACCTCGGCCAGCGAACGCGAGGCCATCAACGTGGTGGTCAATCAGCTGGCCAGACAGGATATCCAGTGGCGCGACGTGGCCATTCCGGGCGGTGCCGGCATGGGGGCGGCCAAGGTCTTGAAGAGCATGGTGCTGGCCAATCGTGCACCCGAAGTGACGCAGTTGAATGGCGTGGTCTTCGGTGAATGGGCCGACCTCGGTCTGTTGCTGGCGCTGGACAATGTGGCCGCGCAGGGCAACTGGGAAAAGCTGATGTTCCCTACAGTCTGGTCGCTGCTCAACAATCACGGTCACGTGGTCGCTGCGCCTCTGGGTATCCACCGCATCAACTCGCTGTTCTACAACACGGCCATCTTCAAGCGCTACAAGCTCACACCGCCCAAGACCTGGGATGATTTCGACCAGATCGTCAAGAAGCTCCAGGGCACCGGCATCGTCCCGCTGGCACAGAGCGCCGAAGCCTGGCAACTGGCGTCCCTGTTCGAGAACCTGACGCTGGCCGAGAGCGGCCCCGCCTATTACCGCCGCCTGTTCGTGGACATGAACCCGGACGCCTATCTCGATGCGCGCATGCTGCACATCCTCCAGCGCCTGCGCAGCCTGGCCGCAGCCATGCCGCAACCCCTGCGCGAGCGACCCTGGACCGAAATGGCGCGCAGCATGGTCAGCGGCGAGGCGGCCATGCTCATCATGGGGGACTGGGCCAAGGGCGAGCTCAATGCCTGGGGCATGGAGGTGGACCAGCAGTTCGGCTGTG
Source organism: Herbaspirillum sp. FG34 (assembly GCF_057809315.1). Taxonomy (NCBI): domain Bacteria; kingdom Pseudomonadati; phylum Pseudomonadota; class Betaproteobacteria; order Burkholderiales; family Oxalobacteraceae; genus Herbaspirillum; species Herbaspirillum sp. FG34. Next base: position 304,247 of record NZ_JBMDJS010000003.1, on the reverse strand, counting down.
CGCCGGCACCGGGCACGGGCGAGTTCCACCTCTACAGTACCGATACCCTGGCCATGTTCGCCGGCAACCATGCGCACCAGTCGATGCAGGAAACGCTGGCGCGGCTGACCATGTCGCCGGCGGTCCAGTCCGAATACAATAGGATCAAGGGCTCGATTTCCGTGTTGCGCGCAGCCGATCCGCACATGGACCGCTGCGCACGCGATTCCTGGCGCACCTTCAGCAAGGGCCCGGCCTGGCAGGCCCCCAGCCTGGTGCATCGCATGGCCACCGACGATACGACCAAGGACGCCATCGTGGCCGAGGTGCAGCGCTTCTTCCTCGACCGCAACATCAGCGAAGAACAGACCCAGAAACGACTTGCGGCGATTGCGCGTACACTCGCCCGCAATCGTAACGATTAAGAATTTCGGAGATGGAGCAGCAACATGACGCGCAAGATATTGATCGTCGACGATGACCTGAAGACCCGTACCCTCTTGAAAGCCTATCTGGAGAAGAACCAGTACGAAGTCCGCCTGGCCGAGGATGGCGCGGCCTTCCTGAGCGAATTCCAGCGCTTTGCCGATGAGCTCTCGCTGGTCATCCTCGACGTGATGCTGCCCGACACCGACGGCTTCGCCCTGTGCAAGGCGGTGCGGCGCAAATCCAACGTCCCCGTCATCATGCTCACGGCCAGTTCGGACGAGACCGACCGGGTGGTGGGGCTGGAGCTGGGCGCGGACGACTACATCGCCAAGCCCTACAGCCCGCGCGAACTGCTGGCGCGGATCAAGGCCATCCATCGCCGCACCGGCATCGACAACAGCGCTGCACCGCGCTACTACCGCTTCGCCGGGTTCGCGCTCGATACGGTCGAACGCACCCTGACCGACAGCGCCGGCCAGATCGTGCCCCTGACCGGCATGGACTATCAGTTGCTGAAGTATTTCGTCGAACATCCCGGCGACGTGCTCGATCGCAACGTGCTCTGTGAAGAAACCCGCGGCCGCGACGCCGGTCCGCTGGACCGCTCGCTGGATGTGCAGATCAGCAAGCTGCGCCTGCGCCTCAATGACGGCGGTCGCCAGCCGCACCTGATCAAGACCGTGCGCGGTGCCGGTTATGTCTTCTCGGCCGACGTCAGTGCCGCAGCCGCCTGATACCGCGGCGCCGCCGCCGGCCCAGGCTGAGGCCAGCCGTCCATCCGGCCTGCGCCATCGCCTGGCGGCCTTGCTGGACTGGATGTTGCCGGATTCCCTGCTGGGTCGCCTGTCGGTGGTGATGATCTTCGGCGTGCTGGTCACGCAGGTGGCCGGTGGCCTGATCTGGTCCGTGCAGCTGCGCATCAAGTCCGAGGCCGAGACCCGCGTGGCCGCGCAGCATCTGGCCCATAGCGCCGCCTCGGCAATCCGCTACTTCATGACCCTGCCGCCCAACTATCGTCCGCTGATGATCCAGCAACTGCGCGAGATGGGCGGGACGCGCTTCTTCATCAACGCCAACAGCAGCGCCGTACCGGTCCGCTCCATCGGCGCCAGTCACCTGGCTGACCTGGCCATCGACGTGACCGCCCAGACCCTGCGCGAAGACCTGCCCTTCCTGCCGCAAGCGCGGCTCGCCTTCGCCTGGCCGGATGGCCTGCCGGTGGCCAGCGACGGTCTCACCGTCAACGACCTGCCCGACAACTGGGTGCAGCACATCCTGCTGACCAAGCCCAACTCGGCCCCGGTCCTGGTGATTCAGATGCCGGTCGAAAGCGGCCGCTGGATCTACCTGGCCGCGCTCATGCCCAACCCGTATTTCCTCGACAGTGACAATCCGTTGTGGCTGGACCGCCTGGTGCTGCAGGGCATGTCGCTGGCCGCCATTCTCTTGCTGACCATCCTCGTGGTGCGCTGGACCACCCGTCCCCTGGCCGCCCTGGCCGATGCCGCCGAAGCCTTCGGCAAGGGCGAGACCGTGCCCAGCCTGCCCGAGACCGGCAGCCGCGAATACGTCAAGACCGCGCGCGCCTTCTCCGGCATGCGCGAGCGCATCAAACGTTATCTGGAAGATCGCGAGCGCCTATTCGTCTCCATCTCGCATGACCTGCGTACGCCCATCACGCGCCTGAAATTGCGCACCGAGCTCATGGATGACGATGCCATGCGCACCGATTTCCATGACGATCTCGATGAGCTCGACATGATGGTCAAGGGCGCCCTGCAATCGGTGAAGGACAGCGACATCCACGAGAACCGTACCGAAGTGCGGCTCGATGCGCTGGTGCTGCGCATGATCCGCGATGCCCGCCTGGCCGGCCACGAGATCGCCTTCACGCCCTGCGGCATCAACGTCATGGCCAAGCCGCTGGCCTTGAAGCGCGCCATCGGCAACCTCTTCGACAACGCCCTCCATTACGGGCAGAAGGTCGAGATCAGTATCCGTCCCTCGGCCGGTGCCGGCGGCGACCTGGTGGAAATCGAGATCCGCGACCACGGCCCCGGTGTGCCCGAAGACGCCATGCGTACGCTGTTCCAGCCCTACGTGCGACTGGAACATGGTCGTGCCAGCAATAGCGGTGGCATGGGCCTGGGGCTGGGCATCTCGCGCAACATCGTGCAAGCCCACGGCGGCGAGCTGCTGTTGCGCAACCATCTGGAAGGCGGCCTGATCGCCACCATCATCCTGCCGGCACGATAAGCCAGTACCGGGAACGGGCCTGACGATTCATCTGTCAGACAGATCAATCGCATCAAAATTTTGCATTTAATGAATCAATGAGAGAAGCGTAGACTTCAGCACACCACCCAGGAAGTGGCTGTTCCAGCAGTTCCCCCTCGATTCTTCCCGCAGAACACTTCTCCAAGGAGACCCATGAGCTATATCGCCGAACCCTCCCGCTACGATGGCCGCATGCCGTATCGCCGCACCGGTCGCAGCGGCCTCTTGCTGCCCGCCGTCTCGCTGGGACTGTGGCAGAACTTCGGTGGCGTCGACAACTTCGAGACCGGCCGCGCCGTCCTGCGCCGCGCCTTCGACCGTGGCGTGACCCACTTTGACCTGGCCAACAACTACGGCCCGCCGGCCGGCTCGGCCGAGGAAAACTTCGGCCGCTGGATGGCCAAGGATTTCCTGCCTTACCGTGACGAGCTGGTCATCTCCAGCAAGGCCGGCTGGCAGATGTGGCCCGGTCCCTATGGCGGCCCCAGCGGCGCGCGCAAGCATCTCATCGCCAGCTGCGAGCAAAGCTTGAAGCGCATGGGCCTGGACTATGTGGATATCTTCTACTCGCACCGCGTCGATGCCGATACCCCGCTGGAAGAAACCATGGGCGCGCTGGCCCACCTGCATCGCCAGGGCAAGGCGCTGTACGTGGGGATCTCTTCCTACTCGCCCGAACTGACGCGCAAGGCGGCGGCCATCCTCAAGAGCGAGGGTGTGCCGCTGCTGATTCACCAGCCCAACTATTCCATGCTCAACCGTGCCATCGAAGGCGGCCTGCTGCCCGCGCTGGAAGAACTCGGTGTGGGCTGCATCGGCTTCTCGCCGCTGGCGCAGGGCCTCTTGACCAGCAAGTACCTGGGCGGCGTACCGGAAGGTGCGCGCGTGACACGGGCGCCGTCGCTGCCGCAGCGCATGCTGTCGGACGACAATCTGGCACGCATCCGTGCATTGAACGAGATTGCCACCCGGCGTGGCCAGACGCTGGCACAGATGGCCATCGCCTGGGTACTGCGCGATGCCCGCGTGACGTCGGCGCTGATCGGTGCGCGCACCGTCGAGCAACTCGATGATTCGCTGGATGCGGTCAGGAAGCTGGACTTCACGCAGGAGGAACTGGCCAGCATCGACAAGTACGCCACCGATGGTGATGTCGATCTGTGGAAGGTGTCATCCTCGATTACCTGAGGTCGCATGGAGGAGAAAGAGCCTGTACCGTGGTTGCCGGTACAGGCTTTTTTCATGAGCGCTCGCCCGGCTCGGCGTCTTCCACCCGCTCCGGGCGCGACCACATCCAGGCCGCACCGGCGGCCATGCCCAGCGTTGCCAGCACGATCACCCAATGGCGCTTGACGGTAAAGAGCATGATGACCAGGCACAGGCTCATCATGAGGGAGGCACTGATCTTGGCGCGTCGTGCCACCACCCTGCCATGGCGCCAGTTGTGGATCATGGGGCCGAACAGGCGGTGCTGTTCCAGCCAGCGCTGCAGGCGCGGCGATCCCTTGCCGGCGGCCCAGGCGGAGAGCAGCACGAATTCGGTCGTGGGCAGGCCGGGAATGAAGATTGCCAGGATGCCGATGCCCAGGCTCGCATAGGCCAGCAGCAGCCACAGCCAGCGCGTGCGGCGCGGCGCCAGGCGGCTGGCTGGCACGTCATTGCACGGGCTCGCCAGGGGCGGCTTGCGTGGACCGTCCGTCATGGTTTCAGTCCAGAGCGAAGTGCCGTTTCAACAGCACCCCGAAGCGATGGAAGGCCGCGCTCGCACCGGCCACTACGGCATCCTGTTCCTGTGTCGACAGGCCGGGAGCGTCGAGGAAGCTGACGAAGCGGCGCCAGACCAGCGCGCGTCCTTCCGGATAGGCCGCCAGGTTGCGCGCACCGAAGGTTTCGGTCAGACCCAGCTTCTCCTTGACCTCCTTGAGCAGGAAGGCCGCGCCCAGCGTCGAGCCTTCCGACACGTAGAGCCAGCCCAGCGCCGCAGGCATGACGACGTCATGGGTCGCGACGGCGATGTCGCCCGGCACCGCATCAAGATCGGCGAAATCAGCGAGATCAACGAGATCGGCCAGGGCAGCGGCTTCGCGGCCACGCACCTGCAGATCGGGCACGGCGGCCTGGATGGCCGGATCGTCGAAGAGATGTTCGACATCGCGCTGGAAGTGATACTGGGCCGTCACGAAGCGCAGGTATTGTGCGCGGCTGGCAAAGGGTTGCGCCTGTTCCATCAGGGCGTGCATCTGCTCGTGCAGGGGCGCCGTCTCATTCTTGAGGCGGGTCGAGAGCAGGGCGGGGGGATGGGGCAGAGGATTCATCATGGTCGGGACGGGTCATCGGGTTGCCACCCTGGAGATCCGGTGGACGCATCATGCAGATGGTCCAGGGGCGGCGCGGCTGGCAGACCCGTCCTGCGGGAGGACGGAAGAGGCTGACTGCGTCGGCCATTTTAACGCAAACGGCCCGGCCCGCTTGCGCGCGGCCGGGCCGTGAAGGTGCGGGGGAGGCCGACTACATCTTGAAGCCGCCGACCAGCACCGACAGGCGGTGTGCCTCGTCCTGCAAGGACTTGGCGGCGGCCGCCGCCTGTTCGACCAGCGCTGCATTCTGTTGCGTGCCTTCGTCGATATGCGTGATGGCCAGGTTCACTTCCTGGATGCCGCCATTCTGTTCGCCACTGGCGTGGGCGATCTCGCTGACGATGACGCTCACGTCACGGATGCTGGAGACGATCTGTTCCATGGTCTGCCCGGCCTTGGCCACCAGCACGCCGCCATCGGCCACCTTGGTGACCGAGTTGTCGATGAGCTGCTTGATTTCCTTGGCGGCCTGGGCGCTGCGCTGGGCCAGCGAACGCACTTCGGAGGCCACCACCGCGAAGCCGCGTCCCTGTTCGCCCGCGCGCGCCGCTTCCACGGCCGCGTTCAGGGCCAGAATGTTGGTCTGGAAGGCGATGCCGTCGATGACCGTGATGATGTCGGCGATCTGGCGCGACGAGGCATTGATGGCTTCCATGGTCGAGACCACGTTGCCCACCACTTCACCGCCCTGGGCCGCGATCCTGGAGGCGTTGCCGGCCAGTTCGTTGGCACGGCGCGCATTTTCCGAGTTCTGCTGCACGGTCGAGGTCAGCTGTTCCATGGCCGAGGCAGTCTCTTCCAGGGCACCGGCCTGCTGCTCGGTACGGGCCGAGAGGTCCTGGTTGCCGGTGGCGATCTCGGTGGACGAGATCTTGACGGTATCGCTGCTGCGGCGCACGTCCTGCAGGATGCCGGTGATCTGGTTGACGAACTGGTTGAAGGAGCGCGAGATCTGGGTCACTTCGTCGTGACCGTCCTCGGCTAGGCGCAGAGTCAGGTCGCCATTGCCGGAGGACAGGCTGTCCATGGCCCGACGCACCCGCGAGAGGCGCTGGAACACGGCCGTGGTGATCACGCTCATGATGCCTGCGGCCACCAGTGCCACCAGCACCAGGGCGATGAGCGCCGAGCGGGTGGCATTGCGCATGCCGGCGGTGACGTCGGCCTTGTCCATGGCCAGCATCAGGGTCCACTCGGTACCCTTGATGGGGATGCCCTTGATGAGCTTGGCTGCACCATCGAGTTCCAGTGCGCTGACCTTGTCATCGGCGCCCAGCGCTTGCAGGCGTTCCGGGGTCAGCTCGGCATTCCACTCCCGGGCCGGCTTGTTGACCCACTTGCCGTCGGGGTGGGCCAGCATCAGGCCGTCACGGTCCACCAGGAAGGCGTAGCTGGCCGGGGTCGGGTGAATGGCACGCACCACGTCGGAGACGCCGTCCAGAAACATGGCCGCCGCCACCACGCCCGCGCGCTGGCCGTTCTGCATCACCGGAGCGGTAAAGGACACCATCGGCTTCTTGGTGGCCACATCGGTATAGGGCTTGGTCAGCACTGGCTTGCCGGCCGCCACCGCCTGTTTGTACCAGGGCCGTGCGGTCGGGTCATAACCGGCCGGCAGACCCTGGGGGTCGGAGGTGAAGGCCGTCTTGTCCTCGCGCCCCAGGGTGGTGACGTAGAAGCCGCCACTCTGTTGCAGCATCTTGATGACGAATACCGGATCGGCACCCTGCACGCCTTCAGCGGCAGCGACCGTCATCGCCGTGCGGGTCGCCACCCATTCATCGATGGTGGAGCCGAAACCGCTTGCCACCGCCTGGGCGTTGCGCTCGATGGTGCTGTCGTTGTCGGTCTTGATGATGAAGAAGGAGACCGTCCCGACCACCGCCAGGCTGGCGACGAGCAGGAGGATCGTATAGAACAGGATGCGGGCCTTGATGGAGTTGAGCATGTGGAATCCCTGAAATCATTCTTGTTGGTGTTCTGTTCCAGCCCTGTTGACCCTGTGTGGACGGCATCCGGACCGGTGCATGAGTGTGGACCGCGCGGGCGTGTGGGAAACCGTCGAATACAGCGGGATTTCACCGTCTGATGCGGGCTTGGCCGATACCTGGGCGGTGGCGGGCCGACATGAAGAAAACTTAGTCCATGTCCGATCAGACCACCCGCTATCCCTTGCAGACAGCAGCTTGATGTGAATGAAAATGAATTTTTACTAAGTTTTTCAAGATCCGGTCAGCGCTTCCTGACGAATTCATGACAGCAGTTCGCGCAGCAGATCCTTGCGCGGGCCGGCCTTGGGTTCGAAGGCCAGCGCCTGTTCCACATGCAGCAGGTGGTGCTCCATCAGTTCCACCGCCCGTTCGACATCACCGGCCCGGGCGGCGGCGATGAAGGCGCCGTGTTCCTCGCTGGAGCAGGCGGCGTCCCGGGTGGACTGGTAGAGCATGGTGATGAGGGCGCTGCGGCCGGCCAGCTTTTCCAGGATGTCGGTGAGCACGTCGTTGCCCACGATGCGCGCCAGCAGGATGTGGAAGTCGCTCAGCAGCGAAGAGCGCATCTGCATGTTGTCGTCCTTGACGGCCTGGCGTTCCTGTTCCAGATGCGCTTCCAGGCGGGCATAGTCCTCTTCGGTGGCACAGGCCACGAACTGGCGCACCATGGCCGCTTCCAGCGCGCGGCGCACGAAGAACAGGTTGCGCGTTTCTTCCACCGTGGGTTTGCTGACGAAGGCGCCCTTGTCGGGGACCAGGTCCACCAGCTTGTCCTTGGCCAGCATCACCAGCGCTGCGCGGATCTTGGTGCGGCTGACCTGGTAGACCCGCGCCAGCGCTTCCTCGGGCAGCTTGGCGCCGGGCGGCAGGCGCTGCGCGGCGATATTGGCCGCGATATCGCTGGCGATGGCGTCGGAACTGTCGGGGGCGGGCGCGGAATCGGTCATGGTGTTGGGGGACGAGTAGCCAGGAAGCCGCCATGCGGCGGCGCCCTATTGTAACCAGTAGCCAGCTCAGCCATCGCCGTTTCCCGCGCGCCAGTGCTGCCGGTCAGGCCCGCCCCGGCTTGCCGGGCACGCCCAGCAGGTCCAGCGTGGGCAATTCCTCCACCAGCGGTGCCACGTGTTCACCATTGAGCACGGCGCGGGCACGTTGCTTGTCGATATCCTTTTCCCAACTGGCGATGACCACCGTGGCCACGCAATTGCCCAGCAGATTGCCCAGCGCGCGGGCGATGCCGATGAACCAGTCGATGGACAGCACCAGTACCAGCCCCACGACCGGAATGGCCGGAATGGTGGTCAGCGTGGCCGCCAGGATCACGATGGCCGACCCCGGCACCCCGTGCGCACCCTTGGAGGTGACCAGGGCGATGGCCAGGATCGCCGCCAGGTCGCCCCAGGACAGATGGGTATTGGTGGCCTGGGCGATGAACAGCGCCGCCATGGTCAGGTAGATCGAGAAGGCATCCAGGTTGAAGGAATAGCCGGTCGGGATCACCAGGCCGACCGTGGATTTCTTGATGCCCATGTGCTCGAGCTTGCGCATGATCTGCGGCAGCACGCTGTCCGAGGAAGTCGTGGCCAGCACCACCACCAGCTCTTCACGCAGGTAGCGGATCAGCTTGAAGATGGACAAGCCGCTGGCGCGCAGGATGCTGCCCAGCACGACCAGTACGAAGAACACCACCGCACCGTAGAACAGCAGTACCAGCAGGGCCAGTTGCTTCAAGGAGCCGATGCCGTACTTGCCGACCGTGAAGGCGATGGCGCCCAGCACGCCCAGCGGCGCCAGGCGGATGAAGAAGGACATGCACTTGAAGAAGGCATCCGACAGCGACGACACCAGCGCCACGACCGGCGCGCCTTTCTCGCCGATGAGCAACAGGGCGCAGCCGAAGGTCACAGAGATCAGCAGTACCTGCAGCACATCCCCGGAGGTAAAGGCGCTCACGGCGGTGGCCGGGATCAGCTTCATGATGAATTCGGCAAAGCCGGCTTCCCTGACCTTGCCGGCATTGGCCATGTAGCCCGACAGACTGCTGGCGTCCAGATTGCTGGGGTCGATGTTCATGCCCGCGCCGGGATGCACCACGATGGCCAGTACCAGGCCCAGCAGCAGGGCGATGGTGGTCACCACCTCGAAATAGATGATCGCCTTCACCCCCACACTGCCGACCTTCTTGAGGTCGCTGGCCCCGCAGATGCCCTGCACCACCACGCAAAAGACGATGACCGGAATGATCATCTTGATCAGCTTGATAAAGCCGTCGCCCAAGGGCTTCAAGCTCTGGCCGAAGTCGGGCCACAGCAGGCCGATGACGATGCCGGCCACCAGCGCCAGTACCACCTGCCCGAACAGGGATTTGAATAGTTTGCTCACCGTTGTCTCCTTGACTTGTCTTATTGAAATGTTGCCAACGCTGGTGATCTTTTTTGTCGCGGTGGCGCCAGATCACTATATTGCATACAATTTTTGAATACAATAAAAAAGACGAAATTTTTCGAGTCCTGCTCCATCCCGGAGCCGGTCGAGCAGAGGAGACGCGATGAAAGCCATGGACCCGTCCAGCCAGCAGGCCGGCCAGCAAGCGATGCAGTGGGCCGAGCTGCTGGCGCAGCACAGCGAGGCGCCCGGCATGCTGACCCGGACCTATCTCACGCCCACGCACCAGGCCGCCGCCGCCGAGCTGATGCGCTGGATGGAGCAATCCGGTCTGCGCGTGCGGCGTGACAACGCCGGCAACGTGATCGGGCGCTACGAGGCCGCGCCCGGCCATGAGCACCGACCGGCCCTGGTGACCGGTTCGCACTTCGATACCGTGCGCAATGCCGGCAAGTACGACGGCAACCTGGGCATCGTGCTGCCGCTGGCCTGCATTGCCCAATGGCATCGCGCGGGGCGGCGCTTTGCGTTTCCCATCGAGGTGATCGGTTTTGCCGAGGAGGAAGGTGTGCGCTTCAAGGCCACCCTGCTGGGCAGCCGCACCGTGGCCGGCACCTTTGACCAGGCCGTGCTGGAGAATCTTGATGCCGGGGGCATCAGCATGCGCCAGGCGATTGCGGCCGCCGGGCTGGACCCGGCGCGCATCGCCGGGGATGCGTGGTCGCCCGCCTCGGTGGCGGCCTTCGTCGAGGTCCACATCGAACAGGGGCCGCTATTGCTCAATGAGGGCTTGCCCGTGGGCGTGGTCACGGCGATTTCGGGTGCCAGTCGCTTCATGGCCGAGGTGCGCGGCCTGGCCGGACATGCCGGGACAGTGCCCATGCACCTGCGGCGTGACGCCGCCATGGCGGCCGCCGAGGTCGGTTTGTACATCGAGCGTCGCTGCGGCATCAAGCCGGGGCTGGTCGGCACCATGGGCATGCTGGAAGTGAACCAGGGCGCAGCCAACGTCGTGCCGGGGCTGGCGACCTTCTCCATCGACATCCGCGCCGAGGAAGATGCAGACCGCCTGGCCGCCGTGGCCGACGTGCGCGCCGAGATCGCGCGCATTGCCGCGCGACGTCAGGTGGAGATCGACCTGCGCCAGACCCACGAGGCCGCCAGCGTCCCCTGTGCCCCGCGTCTGCAGGCGGCGCTGGCCAAGGCCATCGAGAAGGCCGGTTTGCCGGTACGCCACCTGCCTTCCGGAGCCGGTCACGACGCCATGGCCATGGCGCCGCTGGGCGAAGTGGCGATGCTCTTCGTCCGTTGTGGCAACGGCGGCATCAGCCATCACCCCGACGAAACCATGACCGTCGAAGACGCCTGCATCGCCGCCCGGGTCTTCGGCCATCTGGTCGAACAATTCCAGCCCTGAGTCCGCGCTCAGGCTTATCACTGAAGGATTACGGAGTTTCCATGTCACTCATCACCATCGACGGCTTCAACCTCACCGCCGCGCAAGTCCTCAGCGTGGCCCGCGCCCCGCACCTGAAGGTTGCACTGGCCGATTCCTCGCGCAGCGCGCTCAAGCAAAGCCGCGACTACATCGAATCCACCTGGATGCACGATGAAGCCCCCATGATGTACAGCTTCAACACCGGTGTGGGCTTGCTCAAGGACACGCGCATCAAGGTCGAGCACATCGAGCTGTTCCAGACGCAACTGATCCGCGCGCACAGCGCAGGCATCGGCGAGCCCTTCTCCGAAGAAGTCAGCCGCGCCACCATGCTCTTGCGTGCCAATGCCTTCGCGTCGAATTATTCCGCGCCGCGCGTGGAAGTGGTGGATCGCCTGCTGGCCTTCCTCAATGCCGGTATTCATCCGGTCATGCCGCAGAAGGGTTCAGTCGGTGCCTCAGGAGATCTCGCGCCGCTGGCTTATCTGGCGGCGGCCATTGCCGGATTCGATGAGGCCGAAGTGATGTATCGCGGCCAACGCATGCGGGCCACGCAAGCGATTGAGCAAGCCGGTATCGCTCCGGTGAAATTCGACCTCAAGGCCAAGGATGCTTCGGCCCTCATCAATGGTTGCACCGCCTCGCTGGCCGTGGCCATCCTGGCGGCCCACGATGCACGCCACCTGCTCACCGACGCCTGCCTGTCGCTGGGGCTGACGCTGGAAGCGATGCGGGCCGAGATGTCGGCCTTCGATCCGCGCATTCAGATGGCGCGTCCGCATGCGGGGCAGATCAAGACGGCCGAAGTCATCCGCACTCTGCTCAAAGGCTCCACCCGTACCACGCATGAAGCACGTGCGGTGCAATTGCCCGATGAACTGCGTCGCACCGATATCGCTTATACCGCGCGCATCCAGGACGTCTATTCGTTGCGCTGCGCACCGCAAGTGTATGGACCGGTCTTCGATGCACTGGACTACATCGATACCATCATCGGGAAGGAGATCAACTCTGCCACCGACAATCCGCTGATCTTCAACAAGGAAGAGGGCGAAGGTTTCGAAATCATTTCCGGTGGCAACTTCCACGGCCAGTATCTGGCGCAGGCCATGGACTTGCTGGCCATGGCCATCACGGACCTGGGCAGCATCTGCGAGCGCCGTATCGCGCGGCTGATCGATCCCACGCTGTCGTGGGGTCTGCCCCGCAACCTGATGAGCGGCGTGCGTGGTGTCAACACCGGTTATCCGGTGGTGCAATGTTCGATGAGTTCGCTGGTGATGGAAAATCGTACCCTCTGCATGCCGGGCAGCGTCGACAGCATCCCCTCCAAGGGCAATAGCGAAGATCATATTTCCAATTCGACCTGGTGCGCGCGCAAGGCCATGACGGTGGTGCAGAACACGCAATACATCGTCGGCGTGGAAATGCTGTTGGCCGCGCAGGCGCTGACCATGACCGAAGAACTGCTCAAGGACTTCACGCTGGGGCAGGGCACGCAGGCGGCGTATGAGGAGATCCGTCGACAGATTCCGGCCTGCCTGGAGGGCGATCGCTGGTTCCATGATGATGTGCAGGCGGCGCATGACTTCGTGGTCAGCGGGTCGGTGCGGCAGGCGGTCATTGCAGCCATCGGCAACTTTGTGTGAGAAGCTTGCGAGCCAGGGGATGAGAATCCGATGGCGCAGGCTCAAGTCTGAGAAAAAGCTGACGTTCAGGAATACTGAACGGCAGCTTTTTTTTTGCGCGCGACGGCAAGATGCGCTTGCCATGAAGCAATGAAGCCTGGGTGCTGTCAGTCGGGCGCATCAGGATCTGCCTGATGGCGTGGCCGGGGCGGTTACCTCACACTGCTCAGCGAGCATTATCACAATCCATCGGGGGAATAGGAATGAACATCAAGAACATCAGGATCAGCGCGCGCCTGGCGGCCTGCTTCGGCATACTGGTCGCGGTCATGTGCCTGATCACGGGGGTGGGCATGCAAAGCCTGCACAGCATCAGCAAGGCCTCGCGGGTGGTGGTCGAGGATCGCTATGTGAAGATCGCGCTGGTCATGGAGATCCGCGAGAACGTCAATTCGGCCGCGCGCAACCTGCGCAATGCCTTGCTGGCGCGCAATATCGACGAGGCCAGGCGCTATCTCGACCGTGGTGCGGCCAACAGCGCCAAGACCACCGAGGCGCTGGGAAAGGTCGAAAAGCTCATCAGCACACCGCGCGGCAAGGAATTGTTGAAGGCCATCCAGGAGGCGCGCGCCGCCTACAACACCCCGCGTGACAAGTTGCGCGAACTGATCAGCCAGCAAAAGAAGGACGAGGGTACCGAGCTGCTCTTCAATGAAGTCATTCCCAAGCAGGATCGCTACTTCGAGGTGCTCGACAGCTTCGTTGCCTTCCAGAAGTCGCTGATGGATGACAGTGTGGTCGACGGCCAGCAGATCAGCGATTCGGCCATCGCCCTGATGCTGGAACTGTCGGCTGTGGCCATCCTGCTGTGCGTGCTGGCAGCATGGTGGGTCACGCGCTCCATCACCCGTCCGCTCAATGAAGCGGTGGACGTGGCCAGCGCCGTCGCGCAAGGCGATCTGACGATACAGATCGGCGAGACCACCAAGGATGAAACCGGCATGCTGCTGGCTTCGCTCAAGGCCATGAACCAGAACCTGCACCGCATCGTCAGCGAGGTACGTACGGGCAGCGATACCATCAATACCGCCTCTTCCGAAATCGCCACCGGCAATCTGGATCTGTCCTCGCGCACCGAGGAACAGGCCGGTGCCCTGGAAGAAACGGCCTCCGCGATGGAAGAACTGACCTCCACCGTCAAGCAGAATGCCGACAATGCCCGCCAGGCCAACAGTCTGGCCACCACTGCGTCCGAAGTGGCGGCGCAGGGCGGCAACGTGGTGGGGCAGGTGGTGCAGACCATGGGGGAGATCAACGATGCCTCGCGCAAGATTGTCGACATCATCAGCGTCATCGATGGCATCGCCTTCCAGACCAACATCCTGGCCTTGAATGCCGCCGTCGAAGCGGCGCGTGCCGGTGAGCAGGGACGCGGCTTTGCGGTAGTGGCGTCCGAAGTGCGTACCCTGGCCCAGCGCAGTGCTTCGGCCGCCAAGGAGATCAAGGCCCTGATCGATGATTCGGTCAGCCGCGTGGACAACGGCAGCCGTCTGGTGGAACAGGCCGGCGCCACCATGAGTGAAGTGGTGGCCAGCGTGCGCCGCGTCACCGACGTGGTGGCCGAGATCTCGGCGGCCAGCAACGAGCAGAGCGATGGCATTGAGCAGATCAATCACGCCATCGTGCAGATGGATGAGGTCACCCAGCAGAACGCCGCGCTGGTGGAACAGGCCGCTGCTGCCGCGCAGTCGCTGCAGGAGCAGTCGGGTCGTCTGGTGGAAACGGTGAGCATCTTCAAGCTCGGCAGCCACGAGGCCTCGCGCGCGCGGCCCGTGCCCACGCCGGTACCGCCCAAGTCGGCCAGCAAGCCGACGGCGGCTACGCCGGTCATGTCGGCCAAGGCCGCCGTGCCGGCTCCGGGCACCGCAGCCAAGGCCTTGCCGGCCAAACCGGTGCCGGCTTCCAGTGCCAGGAGCGGCAGCAAGGCCATGCCAGCCGATGAAGGCGATTGGGAACAGTTCTGAGACCTGGCGGGCTCAGGCCCGCATTTCCACGACACCCGCAAACGCGATGCGCACCAGCAGCCCGCTGCCTCGCGGCGGGGCTTCCAGCGTCACGGTAGCGCGGTGCAGAGCGGCGATCTCGCGTACGATTGCCAGCCCCAGTCCGGTTCCGCCCGGATTGACGTGCTGGGTGGCACCGGCGCGGTAGAAGGGTTCGAACACTTTTTCGCGTTCGGCCTCGGCGATGCCGGGGCCGTTGTCTTCCACCTCCAGCAGCGCGCTGGTCGGGTGGCCCGGCTGACTCAGGGCCCGTACGCGCAAGGTGATCTGGCCGCCGCGTGGCGTATAGCGGATCGCATTGTCCAGCAGGTTCACCATCAGTTCATGCAGCAGCAGTGCATTGCCCTCGATGGCAAGATCGCCTTCATCCTCGAACGCCAGCCCGATGTCGCGGGCCACGGCTTGCTGTGACAGTTCCAGCGCGACCTGGCGCGCCGCGTCGGTGAGCCGTACGCGCATGGTGCCGCCTTCGGCCGCTCCATGTTCGGCCCGTGCCAGCGTGAGCAGGCGATTGGCCAGGTGCACCGCCGAATCGGTAGTGCGCGCCATGCCTTCCACCAGCTCACGCAGCTCGGCGGGATCGAGCCGCGTGCGGCGCAGTTCGCGCAGGGTCAGCTCGGATTGCGTCTTCAATACCGTCAGGGGGGTACGCAACTGGTGCGAGGCATCGGCGATGAAGCGCCGCTGGGCGCTGATCAGGGCCTGCAGCCGACCCATGTAGCCATTCATGGCCTGCACCAGCGGGCGCATTTCCTTGTGCACCAGCGCCGGATCGAAACCGGAGAGATCGGTGGGCGCGCGCGACTCCACCTCGCCCTTCAACTGCATCACCGGACGCAGCACGAAGCGCACCGCAAACCATACCAGCAGCGCCGCCACCGTCACCAGCGTGCCCTGGCGCCAAAGTGTATCGAAGAGGATCTTGCGCGTCATGCCGTTGCGTGCCTCCATGGTCTCGCCGACCTGGATCAGGGCGATGCCGCGCATGCTGTCGTCATACACCGGCTGCAGCAACGCGGCGATGCGGATGGGCTGGTTGTGATAATCGGCCTGGTAGAAACGCACCAGCGCCGGATAGGCTTCCGAGCGTTTGACATTGGCCGGTACCGGCGGCAGGTCGTCGTAGCCTGAGACCAGCTCGCCATTGAGTCCGGTGACCTTGTAGTAGATGCGGCCCAGGGTATCGGTCTCGAAGCTGTCCAATGCCACGTAGGGCACATCGGCCGTGACATGCCCGTCGACGATGGAGACCCGTTCGGCCAGTGCGCGGGTGGACGCCAGCAGCGAGCGGTCGTAGGCGAGGTCGGCCACCTCCAGTGCATTGGTGTAGACCGAGACCGCATCCAGAGCCACCAGCAGCGTCAGCGGAATGATCAGCCACCGCACCAGCTGGCTGCGCAGGTTGCCCAGTCGCCGCGGGGCTTGCGTCATTACGCCGCCTGCAGCAGATAGCCCAGGCCGCGCAGGGTGGTGATGCCGACCCGGCCCGCCGCCTCGTGTTCCAGTTTCTTGCGCAGACGGTGGATGTAGATTTCGATGGCGTCCACGCTGGCGTTGTCATCCAGCGAAAACACCTGCTGGAACAATTTGTCCTTGGGTACGGTGTGGCCCTGGCGCATGATCAGCACTTCCAGCACCGCATGTTCGCGCGGGGTCAGCGCCAGCAGTTCGCCGTGATAGGTGAAGGTGCGCGAGACGGTATCGAAGCACAGCGCACCGCAGGCCACGGTGACCGCTTCCTGGCTCTGCGAACGGCGCAGCAGGGCCTTCACGCGCGCTTCCAGTTCTTCCAGCTCGAAGGGTTTGGCGAGGTAGTCATCGGCACCCATGTTCAGGCCGCTGACACGATCGGCCAGGCCGCCGCGCGCGGTCAGGATCAGGACCGGTGTGCGGCTGCCGCGCGCGCGCATGCGCTTCAAGACTTCCAGCCCATCCATGCGCGGCAGGGTCAGGTCCAGGATCACCAGAGCATAGTCTTGCGTGAGCAGCAGGCTGTCGGCATCGGCACCGTTGTGCGCACACTCCACCGTGAGGTGGGCGTCGCGCAGGGCCTTGGCCAGCCAGCGGGAAAGTTCGATATGGTCTTCGACCAGCAGGATGCGCATGATGCGGCCTTTATATTTTTTACAGTGCGGTACGGCTTGTCTCCAGCGCGGATGCTAACAGATGGCCCGCCGCCTTTGAAACGTCCGGCCCGGCCATTGTGGAAACTGCGTAGCTTCGATCCCACACTGACAGCCTGGCTGAAAGCCGGCTGAAAGCCTTTTCTTGTACGATGCGCCCATATCAAGAATTCCAAGCTGGAGACACCACATGACTGCCCCCGGGTCCGGCCGCGCCGGTACCGTTGTTCCCATATTGTTGTTGCGCTGCTGCTCTCGGCCATGAAGGCCGGATGCCTGCATCGCTGGTATCACCGTCTGGCCGCATGCCTGCTGGCGTGTGCGCTGCCGTGCGCCGGGGCCACCGAGTGCATCGTTCCGGCCAAGCCGGGCGGCGGCATGGATGCCTCGTGCAAGCTGTTGCGCCGGGTGATGCAGTCCGAAGCGGGCCAGCAGGACTTCAAGGTGGCCTACCTGCCCGGTGGTATCGGTGCGGTGGCCTGGAGTTCGGTGGTCTCGCAGCGGCGCGGCGGGCCGGAAACCCTGGTGGCCTTTTCGGGTGGCTCGCTGCTGAGCCTGGCGCAAGGCAAGTATGGTCGCGCTGACGTGGGCGACGTGCGCTGGGTGGCTGGCATCGGCATCGATCACGGCATGATTGCGGTGCGCGGCGATGCACCCTGGCACAACCTGAAGCAGTTGCTCGAAGCGATCCGCAAGAATCCGTCGGCGGTTACCGTGGGCTTGTCCGGGACCGTGGGCAGCCAGGACTGGCTGAAGATGGCGCTGCTGGCGCAACACGCCGGCTTCACGCCGAGGCAGTTCCGTTTCGTTGCGCTGGAAGGCGGCGGTGATTCCTTTGCCGCATTGCAGGCCGGACATGTGCAGGTGATCTCGGGCGATACCTCGGAGGCCGCCTACTTCATGGCCGATGGCAAGGTGCGGATCCTGGCGGTGCTGTCCGAGCAACGCCTGCCGGGTCCGCTGCATTCGGTGCCGACTGCGCGTGAACAGGGCTATGACGTGGTCTGGCCCATCATTCGCGGCTTCTACATGAGTGCGCA
This sequence comes from Herbaspirillum sp. FG34, assembly GCF_057809315.1. Lineage (NCBI taxonomy): Bacteria > Pseudomonadati > Pseudomonadota > Betaproteobacteria > Burkholderiales > Oxalobacteraceae > Herbaspirillum > Herbaspirillum sp. FG34. The sequence goes on along the minus strand of NZ_JBMDJS010000003.1, from coordinate 286,537 downwards.
TGCGTCGCAGGAGGATTACCGGCGCTGGGTACAGTATTTTGACCGTGCACTGGCCGATCCCGCCTTCGATCGCCAGCGCAGCATTGGTGGCTTGCAACCCTTTGCCATGACCGGCAAGCCGCTCTCGGATTACATCGCGCAGACCGTTGCGCGCTATCGCAGGCAGTCCCAGGAGTTGGGCCTGGTGCGCTGACAAGCCCGGTTGCACACGCCGTCAGGCGTGCTCTGCAACCGGGCCGGCGCAAGGTCCGTTTCATCATCAAGGAGAACCCATGTTGCACAAACGTCGCCTGAGCATTGCGCTCGGCCTGGCCCTCGCTTTGCCCGTCACTTTCAGCAGTGTGGCCCATGCCGACACTCCCGCCGGCTATCCGGCCGATTACGCCAAGGTCATTGAAGGCGCCGGCAAGGAAGGCAAGGTCGTGATCTACAGCACCACCGATTCCAAGGCGGCCGAAGCGCTGATCAAGGATTTCGGCGCGCTCTATCCGGGCGTCAAGGTCGAGTACAACGACATGAATTCCACCGAAGCCTACAACCGCTTCATCTCCGAAGCCGCCGCCGGCGGCGCCACCGCCGACGTGATGTGGTCCTCGTCGATGGACTTGCAGGTCAAGCTGGCCTCCGAAGGCTATGCGGTCGCCTACAAGTCGCCCGAAGCCGCTGCCCTGCCGGCCTGGGCCAACTGGAAGGACACCGCCTACGGCACCACCTTCGAGCCGGCCGCCATCGTCTACAACAAGCGCCTGGTGAGCGAGGCCGAGGTGCCGAGCTCCCATGACGAGTTCACCAGGCTCTTGGTCAGCAAGCAGGACAAGTTCAAGAACAAGGTCACCACCTACGACATCGAGAAGTCCGGCGTGGGCTTCAGCCTGATGACCTATGACCTGAAGCACAATCCGCATTTCTGGGACTTCGCCAAAGCCATGGGCGGCGTGGCCGCACGCGTGCAGTCCTCCACCGGCACCATGCTCGAACGCATCTCCTCGGGTGAAAACCTGATCGGCTACAACATCCTCGGCCCCTATGCCCTGGTGCGCGCCAAGAAGGATCCGTCCATCGGCGTGGCCTTCACCAAGGATTACAACCTGGTGCTCTCGCGCGTGATCTTCATCAACAAGGCCGGCAAGAACCTCAATGCCGCCAAGCTGTGGGTGGACTACATCCTCTCCAAGCGCGGCCAGACCATCATCGCCAACGATGCGCAGCTCTTTGCCATTCGCGGCGATGTCACCGGGACCACCACCTCGGCGGAACTGACCAGGCAACTGGGCGCGTCCTTGAAGCCCATGCCGGTCTCCACCGAACTGCTGGACTATCTGGACCAGAAGAAGCGCCTGGACTTCCTGAAGCAGTGGAAGGAAGCCACCAAGAAGTAAATCATTTCCGTCCCGGGCCGGGTAGCGCGCAGGTCAGAGGCCGTCACGCCTTCGATACGACCCTGCTGGTCTACTCAGTCCGAACGGGGGTGTTCGTTCATTACATCGTGTCATCGCTTTGCGGAGTTCGGCTCTGGCCGTCTCCGTGGGCGGCGCATTGCCGTCGCCCGGCCTGTTCTGTTCCATCTGCCCACTCATGAGGCGCACCATGCAAACCACCACAACGCTGCCGCGCAGCGAGCAAGCCCTGCCGGCCCGCCGTTTCCGGCTGAACTGGCCGCGCGGCCTGGTCGTGCTGCTGGCAGCCCTGGCCATCTTCGTGCCGCTGCTGCTGATCTTCTATCAAAGCTTTCTGTCGGCACCCTTCTTCGCGCCGGTCAAGACGCTGACCCTGGATTCCTATCGTTTCATCTTCGACGATCCCGACTTCCGCCAGGCCTTCATCAACGGCCTGACCCTGGCCACCGGCCTGGCCCTGATCGCCGTCCCGCTGGGGGGCATGCTGGCCTTCCTGATGGTGCGCACCGACCTGCCGGGCCGCAGCTTCATCGCGCCGGCCCTGATGGTGCCGATCTTTGTCTCGCCCATGGTGATCGGTTTCGGCTATGTGGTCTCGATGGGCCCGGTGGGCTTCTACACGGTATGGGTCAAGAACCTGCTGTCGGTGGTCGGCTTCGAGGGCGATCCGTGGAATATCTATTCCTTTACCAGCATCGTCATCATCGCCGGCCTGACCCACGTGCCGCACGTCTACCTGTATGCCTCGGCGGCCCTGCGCAGTCTCGGCTCGGACGTGGAAGAAGCGGCCCGCGTGGCCGGGGCGTCGCCGCTGCAGGTGGCGCTGAACGTGTCGCTGCCGATGATCACGCCCGCACTGGCTTACTCGGGCGTGCTGGTGTTCTTCCTCGGCTTTGAAGTGTTCGGTCTGGTGCTGGTGCTGGGCGATCCGGAAGGCCACCTGGTCCTGCCCACCTATCTCTACAAGCTCACCAACAAGCTGGGTACGCCTTCGTATCACCTGATGGCGGCAGTGGCCGTGTGCCTGGTGGCGGTGACCATGCCGCTGGTGATGCTGCAACGCTGGCTGCTGCGCTCGGCCAACAAGTTTGTCGCCATCAAGGGCAAGGGTGCGCGCCAGAAGGCGCTGCCGCTGGGCAAGTGGCGCTGGGTGGCCTTCGCCCTGATTGCCGGCTGGCTGCTCTTTACCGTCATCATTCCGCTCTCGGGTATCGGCCTGCGCACCTTCGTCTCGCACTGGGGGGATGGCGTCAATCTGCTCGACGTGCTGACTTTCGAGAACCTGTTGAACGTCTGGGACCAGCCCTCGCTGGTGCGCGGCATCATCAATACGGTCTTGATCGGCGTCATCGGCGGCGCCCTGGCGGTGGCCTGCTATACCGCCATTGCCCTGGCCATGCACCGCAAGCAGGATGGCGTGACGCGCTTTCTCGACTACAGCGTGCTGGTGCCGCGTGCGGTGCCGGGCCTGCTGGCCGGCCTGTCCTTCCTGTGGGTGTTCCTGTTTGTGCCCTCGCTGCTGGATTCGGCCTTGAAGGGCATCGACAACCCCGTCGCCCTGTGGCTGGTGGACAGCTTCATCCCCGCCCTGCGCGCCCTGCGCTCGACCATCTTCTCGGTCTGGCTGGCCTACTCGGTGGTGTGGATGGCTTACGGTCTGCGCCTGATCAATACCGCCCTGCTGCAGGTCGGCCCGGAGCTGGAAGAGGCAGCCCGCGCCGTCGGTGCCTCGCGTTCCCGCGTCACCCGCGACGTCACCCTCCCGCTGGTGCGCTATGGCCTGGTGGGGGCCTGGCTGATGGTGTTCCTGATCTTCGAGCGCGAGTACTCCACCGGCGTCTATCTGCTCTCGCCCGGTACCGAGGTGATCGGTTCGATGATCGTCTCCATGTGGGCCGCCGGCGCCGTGGAACTGGTAGCGGCGCTGTCCTTCATCAATATCACGCTGGTGGCCGTGGGCCTGGGCATTGCGCTGCGCTTCGGCGTCAAGCTGCACGACTGAGCGGCACCAGCCTCCCTAAAGAGCATCCTGAGGAATCATCATGACCGAACTTTCCGTCAACGACCTGCACCTGGACTATGGTAGCGGCGCCTCCGCCAATCCCATCCTGAAGGGTGTTTCCATGCAGTTGCAACGCGGTGAAGTGGTGGCCCTGCTGGGCCCCTCCGGCAGCGGCAAGACCACGCTGCTGCGCGCCGTGGCCGGGCTGGAATCGCCCAAGGCCGGCACCATCGACATCGGTACCCGCCGCGTTTTCGAGGGCGCGCGCAACTTCGAGATGCCCGCCGAAGAACGCAATCTGGGCCTGGTGTTCCAGTCCTATGCGCTGTGGCCGCACAAGACCGTGGCTGACAACGTCGCCTATGGCCTCAAGCTGCGCAAGACGCCCTCGACCGAGATCGCCAAGCGCGTCAAGGAAGTGCTGTCGCAGCTGGGCCTGGGCCACCTGGGCGAGCGTTATCCGCACCAGCTTTCCGGTGGCCAGCAACAGCGCGTGGCCATCGCCCGGGCGCTGGTCTACAACCCGCAGGTGATCCTGCTGGACGAGCCGCTCTCCAACCTCGACGCCAAGCTGCGCGAGGAAGCCCGCGCCTTCCTGCGCGAACTGATCGTGCGCCTGGGCCTGTCGGCGCTCATGGTGACTCACGACCAGGGCGAGGCCATGGCCATCTCCGACCGCATCCTGCTGCTCAACAATGGCCGCATCGAACAGCAGGGCACGCCGCAGAGCATGTACCAGACCCCCGATACCCTGTTCACCGCCGAGTTCATGGGCAGCAACAACAAGCTGGCCGCCGAGGTGGTCAGCCGCGAGGGTGAGCGCGTGACCGTGAAGCTCGATGGCGGCATCGCCGTGGCCACCCTGCGCGGACGCGACGACGCCCGCCCCGGCGAGCAGCTCACCGGCATCATTCGCGTGGAGCAGGTGCGCATCTCGGGCGAGCAGACCGGCAATGCGATCCGCCTGCCGCTGTCGACCTGCATGTACCTGGGCGACCGCTGGGAGTGCCTGTTCAAGGTCGAGGGCGGCCCGGCCGGTTCGGTCGGCCTGCGTGCCTACGCGCCGCAGCGCCTGGAGCAGGGCGAATACTGGCTGTCGCTGCCGGAACAGGCCCTGTGGGCATTCTGAAAAACTAAGTTGGCCGTTCCGGACAACTAAGTTTTCCGGACGGCGACACTTAGTTTTTTGACGATTCATCTCATCGATGAAAACCAGTGAGGAAGGCCACCCGCCATCGCCTCGCTCACCCGGAAAACCACATCACGAAAAGACCGGGTGCATGACCAGAAGACGTCGCGCGGCGGGGCCGCGCCGACGCTATCCAACGTTCTCAATCAAGGAGACCTCAGTGCAAAAGACTCATCTGGCGGCCAGCATGCTGGCCGCATTCGCCGCGTTCGCCACGACCTCGGTCCAGGCGCAAACCTCCGTCACCATCTATGGCCTGGTCGATTCGGGCGTGGAATACCTCACCAATGCCAACGCCGCCGGCAACGGCCTGGTGCGCCTGAATTCGGGATCCATGAACACCTCGCGCATCGGCTTTCGCGGTACGGAAGACCTGGGCGGCGGCCTCAAGGCCATCTTCCAGCTGGAAAACGGTTTCAAGCTGGATAACGGCGCCCTCGATGGCGATGCCAACCAGCTCTTCAACCGCCAGTCCAATGTTGGCCTGGAAGGCGGCTTCGGCCGCGTAGTCGTGGGTCGTTCCTTCTCCACCACCTATGACTTCATCCTGCCCTTCGACCCCATGGGCTACTCGGCCAACTATTCGTGGGTGACTTCGGCCGGTGCTACCGGTAGCCGCAAGGATGGCATGCTCACCGGCGTGTCCAACCTGGTCAAGTATCAGGGCCAGTTCGCGGGCGTGAAGCTGGGCGCGACGGTCGGCTTCGGTGAGGTGGCCGGCGAGACCCGCAACGGTGCCAAGTATGCCGTCGGCCTGGGTTGGGGGACCGGCCCATTCAGCGTGGCTGCGACCTATGACCGCAACAACAGCACCAGCACCGCCAATACCCCCTATGACCGTGCCACCAGCGCCCACCTGGCCGCGGGCTACCAGCTCTCCGATGCGTGGAAGTTCAACCTCGGTTATCGCTACTACAAGAAGTCTCTGGCCACCGGCGCGACCGATCTGCGCAGCGACTTCTACTGGGGTGGCGTGACCTGGAAGTTCACGCCGGCCATGAGCGTGATGGGGGCGATCTACTACCAGAACATCAAGAACGTAGCCAACGATGCCGATCCCATCATGTATTCGCTGCGCTTGAAGTATGCGCTGTCCAAGCGCACCGACCTGTACCTGAGCACGGCCTATGCCAAGGCCAGGAACAACCAGCTGGTGGGCCTGTCGCGTGATGATGCCGGCTTCGGCAGCAGCCAGTTCGGTACCACCCTGGGCATGCAGCACCGCTTCTGATGCAACGGTAATGCCCAGGCCCGGCACGCGCGCCAGGCGTGTCGGGCCACGATAGTCTTGAGCCGTCCTTGACCGGCGCACCCCTGCAAGTTGCAGGCGTGCGCCGTTTTTTCATCTGGACCAGGGGGACGGGGCATGCAGTTGCAGGCGATCGAGCAGGTCTTCATCGCAGGCTGCGCGGTTGCAGTCGGTGAGACTGGCCACCAGGTGCGCCCCCACCATCAGCAGGAAGAGGGTGCTCACCACGATCCTGCCCCAGGGGATGCGACGCGGTTCATCTTGCCGTTCCGCGCTTTGCAACAGCAGCAGCGTGGCCGGATATTCCGCGCTCTTGACGCACAGCAGCAAGGCGATCACCAGGATGGACACCAGGGCAAACAGGGCCGTCCAGGTATAGAAGTGCATGCCCTGGAACATCGGTCCTTGCGGCGTCTGCCCGGCCAGGGCCTCCAGCGAGATCTGGCGCAGCGCGATCAGCCCGGTCAGTAGCGCACCCACCAGCGCGACCCCATAGTGCGCGCTCTTGACCCCGAAGCGCAGATTGCGCATGAAGCCGATGCCGGTCAGGATGATGCCGGTGCGCTGCAGCAGGCACAGCGGACAAGGCGCTACCAGCAGTACCCACTGGTAGTACAGCAGCAGGCCCAGGTAGGCAGTGACGGCCAGCAGGCACAGGCAATTGAGAAAGATCCCGCCCGGCAGGACGGGTTCGCGCGGGGTGAAGACGACGGAACGATCCATGAGACGGTGCCATTACAGGACGAAACCCAGGTGACCCTGGGTGGTTTGACTGAACCACCACAGGGTGACGCCGGTGCTTGCCAACCATAGCTTGTTGCTCAATGATTTCCAGCCCAATGCAATGCCGAGGACGGTCAGGAAGGCCAGCAGAAAAGGAAGATAGAGGAACATGGGATGACCCGGAGTTGATCCCGATTCATATCCGGGAGTTTGTCTGTGTGCTTTGATACCAATCGTAGCCGAATGCCCGCGCAAATCTCGCACCGAAACATCGAATAAAATCGAGATTTACCGAGAATATTCAGCTTCAGCGCGATTTCACTGAAGCCCATCAATAGAGGAGACAAGCATGCAGGTATCAGCAAGCGGCCCCTGGTCCGGTCATCAGGAGGTACGGCGGGTGGCGGTGGTGGGGACGGGCGTCATCGGCGCCAGCTGGGTGGCCTATTTCCTGGCGCGGGGGCTGGAGGTGTCGGCCACCGACCCGATGCCGGGCGCGGAGGAAAAGCTGCGGGCCGCCGTGGCGCGCCACTGGCCCAGCCTGGAAGAGCTGGGCCTGGCGCCGGGCGCCTCGCCGGAGCGACTGCGCTTCTCGGCGTCGCTGGAAGAGGCGTTGCAGGGGGCGGACTTCGTGCAGGAAAACGGCCCCGAGCGGGAAGATCTCAAGATCGATCTGTTCCAGCGCATGGATGCCGTCCTGCCGACCCATGTGGTGCTGGCGTCGAGTTCGTCGGGCCTGCTGATGAGCAAGGTGCAGGCGGCCTGCCGCCATCCGGGTCGGGTGGTGCTGGGCCATCCTTTCAATCCCCCGCACCTGATCCCGCTGGTGGAAGTCATCGGTGGCGCGCAGACCTCGCCGGAGGCGGTGCAGGCCGCGCTGGCGTTCTATACCGCCATCGGCAAGAAGGCCATCCATGTACGCAAGGAGGTCAAGGGTCACATCGCCAACCGCCTGCAGGCCGCGTTGTGGCGCGAGGCTTTCCACCTGGTCGAGCAGGGCGTGGCCAGCACCGAGGACATCGATACGGCCATCGCCTATGGCCCCGGCCTGCGCTGGGCGCTGATGGGGCCGTATCTCAACCTGCACATGTCGGGCGGGGAGGGCGGCATCGGGCATATGCTCGATCACCTGGGGCCACCCATCGAGAGCTGGTGGGCCGACCTGGGAGCGCCAGCCATCACGGATGCACTCAAGGCGCAGATTGGTGCGGGCGTGGCACAACAGATGCGCGGCAAGACCTCCACCGACCTGGCCGCCGAGCGTGACCAGTTGCTGGTGCAGTTGCTGGCGGCCAAGAGCAAGACCCAGGTCATTCCTTGAAAACTAAGTATTCGGAATTCTTTCTCTAAGTCGGCTTTCCTTAAAAACTTAAAAAAATTGATCGATGTTCATTCGGTTTTCATTGTGAAAATAACCAACCATTCGGACTGAGTAGCGGCCACGCCGCGTATCGAAGACGCTGTGCAGCGTGATGATGATTTTGCCCCGCGTAGCGCCTTCGAGTCGGCCCTGAGGGACTTGCTCGGTCCGAACGGTTTCCGGTTTCTGATGAGCCCCATTCATTTGTGCGACCGCTTGCGCCGGCTCGGCGCCATTTCCCGCATCAGTGCAATGAAGCGTTGCGCCCCCAGCCCCAGCGGCTGATCCTTGTTCCACACCACATCCACCCACATGCGCTGCTGGTTGCTGATGTTGTCGAAATCGATGACCACCAGCGTACCGGCCTCGATCTGCGCCTGCACCAGGCTGTGCGGTAGATAGGCCCAGCCCAGGCCCTCGCGTACCAGCGAGAGTGTGGCCAGGTGATTGTCGGTGCGCCACAGATGCCGTGCCAGGAAGAAGCGCGGGTCCGAGATGCTGGCATCGCGGCTGGCCACGGCGATCTGACGGATGTCATACAGGTCCTCGTAGCGCAGCTTGCGCTTCTTGCGCAGCCGTGCGGGATGATCAGGCGCGATCACGGCCACCATCATTTCGCTGCTGAATTCCTGGAAGGCTTCGCGATCATTGCCGGCGTGGCGCTCGAAGACCAGCGCCAGCTGCGCCGTATTGTCATAGAGCATGCGCATGGCATCGGCCTGGGGCGAGGACAGCACTTCCACCTCCAGCGAGGGAAACTCCCCGGCCAGCACCGCCAGCGGTTTGGCCCAGGGCACCGACAGCAGTTCCGGGGCGACCGCCAGAGTCAGCTTGCGCTCCAGCCCCTGGTGCATGGCCAGCGCATGCGCATCGAGCTGGCGCAGGGTGCTGGCCAGCAGGCGTGCATCCGGCTCCAGGGCGCGCGCCAGTTCGGTAGGGCGGGCATCGCGCGCGGTACGGTCGAACAAGACCAGGTCCAGCTCGGCTTCCAGCTGGCTGATGGTCATGCTGACCGAGGACGGCACCCGGCCCAGCAGGCGCGCCGCCGCCGAAAACGAGCCACTGTCGAGCACTGCCAGAAAGACCCGGACGTTGTCACTGGAGAAAGCCATGGCATGTTCCTTCTGCAAGCCGGTCGGCCACCTGTCAGAAAAACTGAAAGAAGCCGACTTCATTCATCAAAAACTTCATCATAGAATGCTTTCCATCGCGCGGCCAGTCCGGGTCCGCTTCCGGGGGGCAAAGGGAGCTGGCGCGCTGCTGTTTTCAGGAGCACATCATGCAGGGATTCAAACGCAAGCTGGTCTATGCCTGCCTCTTCGAGGGCCTGGCCATCATTTTCACGACGGTCGGGCTGACCGTCTTCGCCGGCCATGACGGTGCGCATTCATCGGCGGCTGCGGTGGCCTCGTCGACGATAGCCTTCGTCTGGAATTTCATCTTCAACGGTCTGTTCGAGCGCTGGGAAGCCCGCCAGCCGCGCCGTGGCCGCAACTTCGCGCGCCGTGCGGCACACGCCCTCGGTTTCGAAGGCGGCCTGGTGGTGATGCTGGTGCCGCTGTTTGCCTGGTGGCTGGACATGAGCCTGTGGGATGCGCTAGTGCTGGACTTCGGGCTGATCGTCTTCTTCATGATCTACACCTACCTGTTCAACCTGGGCTTTGATCGCGTTTTCGGTCTGCCGAGCTCGGCCATGCCGGTCAACGCGCAGGCCGGTCCGGCACGCTGAGTCGGCGCGCTGCGGCGTTCCCGGCGGGCCTTGCCTTACAATGAGGCAGCTCACCCACTTGCCAGGAAACGCATGTACATCCCCGCCCATTTCGCCGACAACGACACCACCAGCCTGCACCAGCTCATCACCGCCCATCCCTTCGGCGTGCTGGTCTCGCACACCGCCAGCGGACTGGATGCCAATCACCTGCCCTGTCATCTCGATGCTACTCAGGGCGCGCTGGGTACGCTGCATCTGCATGTGGCGCGCGCCAATCCGCTGTGGCGCGAACTGGCCGATGGCGATGCGGTACTGGTGGTGTTCTCGGCCGGCGACGCCTACATCTCGCCGAGCTGGTATCCCAGCAAGCACGAGGCACATCGCCAGGTGCCGACCTGGAACTACAGCGTGGCGCATGCCCACGGGCGCGTCACCATCCGTGACGACGAGCGCTATCTGCGCGGTGTGGTGGCGCGCCTGACGCGCACCCATGAGGCCGGAGAGACAAGGCCGTGGAAGATGTCCGATGCGCCCGCCGACTTTACCGATACCCTGCTCAAGGCCATCGTCGGCATCGAGATCGAGATCACGCGCCTGGAAGGCAAGCGCAAGCTCAGCCAGAACAAGGACGTGCGCGACATCGACGCTGCCGGCCGTACGCTGCTCGAGCGTGGTCAGGCAGAGGTCGGCGAGGCCATGCTGCAGGAGGCTGCCCGCAAGCCATCCTGAGCGGCGGCAATGAAACTGAGCAATCCTCACGTCGTATCGCGCACCTGTGTAGAATCCGGGAACCGGGCCGCTGTGCGCCCTTATCGGATTTTCTGATGTCATCGCGCTCACCCATGACTGCCCTGACCGCTTCCCCCACGTCCTCCTTGCGCAGTGATTCGCTGGGCTGCTCGGCCACTCGCCTCAAGCAGAGCCAGGAACTGCAGGGCAGTTACTTCAGCTTCTATCGCAAGCGGGTCGAGGGTGGCGAGGTCTCCCAGGTCCATACCCCGGCCTCCGATCGTGGTTTCCTGGTGGGTATCTCGATGGCCCCGCAACACCGCCGCAACATCTTCCGCGGCCGCCAGGGGGCGCAGTTCGAGTTCGGGCGCGGTGCCGTCTACATTCGTGATTTTTCCGAAGACTACCGGGCCGACCTGCAGACGCCCTTCGATTTCCTGCTGGTGGAGCTGCCGCTGTCCTGGTTCGCCACGGTCAATGAGGATCTGCGGGCAGGCAAGGCCAGTGGCCTGGCCACCGTCACCGGTCATGACGATCCGGTGCTGGCTCATCTGGCCGCTGCCCTGGCACCGGCACTGGCGCAGCCCGATGCCGACCAGCGCCTGTTCGTGGACCAGCTCGGCCTGGCCATGGGAACCCATCTGCTGCGGCGCTATGGTGGCGTCAGCCCGCCTGGTCAACGCCATATGCGGCTGTCGCGGCTGCATGAAGAGCGCGCCAAGCAGATGCTGTTGCAGAAGTCCAGGGACGCCCTCTCCATTGCGGACATCGCGCGCGAGTGCAACATGTCGGCCAGCTACTTCCTGCGCGCCTTCAAGGCCAGCACCGGTCACACGCCGCACCAGTGGCTGCTGATCCAGCGCGTCGACATGGCGCGCCATTACCTGCGCCTGACCCAGCTCTCGCTGGCCGACATCGCTGTGGCCTGTGGTTTCTACGACCAGAGTCATTTCACCCGTGTGTTCTCACAGATCGTCGGCAGCAGTCCGGGCGCATGGCGCCGTCGGCTGGGCTGACGGCCGGCCCACATCGCATCACGGCACGCGTGGCAGGTCGAAACCGAACGCGCTGCCTTGCGGCGAGGCCGCCGTCACGCGCAAGCGGCCGCGATGGGTCTCGATGATGGAGCGGCAGATGGCCAGACCCATGCCCATGCCGTTTTCCTTGGTGGTGTAGAAGGCGTCGAAGATGCGCGGCATGGCCTCGGGGGCGATGCCTGCACCGCTGTCCTGTATCGTCACCTTGACCCGCTGCTCATTGCAGCAGGTGGTGCTGATGCTCAAGGTGCGCGCGTTTTCCGGCACGCCGGTCATGGCATCGATGGCATTGACCACCAGGTTCAGCAGTACCTGCTGCAACTGCACCGTATCCCCCAGCACATGGACCTCGGCAGGGGAGAGCGAGAGGACCAGATGCACGTCGCGCTGCTCCAGTTCGCTGCGCGAGAGCGTCAGGATATGGCGGATCAGTGCGTGCAGGTCGATACGTTCGAATTGCGTCGCGTGCTTGCGGGTCAGGTTCTGCAGCCCGCTGATGATGCCGGCGGCGCGCTGGCCTTCGCTGATGATGTCGCGCAGGCTGGCACGCGCATGCTCCAGTTCCGGCGCGCTTCGGTCCAGCCAGCGCAGGCTGGCGCCGGCATTGGAGACGATGGACATGAGCGGCTGGTTGATCTCATGGGCGATGGAGGCCGTCAACTGGCCCGCCGTGTTGGCGCGCGCCACGCGCTCCATGTCCACCTGGGCGGCGCGGATGGCGTACTCGGCCTGGCGCCGCACGGTGATATCGGTGGCCGTGCCCATGTATTCGGTAAAGGTGCCGTCGACCCACACCGGCTTGCCGATGCCGGAGAGCGTACGTACTTCGCCGGTATCCTGGCGGCAGATGCGGTGCTCCACGCGGATGGTGCCACCCATGGCGACGGCGGCGTTGACGGTGTCGATCACTTCCTGGCGGTCATCGGGGTGCATGAGCGCTGCGAACTCGTCATAGGTGATGCAGTTGCGGCCGGGCGGCAGGCCATAGATGCGACACAGTTCGTCGGAGCAGAACATCAGGTCTTCGCGCACCAGGTAGCGCATGCTGCCGGCGTGGTTGAAACGTTCGCCCTGCTTGAGCAGTTCCTGGCTGGTGCGCAGCTCGCGCTCGGCGCACAGCAGCATTTCCTTTTCCAGCAAGGCCCGGGCATGGTCGGCGGCATTGCTCAGCAGCACGGCGGCATGTGCTGCGATGTGGCGGGCGCAGCGTGTCATGGCCTGGCCGGGCGCATCGTCATAAAACAGCAGCAGTGCGCCATGCGACTGGCCATGATGACTCAGGATCAGCGTCAGTGCCGCCTGCAGATCATCCGGTCCGGCAATGCAGTAGCGCTGGCTGTTGCAGACCTCCAGTCCGTCACGCCGTGCTTCGGCCTCGATCAGATCCAGGCCTGCTTCATGGCGCACCAGCAGGCAGCGCCGCGCGCCGGCAAGCTGGCAGAGGGCACGTGTGATGGCCGGCTTGAGCAGGACAGGATCGAGCAGCGCCGACAGTTCGCACAGGGTTTGCAGCAGGGCATCGTCGTCGGCGGGACGCGGGTCGGACGGCAAGGGATTCTCCTGGCAAGAATGTGGGCTCAAGGGCGCATTGTGCCGCATTGCCGGTCAGGGTGTCAGGGTGGTCCGTAGAGCCGGGTGGCCGTCAGGAGTACCAGCAGGGTATCGGCATCGACCGGCTTGGCCAGCAGTGCGATCCCCATGGTAGTGGCGCGCTGTTGCTGCAGTGCCGTGGCCTGCGCCGACAGCAACAGCAGCGGCAGGTCCGGTCGCAGCAGGCGCAATTGCTCGGCCAGTTCGAAACCGCTCATCCTCGGCAGGTTCAGATCGACGATGGCGCAGCCCGCCATGGGCAGGCAGGTACTGGAGAGGAAATCCTCGCCGCAATCGAAACTGCAATGACGGTGGCCGGCGGAGTCCAGCAGGTTGCACAGCGCGGTGCGAACGCCGGGATCGTCGTCGATCACGGCGATGGGGCGGTGTGATGCGGGCATGGTCTCCCCCTGGCTCATCATCGTCAGCGCTGTGGCCTGCGATACCTGGCCTACTGCTGGTCCGGCGGTGGCGTGCCGGTGATCTTGGGCATGCACTCGCGGTGGAACCAGGACGCCGTCAGCGCTTCCCCGGCCAGCTTGCGACGCGCGATGGGGACCAGTTGTTCGCCGATGAGCATGCCCAGCAAACCGAGCAGGGCGATGATGGGCGGAGCCGGCGACTGCACGTGCAGGGCGGCATAGATCAGTCCGGCCAGCAGGCCCATCAGGAGGGAGATCAGATAGGGTTTCATGCGTACTCCAGGAATCAATGGCCCAGCAGGGGGCCCAGACCGTTGACCAGGCGCTCGGCCAGCACCATGCCCAGCAGGCCGATCAGGGCGATGCCCGGTGGCGCCGGTGAGCGCACCTTGAAGAGCGCATAGACGACACCGATCAGGATGCCGGCCCCCAGTGAAATCAGATAAGCGGACATGGCCCGGCTCCTCATGAAGGTGGGGCGCCGCCGCCTCCGTCCGATCGACGGCTGCAGGGCGGCGGCGCCAGTGGCTGCGGGCGCTTACTTGGCCGGCACCGGGGCCAGGGTCTGCTGGTTGCCGTGCGGGCGCTGTTCGGCCTTGTGCACCATGGTGTAGGCGTAGTCCACACCCATGCCGTAGGCGCCGGAGTGCTCGCGCACGATGTCCATGACGGCGCTGTAGGTTTCCTTGCGGGCCCAGTCACGCTGCCATTCCAGCATCACCTGTTGCCAGGTCACGGGGATGACGCCGGCCTGGATCATGCGCTGCATGGCGTAGTCATGGGCTTCCTTGGAGGTGCCGCCGGAAGCGTCGGCCACCATGTAGATCTCGTAGTCGCCTTCGGCCATGGCGCACAGGGCGAAGCTGTTGTTGCAGACCTCGGTCCACAGACCCGCCACGACCACCTTCTTCTTGCCGTTGGCCTTGAGGGCGTCGCGCACCTTCTGGTCGTCCCAGGAGTTCATGGAGGTACGCTCCAGGATGTCGTGCTCGGGGAACACCGACAGCAGTTCCGGATAGGTGTAGCCGGAGAAGCCCTGGGTTTCCACGGTGGTGATGACGGTGGGGATGTTGAACACCTTGGCCGACTTGGCCAGGGCGACGACGTTGTTCTTCAGTGCCTGGCGGTCCATCGATTGCACGCCGAAAGCCATCTGCGGCTGATGGTCGATGATGATGAACTGGCAGTTGGTCGGGGTCAGCACGTCGAGCTTGGTATTGGTGGTCATGATGATTCCGTAGGTGGATGATGGTGGAGGAGTGTGCCGGCCTGGTGGCGGGGAGCGGCGAAGCAGACCGGTGGACAGCGGGAGCGAGGCTGCCGGAGGCGATCATAGGCAAGCGGGGGGAGCGCTGCCATTATCTGTTCGTATAGCTAGACGCTGGCTGTACGTTTTTGCACACTGCAAGCACCAATAAAAGCGTCAACAAAAGCGCAGGGGATGAGCAGTCCGCGGCAAGCGGCCTCACTACCTGCGCAATTCGCCCTCTCCATCGCCTTAGTCCATGCCCGGAGCCTCCATGATGACCGCAACCAGCGTGACCCCTGATCTGATCCTGTTGAACGGCAAGATCCACACCGTCGACAAGCAAAACCCCATCGCCGAGGCCCTTGCCATCGGCGGCGGAAAATTCCTCGAAGTCGGCAGCGCCGCCGACGTGATGCGTCTGAAACAAGCCACCACCCAGGTCATCGACCTGGGCGGGCGCACCGTCATCCCCGGCCTGAATGACTCCCACCTGCACCTCATTCGCGGTGGCCTGAACTACAACCTGGAACTGCGCTGGGAAGGCGTGCCCTCGCTGGCCGATGCGCTGCGCATGTTGAAGGACCAGGCCGCGCGTACTCCGCATCCGCAATGGGTGCGCGTGGTGGGCGGCTGGACCGAATTCCAGTTCGCCGAAAAGCGCATGCCCACGCTGGAAGAATTGAACGCCGCCGCGCCCGATACCCCGGTCTTCGTGCTGCACCTGTATGACCGCGCCCTGCTCAACCGTGCCGCGTTGCAGGCCGTCGGCTACACCAGGGACACGCCCAATCCGCCGGGCGGCGAAATCGTGCGCGATGCCTCGGGCAACCCGACCGGCATGCTGATCGCCCGTCCCAATGCCATGATCCTGTATGCCACCCTGGCCAAGGGACCGACCCTGCCTCAGGAATACCAGGTCAACTCGACCCGCCAGTTCATGCGCGAGTTGAACCGCCTGGGCGTGACCAGCGCCATCGATGCCGGCGGCGGTTTTCAGAACTACCCGGATGACTACCAGATCATCAACAAGCTGGCCGCTGACGGCCAGTTGACCATCCGCATTGCCTACAACCTGTTCACGCAGAACAAGGGCGGTGAGCTGGCCGATTTCCAGAAGTGGACCGGCCTGGTCAAGCCGGGTGACGGCGACGATTTCCTGCGCCATAACGGCGCAGGTGAAATGCTGGTGTTTTCCGCCGCCGACTTCGAGGACTTCCTGGAGCCGCGCCCCGACCTGGCCGAGGGCATGGAAGAGGAACTGGAGCGCGTGGTGCGTCATCTGGTGTCCAATCGCTGGCCATTCCGCCTGCATGCCACCTATGACGAATCGATCGCGCGCATGCTCGACGTGTTCGAGAAGGTCAACCGCGACATTCCCTTCGATGGCCTGCACTGGATGTTCGACCACGCCGAGACCATCACCGAGCGCAACATCGAGCGCGTCAAGGCGCTGGGCGGCGGCATCGCCATCCAGCATCGCATGGCCTTCCAGGGCGAGTACTTCATCGACCGCTACGGTAGCGATGCTGCCGAGCACACGCCCCCGATCGCCAAGATGCTGGAGATGGGCGTGCCGGTCGGCGCCGGTACCGATGCCACCCGGGTGGCCAGCTACAACCCCTGGACGGCACTGTACTGGTTGGTCTCCGGCCGTACTGTTGGCGGCACCCAACTGTACCGGTCAACTGGCAGGTTACCTCGCGAAACTGCACTGGAACTGTGGACCGCAGGCAGCGCCTGGTTCTCCAGCGAACAGGCAAAAAAAGGCCGCATCCGGGCCGGCCAGCTGGCCGACCTGGCGGTGCTGTCGGCGGATTTCTTCAGCGTGCATGAAGACCAGATCAAGGCCATCGAATCGCTCATGACCGTGGTCGATGGCAAGGTGGTCTATGGTGCCGGGCCGTTCTCCTCCTACGGACCCGGCGAGATCCCGGTCTTGCCCGAGTGGTCGCCGGTGGCCAAGGTGCCGGGGCACTACCGCGCCGTTGCCGGGGGCGATGCCGCCCGCCAGAAGAAGACCGCGCTGCCGCATGCCTGCGCGGGCTCCTGTGGTGTCCATGGACATGCGCATGACGTGGCGCGCAAGTCCAGCGTTCCGGTGTCCAATTTCGCCGGATTCTGGGGCGCGTTGGGTTGCAGTTGCTTTGCGTTCTGACGGGAGCCGATCATGCAAACGCGCCATCCCGCCCGCCGGCCGGGTTTGCCGGTCCCGCCCCTGGACGTGGGGCTGTTGTTCCTGCGCGTGGCGGGCAGCTTCATGCTCTTCTACGTGCATGGACTGCCCAAGCTCACCCATTACGCCCATGAGCTGACCGTCATCGAAGACCCCTTCGGCCTGGGCCCGACGGTCTCGCTCTGGTCGGCCATCCTGGCCGAGGCGCTGTGCCCGGTGCTCATCGCCCTGGGCCTCGTCACCCGCCTGGCCTGCCTGCCCGTCATCGGGGTACTGCTGGTGGCCATGCTGGCAGTGCATCCTGACTGGAGCATTGCCGAGGGCCAGTTCGGCTGGCTGCTGCTGGTGATCTTCACGGCCATCGCGTTGTGCGGTCCCGGCCAGTGGCGGCTGGGCCAGGCTGCGGCGCAGCCTTAGGGGCTGCCCGGCCACGGCGGTCGGTGTCGTCCCATCCCTGTTCTCAAGCCGCCCTGCATGCAGGGCGGCTGCTGTCCCCCTGCACGCTGGCCGCGCAAGCGGCAACGTCCACATTACTTCACAAGGAGTCACACCATGAGCACCCTCACCACCCGCGACGGTACTGAAATCTATTACAAGGACTGGGGCAGCGGCCAACCGGTCGTCTTCGGCCACGGCTGGCCGCTGGATGGCGACATGTGGGAATACCAGATGAACTTCCTGGCCGAGCGCGGCTATCGCGTCATCGCCTATGACCGCCGTGGTTTCGGCCGTTCCGGCCAGCCCTGGAGCGGCTATGACTACGACACCTTCGCCGACGACCTGGCCGAGCTGATGAACAAGCTGGACCTGCAGGGCGCCACCCTGGTCGGCTTCTCCATGGGCGGTGGCGACGTGGCCCGCTACATTGGTCGCCACGGCAGCCAGCGCGTGGCCAAGGCGGCACTGCTGGGCGCGGTGACGCCGATCTTCGGCCAGGCCCCGGACTTCCCGCAGGGCGTACCGGCCGAGGTCTTCGCCGGTATCAAGGAAGGGCTGTTGAAGGATCGTGCGCAATTCATCAGCGATTTCGCGGCGGTCTTCTTCGGCACCAATCGTCCCGGCAAGGCCAATGCGGTCAGCGCGGGCGTGCTGGCACAGACCTTCAACATCGCCATGCTGGCTTCGCTCAAGGGCACGCTGGATTGCGTGACGGCCTTCTCCGGTACCGATTTCCGGGCAGACATCAAGAAATTCAACTTCCCGACCCTGGTGATCCACGGCGACGACGACCAGGTCGTGCCCTTCCAGACCACCGGCAAGCTGGTGGCCGAGATGGTGCCGGGGGCACAGTTGAAGATCTACGGCGGTGCACCGCACGCCCTGTGCGCCACCCACAAGGATCAGATCAACGAAGACCTGCTGGCCTTCCTGAAGGGGTGAGCACCATGAGCCTGGACGCAACCCAACGCCAGCAGCTGGAAAAGCGCCGGCTGGCGCCGCTGGCCACGCCCGGCGCACTTTCGGCGCTGGCCACGCAGGAAATCGGCGGGGCGCTGACCATGTTGCTGGCGGATATCTTCGCGCTGTACCTGAAGACCAAGAATTTCCACTGGCACATGTCCGGCCCGCACTTCCGTGACTACCACCTGCTGCTGGACGACCAGGCGCAGCAGATCATCGCCATCACCGATGCGGTGGCCGAGCGGGTCCGCAAGATCGGCGCGACCACGCTGCGTTCCACCGGCCATGTCGGCCGGCTGCAGCGACTGGCCGACAACGATGCCGATTTCGTCACGCCCTCCGACATGCTGGCCGAACTGCGCGAAGACAATCTGCGCCTGGTCGGTTTCATGCTGGCCACCCACGCGCTGTGCGACGAGCATGGCGACGTGGCCACGGCCAGCCTGCTGGAGAACTGGATCGACGAGGCCGAGCAGCGGGCCTGGTTCCTGTTCGAATCGGGGCGGACTTCGATGTGAGTCCTGTACGCCGGGACTGGAAAAAGGCAGAGCTTGACGGCTCTGCCTTTTTTGCGTTTTCCTTCACCCAGCTTCGGATGCGCCGGCCTGTGAGCGGCAGCTGGAGCGGACCGTTGCTTTTTTATTCAACTTGACCGTTTTTTCGCGTGATCCAGCCCATCTCCCAGCGATTCATGAAGCGCATTCGTCTGCAGGACGACATTCTCCTGGCACGTGCGACCCAGTCGCCTGCCGGGGGCGTGCCGGCAGGTATCGCGCCGGTGATCGACATTCCCGGCGAGGATGCCTTTTCGGTCATCGTGCAGTTGCAGGATTTTCGCCATCACAAGCTCTGGCGCGCCGGACAGCTGGTGCATGCCGGTGGCCACCGCCTGGGGGAGATGGCCATTACCGACCTGCGCGAGCAGTGGCGTTGCCAGCATCTCTCGGGTTACGACAACGTGCGCCTGCAGTTGCCGCGTACCACGCTGGAGCGCTGGAGCGAGGAGCACGGTCGGCGCATTGGCCTGCTGCAACAGCGGCAGGGCGTACGCGATCCGGTGGTCTGGCATCTGATCCAGGCCATGTTGCCGATGCTGGGGGAGACGGCCGAACAGGTCGAGCAGGGCGAACAGGGTGATACGGTCTTTGTCGACAGCGTCATGCTGGCCCTGCATACCCATCTGGCGCAGCGTTACGGCGGCCAGCCCTTGGCGCGCAGCGGCGGCCGCCTGGCCGGGTGGCAGCAGGTGCGGGTGCGCGACTACATGCTGGCGCATCTGGGGCAGCCGGTGCGCCTGGCCGAGCTGGCGGCGCAATGCGGGCTGTCGCGCGCACATTTCTCGCGCGCCTTCAAGCTCAGCTTCGGCTTGCCCCCGCATGCCTGGCTGCAGCGCCAGCGCATCGCTCTGGCCTGCCGTCTGCTGCGCGAGGGCGACAAGAGCATGTCGCTCGTTGCGCTGGAATGCGGGTTTGCCGACCAGAGTCACTTCAGCCGGGTGTTCAAGCAGGTGATGGGGGTGGGGCCGATGGGGTGGGTGAGGGGACGAGATCGGTCAGAAGCACACCCCCAATGAACTGAGAACGCATCTCATGTCTGTTGACGCAATGGGTTCTCAGTGCGAACAGGCATCAAGGCCTTTCGCGCAGCCTGCAATCTCAACGATGCTGCGCAAGCCATTCACGCAATGCGCCGTTCATCCGGCTTTGCCAGCCTGCGCCCTGGCTCTTGAAAGCCTCCAGTACGTCGATATCGAAGCGCATCGTCACTTGGACCTTCGTCCCGCTGCCGGCGGGGCGGCCGCGGCTGCGTGCCGGCTGCATGGCTGCAAAATCCTTGGCCGTCAGGGGGGGATTGTCGGGATCCGACAAGGCCGCCGCAGTGATCGCGGCATCTTCCGCATCGTCAGGGGGAAGCGCCCCTTGTTTAATTTTCGGCATACAGTTGAAACTCCCTTTGATTGGCCTTGCGCAGGCTGATCATGCGCCGCCGGTCATCGGTCCTGATCAGCGCATCGTCCCAATCCATCTCTGCGGCCAGCGCAAGTGAGACGCCATGTTTGGCAAGGTTGGCCGCATCTTTGCCGGGGTCGAATACGATGTCCATACATATTATCGTAGCTACGATAAATATGCGGGGCAAGGATGATCTGCCGCTACCCATAAAGTCGGCACCATAACGCTGGACGAAGTCGAAGGACTTCGAGCCGTCTCGCCTGAGGTGACCGATGGGTGGCCGGAAGGGGGGAGGCGAACCCTGTTCGCCTAGCGCTGCCGCGCCGATTGAATCTGCAAGCGCTCCGCTGCGCGCACCAGGTCGGCCAGGGTTCTGGTCTGCATCTTGTCCATCACGCGACGCTTGTGGACCTTGACGGTGATTTCACTGATGCCCAGCTCGGTGGCGATCTGCTTGTTGAGCAGCCCGCCGATGGCCAGTTCCAGCACTTCGCGTTCGCGCGGCGTGAGCTTTTCCAGGCGCGAGGTGTTGGCGGCCTGCTCCACCCGTTGATGCAGGTTGCGCCCGGCGATGGTCAGGGCATCCTGCACCGCACCCAGCAGACGTTCGTCTTCGATGGGCTTGGTGAGGAATTCATGCGCGCCCGCCTTCATGGCCTGTACCGTGACGGGGATAGTGCCGTAGCCCGAGATGAAGATGACCGGAATGGCATCACCGCGCTGTTCCAGACGCCGTACCACCTCGAAGCCGTCCGAGCCCGGCATCTTCATGTCCAGCAGCAGGCAGCAGGGTGTGCCCGGCAGGGTTTCCCGCAGGAATTCATCGGCCGAGGCAAAGCCGCGTGCCTTCAGACCGGCCGAGGCCAGCAGTCTCAACAGGGCGGTCCTGACCATGCCATCGTCATCAACGACGTATACGGTGCTTTCCATAGTGCCATCCGTCTTGCCGGTTGCAAAAATCCTGGGCCGAACAGGTGCGCGGACCCGCCCGCATCCGCGGGCGCCACAGGCCATGTCGTGCCGTTGTTCAGTTCGCATCATCGGCATTCCGGCCAGGCTTGGATTGTACAAACGTGCTGTTTTTTGTAGAAAATGCCTTTGCCGCATCCCGGCAGACGACCTTGTTGTCGGTCAGGCAAGGAGTCGGTCCCGGTCAGGCTTGTCTTATCCACAGGGATAATGGGCGCACGGCCGCAGCGGTGCTAAGGTGTGCGGCCTGGCTCCCCGCCTCACCACTGCGAGATCCCCATGCAAGCCGCACAACGCAACCGCCTCCAGTCCTCGGGACTGGCCTTTCTCGCCGCCTATGTCGATACCCTGGGCTTCATCGCGCTGTTCGGCCTGTTCACGGCCCACGTGACGGGCAACTTCATCCTCATCGGTGCCGCCCTGGCCGACAGTGCGCAGATGTCCATCCTGCTCAAGTTCCTGGCCTTCCCGGCCTTCATTGTGGGGGTGGCGGTGGCGCGCCTCTACATCGCCGCCATCCAGCGCCGCGCGGGTCGGGCGCTGGGCTGGTCGCTGCTGCTGCAACTGCTGCTGCTGACAGGCTTCATGCTCTGCGGTATCGCCGCTGCCCCGGTGCAATCGCCCACGGCAGGCTGGGTGATGGCCGCCGGCCTGCTGGGTACGGCGTCCATGGGCGTGCACAGCGCCATCAGTCGCCTGTTGCTGGCGCACCTGGCACCGACTTCGCTGATGACCGGCAATGTCACCCAAGTGGTGATCGATGTGGTGGACATGCTGCGCGGTGCCGCCGATGCCGGGACCACCGAGCGCTGCATCAAGTTCGTGTGGCCGGTACTGTCCTTCGGCGCAGGGGCCATCGCCGCCGCCTTCGCTTATCACGCCATCGGCTTTGCCGGGCTGATGGTGCCGGTGCTTATCCTGGTGGCGCTGGTGGTGTGGGAATTCCGCCAACCGCTGCCGGCCAAGGCGGCAGGGCTGTGAACAAGGCGCGGCTGGAAGCCTTCAGCGATGGCGTCATCGCCATTGCGCTCTCGCTGGCAGCACCGCTGGGCGCCACCGCCATCTACGTGCTGCTGGCCCTGTTGTGGTTCCTGCCGGATCATCACGTGGGGGCGGCGCGTCCCGACTGAGGGCGCGGGATCAGCCGCCGAGCTTGTCCCACAGCGGCTGGCCGTTGAAGTCGCGGATCACCGCATGGGCGCCGGCCGCACGCAGGCGCGCTTCATCCAGCCCGCCCAGCATGCCGAAGGTCCACACCCCGGCGCTGCTGGCGGCTTTCACACCCGAACTCGAATCCTCGAAGGCCACCGCCTGTTGCGGTGTTCCGCCCAGCAGTCGTAACGCGGTCAGGTAGGGCAGCGGATCGGGCTTGGCACGTTCCAGTTCATCGCCAATGACCAGCGTATCGAAACGACCGGCCAGGCCGGTGGCGTTGAGCATCAGCTCGGCATTGGCGCGCGGTGCATTGGTGACCACCGCCGTGCGCGCGCCGATGCGGGCGATATGGTCGAGCAGGCGCTCAATGCCGGCCGTAGGGACGACCTGCCGCTCCAACTGGGAACGGAACAGGTATTCCTTCTCTTCGGCCAGCGGTTGATATTCCGAGGCCGGCATGCCGGGGAACAGGTGACCGAAGATCATGGCATTGGAGGCACCCATGATGTGGGTCTTGTAGTAATCGAGATCCACCGAGCGGTTCCAGCGCGAGAGGATGGTGTTGAAGGCAGCGTGGTGCAGGGCATCGCTGTCCATGAGCGTACCGTCGAGGTCGAACAGGAAGTGGGTGATGGGAGTCGTGATCATGGGATCCGTAGCAGTGTGAAGCGGCTGTGCCGCGCGGGTGAGCCGCCCATTCTATAAGACCCGGCGCGCCCATGCCGTGCAGTTTTTCGTGGCGAGCCCGGTACGCCTGCATGGTCCGTCTCCTGCATGCCGACTACCGGTATGCCTGCTCTCCTACGCCACCTGCCGAACTGCGCCGATGGCGTCACCGCCGCCGCGCCCCTACAGTCTTCCCGTGGCAATGCCGCCCGGCCCTGCGCTCGCCGCAGAGATCAATCCATCCAGAATCCACCGAGAATTGCGAGCAGACTCATGACCACCTCAAGCATTCATTCCCTTCCAGCGGCCAGTGTCGAGGCCGTCAACAACAACGGTTCCGGCGTCTCCTGGGGCGCCATTCTGGCGGGCGCCTTCGCCGCCGCCGCGCTGTCGTTCATCCTGGTGATGCTGGGCTTCGGCCTGGGCTTCTCCTCCATCTCGCCGTGGTCCGGCCAGGGTATTTCGGCCAAGGCCATCGGTTACTCCACCGCCGGCTGGCTGCTCTTTACCCAGATCGCGGCCTCGGCCATCGGCGGTTTCCTGGCGGGCCGCCTGCGCGTGAAATGGGCGGGTCTGCATACCCGTGAAGTCTATTTCCGCGATACCGCGCATGGCCTGCTGGCCTGGGCCGTGGCCTCGCTGGCCACCGCCGCCCTGCTGGGTTCGGCCGTGGGCAGCGTGATCTCGGGCGGTGCCAAGACCCTGGGTGCCGCCGGTGGCGCGCTGGGGACCGGTGCTGTCGCGACTGCGGCGGCCATTGGTCCGGACGGCGCGCAACAGGCAGGCAACCTGGCCGATCGCGCCTCGGGATATTTCATCGACTCCATGTTCCGCACCGATACCAACCCGACCGCTGCCCCCAACGCTGGCGCTGCACCTGCTGCCCCGCTGGTCGCACCGACCCCCGCTGATGGCCGTGAACTGAGCTCGGCCCAGCGCATGGAAGTGGTCCGCGTGTTCGGCTATTCGCTGGCCAACCAGCAACTGGCGGACAACGACAAGCGCTACCTGGGCCAGTTGGTGGCACGCCATACCGGCCTGTCGCAAGCCGATGCCGACAAGCGCGTGGCCGATACCTTCGCCGCCTACCAGCGCAACCTGGAGCAGGCTGCCGCCAAGGGCAAGGAAGCCGCCGATGCCGCCCGCAAGGCGGCGGCCTATGCCTCGCTGTGGATGTTCCTGGCGCTCTTGTGCGGGGCCTTCGTCGCCAGCCTGCTGGCCACTTATGGCGGCCGCCTGCGTGACCGCAACGAACTCTACGGCGAACCGGTCCTGCATCACGAGCGCCATGCTCACCGCGTCGCCGAGCCCGAGCTGCGCTGAAGCGGCGCGACCGGAAACACATCCGCATCCCAACTTTCAAAGGAGACTGACATGGGCGCCATTCTGCTCTGGCTCTTGGGGATTCCCATCCCCATCATCCTGCTGCTGATCCTGTTGTTCTGAGGGTTTCGGCTCGCATGAAGGAAAATGACAAAGGGCGGCCTGGGGCCGCCCTTTGTCGTGGGGTACTACGATTGCCGCTCAGGGCGGGTGAAGCTTTCTGTCAAATTCCCGACCCCGCCCCGACCCGCCTCACAGGCCGAAGATGCTGGCCGTATTGGCGCTGTTGTACATCACGTTCTGCAGCATCAGCGTATAGGTCAGCGTACCCGGTCCGGCCCCGTCCAGATCGATCGTCAGGCGCGTGTCGTTGGCATTGGCACCGGCCGAGGCCGTCACGAATCTGGACAGGTTGGCCAGAGTGAGGGTCTGGTTGAAGACCTCCACCTTGTCCACGCCCAGCGTGAAATCGCCCACGGTCGCGGACAGGTTGTCGTTGCGGCCAAAGGACCCGACGATGATCTTGTCCTGACCGGCGCCGGTCTGCACGAAGGTCGCCGCACCGAGGCGGGTAGCGCCGATGGCGATGTCGTCATTGCCGTTGCCGCCCGCGATATCCCCGGCCGATTGCGCCGCCCAGTACCAGCCCAGCTTCAGACCCTGCACCGCGGTCGTCTGTCCGGGGTCGCTGCCGCCCACGCGCGAGGCCGTGATGGTGAGATCACTGTACAGACCCGGCGCCAGCGACCCGGCCGGCAGCCTGATGGCGAAGTCGCCTGCGGCCACTTCGTCGAAGGCCAGCACCGTGCCGCCCATCGAGATGGTCACCACGTAACGGTCGCCAGCGTTGGCGCCACCGACCTTGCCGGAGAACAACGGCCCCCCCGCGGTATGGCCCGAGGCTTGCGTGGCATCGAGGTCATTGACCACGGCATAGTGGTTCTCCGAGGCATTGAGCGCCTGCGCCGACGCCGGTGCCTGATTGCTGCTGCGTACGGCCAGGTCGGTGAGTGTCACCGCATCGCGACCGGCGGCCACCGAGACATGCTGCGCCGGTCCGCTCACGGTATTGCCCGCCGTATCGGTATAGCGCGCCACGATGTCATGCTCGCCCGGTGCCAGGCTCTGCGCCACCGTCAGGCTCACGGTCTTGTTGCCGGCGCCGACATCGTCACGGGTGAGGACCTTGCGGGCCAGCAGGGTATTGCCCTCGAAGAGCGCCACCACATCGCCTGCGGCAGCACGGCTGCCGTCGTAGCCGACCTGGATGGTCGGGGTCTTGTTGGCCCTGCCGGTATCGATCTGGTACAGCAGGCCGATGTTGGCCAGGTCGATGCCGGTGCTGCTCTTGTCCCGGGCGGTCTCGGAGCGGTAAAGGTCCAGGTTGTTCAGGACGTAGCTGCCCAGATGGTTGATGAACACATCATCGGCCTGCTTGCCCGCTTGCCTGACCAGCGTGAAACTGAGCCAGCTGCCCAGCACGCTGGTGCCCCCGCCCTGCTGCATGACGGCCAGTTCCTGACCGGGGTTGGGCGCCTGGCTGAACATTGTGTAGCTCTTCAGGTTGGGGTTGCTCCGGTTGGGATCGCCCATGATGGCGGTGCCGCCCCATTCAGCCGAGATGCCGCGGATGGCCGCCAGGAAGCTGGCCGCACTGGCAAAGCCCGAGGGCAGGGGAGTTGCGACCCCTTCGGACTTGGACAGGTTGTGCGGGTTGGTCGTGGGGAAGAAGACATTGCCGAAGATATCTTCCATCTTCGCCACCCCGTAGGCTTTCTGCGACCCCGACAGCAAGGTCGTGCTCAGCTGGGTCGGCACGATGTTGTCCAGCGACAGCACCACGTCGCCCCGGCCCACGTTGTTGGCCCGGTCCACCACTTCGATGGGGATGGTGCGTCCCACCGCCGGTGGCACGAAGCTGTACCTGAGCGATTCCAGGATGGCCTTGACCTGCAGGCCATCGAGCGCTGCCCCTCCGGTGCGGCTGATGGTGGCCAGGCGGGTGCCGGCCACGTAATGCAGTTCCACCCCGTCCACACCGCCCAGGCTGCCGCTGAAGTCGATGTTGCTGCGCGTGGTGTAGCGCGTGGTGCCCAGGATCAGGTTGTCGTTGCTGGCGTCGTTGCCGCCAGGCAGGGTCAGGCGCACCATGGCGATGTCGTTGGCCATGGGCGCCGCCATCGCGCCCTTGATCAGCGGCACGCCGCTGGTGGCTTGCTCCAGCGTGACGGACTGGCTGCGCTGCGCCTGGATGCCGGGAGTGTTGGCGTCCAGGTCCAGCACCGGCGCGGCGGTATCGAGTACCAGCGTGGCGCGCGATGTCGTGCCTCCCAATGCAGCTCCGCTCGAGGTGGCACTGACCAGGGTGATGTCCATGCTGCGTTCCAGACCGTTTTCCGGGTTGAGGCTGCGGATCTTGATGGCTTCCAGGATGGCCTTGACTTCCGCACCGGTGAGCGTGGCCCCGGCCTGCTGTTTTCTGATCACGGTCAGTCCGGGTTTGTCGGCCGGCAGGAACCAGAGGATGCCCGTCACCCCGCCGATATCGCCGTAGAAGACATTGGGCCGAGCCGGGCTGGTGGTGGTGGAGTCGGCGAAGATCACGCGATCCGTACTGCTATTGAAGTCGGGGAAACGCAACTGGATCTCGGCCGTATTCGCTGCCGAGGGCGCCACCATGTTCTCCACGAAACGCTCGCCCCCGGCCATATCGGAGAGGAGCTTGGCGCTCGAGTTGACATAGCGGGTCCCAGCCGTCTGCACCCCAGCCTGAAGGGGGTTCAGGTCGACCGACAGTCCGGTGCCATCGGTGCGCACCGTCACCCGGTTCAGGTCCACGCTGCGATGACCGCTGCCGTCACCCAGCGCGATGTCGATGCTGCGGCTCCTCACTTCGTTGCTCAAGCCGATGTTCTGCAAGCGCAGGGCTTGCAGAACATCGTGCACCTGGTCACCGGTGAAGGCGCTGCCATCGGTCTTGGTGATGGTCACCGTGCTCTTGTTGGCGATCGTCACGAACTTGTAGCTCAGGCCCGCTACCCCGCCAATGCTCCTGTTGTCGACCTGTGCCAGGTTGTTGTTGATGCCGACCGGGCGATCCAGGATCAACGAGTCCACCGGCGAGGCACCGGCATTGTCGGAGACCAGCTCGATGAAGCGGATGTCGTTGGCCTTCACGGCGGCCAGTTGCGGCATCAGGGACACGCCGTTGCCGGTGGCCACTTCGGAGCTGGTGACGGTCATGCTGCGGCTGGCCTGTACGCCCTCGGTGAAGGCGTCCAGGTCCAGTTGCGGCGGCAGGTTGGTGACCATGCGCAGCTTGAGGTCGGCCACTTCGCTGCTCCTGCCCTGGGCATCGATCTGCTTGACCTTGTAACCCCAGGCCGCATCGCGCGTGCCGTTGGCATTGACCAGGCTTACCCCGTCGAGCCGGCTCTGGTGGCCGGAGACCCCATTGTTGCGCAGCAGATCGTCGGCCAGCAGAGTGGCAGGGCGATTGAGCGCCAGCCAGGTCGCTACCGTCTCCGGGGTCTGCGCCGACTGGCTGGAGGGCGCTTCGCGGAACCATTCGTTGGCATCATTCCTGCGCGAGATCACGTAGCCACCGCCGATGGCCGACCAGACGAACCAGTCGCCGGCGCCGTTGCCGGTACTGTAGACCGGTCTGCCCGGATCAATGGCAGCCGCACCGGTGGCCAGATAGATCGCGCTGAAGGGTCCGGTACCGCTCTCGCGCAGCGAGCGCACATCGTCCGAAGACAGAAGCGTGTACACGGCATTGGCCGTGGTATTGCCGCCGACGACGGTCTTCAGGCCGCTCACCGTGAGGCTGCGATTGAGATTGAAGCTGGCCTTGCCGAAGTTGTCGACGTTCTTGCGCTCGATCTCGGTGCCATCGTCGCGCGTCAATACCGCCACGCTGCCGCGACGTCCGGCAACCTCCAGCGTCACCGTCTTGTTGGGACCGTTGGCCGCATCCACGATGACCGTACCATCGGCCAGGGTCTTCAATGGCGAGACCACGTTCACCGTGGGCGCTTCGATACGGGTGACGAGATTGAACTGCAGCACGTCGCTCTCGCTGGCGTTGCCGGCCTTGTCGAGCTGCCGCACCTTCACGCTCTTGGCGCCGTCGGTGTTGCCGCTGCCATCGATGCTGCCCTTGACCTTGAAGCTGTCGCCACTGCCGGCGCTCCAGGTGGTGCCGCCATCCACGCTGTATTCCCAGCGCGACCCGGCTTCGAGGTTGGCCACTCTCACCGTGCCGTCATCGGTGCTGCCACCGACCGGGGGTTTGACCATGGCCAGGGTCGCCTTGGGGGGCGGCGTCGTGTCCAGCGTGAAGCTGAAGACATCGCTGGGCTCGCTGACGTTGCCGGCTTTGTCCTTGATGCGCAGGCGCACGTTCTTGAGACCGTCCATGCCGCCGTCCTTGCTGCCCTTGATGGGGTTGGACAGACTGCCCCATTCACCGCCGTCGACGCTGTATTCGAAACTCGCCGTCGGCTCGACCGGACCGCTAGGCACGATCTGGCCATTGCTGGTAATGCCGTCGCTGCTGGAGTCGCCCGTGTCGCTCGCCAGTCTCGGTGCCAGCGGCTTGTCCGGTGCGCGCGTATCGAGCGTGAAGCGGAACACATCGCTGGACACACTGATGTTGCCGGCCGCGTCGCGGCTGCGCAGGAGCACACTCTTCTCGCCATCGTTGCCGCCCTGCTTGACGCCCTTGACAGGCTGGCTGATGTCGCTCCAGGTGAGGCCGCTGTCAACGCTGTATTCATAGCGCAGACCGGCTTCGCTGGGGACCGGTGCCTGCAGGCGACCGTCGTTGGTGAGCAGGTCATTGCCGAGCGTGCCGCTGTCGTTGACCAGCGAAGCTGTGCCCGGTTTGACCGGGGCGACGGTGTCGAGCTTCATGGTCAGCACCGCGCTGGTGCTGGTGTTGCCGGCCACGTCGGTCTGCCGTACCCGCAGCTGCTTGTCGCCATCGCCGCTGACGGTGAAGCTGCTGCCGACGCCATCGCGCCAGGTGGTGCCACCATCGGTGCTGTATTGCCAGGTGCTGCCCGCATCCAGGTCCAGCACGTTGATGGTGCCGTTCCTGGTCAGGCGCAGCAGGTCGTCGCCGCTGGTGTTGTCGGCCAGCACCAGGCGCGGGTTGCGCGGCGGCGTGGTATCGATGGTGAAGTCCAGTTTGGCGCTGGCAGCGCTGACGTTGCCGGCACGGTCGATCTGGCGCGCCAGCAGGCTTCTGCGGGTGCCGTTGTCGGTCAGGCTGAGCGTGTTGTCGCTGGCGATGTCCTGGGAGGACCAGTTCAGGCCCCCGTCCAGGCTGTATTCCCAGGTGGCGCCGTTCTCCAGGCCTTCGATGTGGATGGTGCCATCGTTGGTGATGCCATCGCTGTTGCTGCTGCCGGAATCGGTGCGCAGACGCAGTGTCGGGGCATTGGGCCTGATCGTATCCAGCGTAAAGTTCAAGGCAGCGCTGTCGGTGCGGTTGCCCGCCAGGTCGAACTGACGCACGATGACCGTCTTCTGGCCATCGCCGGCCGGCAGGGTCAGTCGGCTGCCGCTGCCGGCGGTGAAGCTGGCGCCGCCATTGAGCGAATATTCCCAACGGCCCAGCGCTTCCAGACCCTCGATGTCGATGTTGCCGCTATTGCTGAACAGGCCCGTGCCAGCGTCTCCGCGCGCACCGGCCAGTACCAGCCGGGGTGCGGCCGGTGGCGTGGTATCCAGCGTGAAGCTCAGGCGGCTGACATTGCCGGCGTTGCCGGCCTGATCCAGCTGGCGTACTTCCACGTAGAGGTTGCGGTTCTGGTTGGCAGCGGCGCCGCCCGGGTTGAAGCTGTCGCCGGTACCGTTGATCCAGTCCGGATTGTCGGTGAAGTCGTTGCGGTTGACGCGCCATTGCCAGCTGGCATTGGGCTCCAGACCGGTCACGCGGATGGTGTCGCTGTTGGTCACCGGCAGTTCATTGATGGTACCGCCAATGGTGGCCAGGGCGATCGCCGGTGCAGCCGGGGCCGTGGTGTCCAGCGTCATGTGCAGGCTCTGGGCGGTGCTGCGGTTGCCGGCGCTGTCGATCTGCCGCACGCTGATGGTGTGCGGTCCCTGTTGGGTGACCAGGAAGCTGTTGCCCGAACCGGTCTGGAACGGACCATTGTCGATCTGGTACTCCCACTGCGCATCCGCAGCGACGTTGGTGACGGTGACCTTGCCCTGGTTGGTGATGCCATCGGTGGCCGAGCTGCCGGTGTCCTGCTCCAGCCTGACCAGCAGGTTGGCCGGCGGGGCCACGGTGTCGATGCTCAGCTTGTGGGCCACCCTGATCGAATCCACCCCGGTGCTGGTGTTGCGGGCCTGCAGATGCAGGATCTTCTCGACGCCATCGGCGTTGTCGGCATTCAGGCGCGCCCAGTCGCTGCTGGTGAGGCTGTAGCTCCAGATCCAGCGGTTGTTGCCATCGTTGGTTACGGTGATGCCGCTCTTCATGACCGTGCCATCGGGATAGAGCAGCGTGAGCACATCGTTTTGTCCGGCGCTGCCGCTCAAGGTCACGCCGGCCAGGCGTTCGGCCAGGTTGATCACGTCGTCGCCGGCCACCACGTTCCAGGTCGGTACACCGGTCACGCTCAGCACCAGGGTGCGCAACTGGCCGAAGCTGGTGAGGGCGCTGCCGTTGTCGGGCAGGTTCTCCAGCTGCTGGCGGATCGAGGCGAGGGCGGCGGCGTCCACCGTCAGGCCGATCAGGGCGAAGTCGGCCACTTGCAAGGGGTCGGCATTGCGCCCCTGTTCGGCCAGCGCGAGTTTGTTCACCAATGTAACTAACTGCTGGATTTCCTGCGGGGTATCGACCGCACTGGCGGTGCGGCTGTCCACCAGCGAACTGAGCAGTTGCACCGCATTGCCGGTGGTACCGGGGGTGATGGTGTCGAGCGCCTTGAGCGCACTCATGTCCACCCCGATGTGCTCGAAGTCTTCCAGCTTGGCCAGATTGGCCGCAGGGGTGTTGTCGGCCGTGCCATCGGCCTGTTGCAGCAGCAGCCGGTAAGAGTCCACCACGGCTTGCAGGGCATTGAGCCTGGCGATGGTCGTGCCGGTGACGGCGCCCGTGGCCAGCGCGGCATTGACGGCCTCGCGGTGGCCGGCATTGTCGCTGATGCCGGTGATGGCCAGGTCCTGGTAATCGGCCAGGGTGGGGGCTGCGCCGCCATTGTTGTCGGCATAACTGCGCACACGTCCATAGGCGGCGCGGACGCTGGTGGCCAGCGCCTGCAGTTCGCCCAGGGTGTCGAAGTCGGCAACCCCCTTGGTTTGCAGCACGGCCACGAAGGCATCGCGTTCTTCCGTGCTCAGGGTGCGCACGCCGAAGGTATCGAACTCGCTGACGGCGGGCGCGTTCATGACCGGTTGGTTGCGCGGCTGTCCGGCCAGGCCGATCAGCCTGGTCACGCTGGCGCCGAGGGCCTCGAGCCTGGCCGGAGTGGCGACCTCGGCGGCCTGCACGCTGTCGATGAGCGAGGTGAACAGCGAGAACACGGCTGCGTCCTTGGCCTCGCCGCTGCCGCTGGGCTGGGTCACGCCGGCCATGTTGAGGCCGATGTCGCGGAACTGCTGGGCGGTGAGCGCCACGCCGGTGTCGCCGGCGTGGCCATTGGCGCTGTCGAGGATGGCGTTGTAGGCCACGACGACGCGCTTGATCTCGGCCGGGGTATCGGCCTGGGCGGCACTGATGCCGGGACCATGCAGGGCAGCATTGATGGCCCCCACGCGCTCGGCGGTGACCAGGGCGGCACGTACGCCACCGGCATCGGCCTCGCTCTTGACCAGGCCGATGGCGCGATAGTCCTCGGCCGTGGGGGCCGGGGCGCCGGGCTGGCCGGTTTCATCGGCGTAGAGCCGGATCTTTTCCTGTGCTGCACCGGCCCGCGTGGCCAGGCTCTGCAGGCTGCCCAGGCGACTGACTTCGCTGCCGTCGGCGCGGCTGGCGGCGATGGCCGCGAGGATGGCCGGCAGATGGTGACCGGCCACGCCGCTGGCATCGGTGTAGGGCGTCAGGGTCACGCCCAGTTCCTGCAGTTCGGCGGCGTTCAGGCCAGTGCCGACGATGCCGGTGGCTGCCAGCATGCGCAGCGCACCGATCACGTCCAGCAGGTGGCTCAGCTTGGCCGGCAGGGGCAGTGTGGTACCGGCGTGATTGCGGCCCAGGTCGACGAAGGGACGGGCGGTGATGCTGTCGATGAGCAGTTCCATGGCGGCCGGGCCGGCATTGACCACTTCGCTGTGCGGCAGGCCCAGCGCTTCCAGATCGGCGGCGCTCGGGCGAGCGCTGGCCAGCGGCGTGTGACCGGCCGTGTTGTCGACCACGTGCTGGGCGGCATCGATGATGGTCTGCAGCAGCGCCGGGGTGTTGGCGCGGCTGGCATCGATGGCCGTCGATTGCAGGGCCTCGTTGACCAGCTTGAGGTATTCGGCGCTGCTGTTGCTGCCGTTGACCGGCAGGCTCAGGCCGACCGCTTCCAGATCGACGGCACCGAGGGGCTCGCTGCCGTTGTCCTGGGCCACTCTGACGATGCGGTTGCGCGCAGTGGCAGCGGCATCGGCCAGCTGTTGCAACTGACTCAGCGACACCAGGGCGCTGCCGTCATTGGGCGTGCTTTGCAGCTTGTTGAGCAGGAAGGGGAGGTTGTCGGCATTGACCGCGTTGATCCCCAGCCATTGCAGCTCGATGACGCTGAGCGCACTGGCCGGCACCGGGTAATGCGGCGGCGTGCTGCCGGGCAGCGGGCTCACGGCGGCCACCTGCATGAGCTGCTCCACCGTCAGCGCCAGCCGGTTCAGGCCGGCGATCGTGTTGATCTTGACCGAATCGGGCTGGGCGTGGATGACGCTGTTCAGCAGTTGCAGCGCCTGAGGCGCATTGACGGCCGGCAGCTGCACGCCGATGTTGAGGTAATCCTCGCTTTGCGGGGCGGTGCCGGCGGCATTGCGCACATAGGCCATCACTCTGGCATAGCTGCTGGCGATGGCGGCCAGTTCCTCGATACTGTTGACGCCGTTCACGTCGTGGGTGGCGGCGCTGTCCTCCGAGCGCGGTGCGCGGGTGACCGGATCGACGCTGTTGCCCTTGACCCGCACCGCATCCAGGAAGGCCAGCCGGGTGGCCTCATCGGCGATGTCCGCCAGCCCCAGGTTCTGCAGTCGGGCCAGGCTCAGGGTCACGCCCTGCTGCGGCGAGACCGGATCGGTCGCGCTTTCGCGGGCCAGGCGGATCAGGTCGCCCACGGTGGCGGCCAGGCTTTCCAGACGCTCCGGCGTACTCACGCCCAGCCTGGTCTGTGCACCGACCACGCTGTTGAACAGGGCCAGCTTGTCGACATCGATGGGACTGGTCGGGGTGGTGCTGGCCAGGTTGTCGAGGTTCACGCCGATGGCGCGGTAATGGCTGGCCTGCAGTGCCGCGCCCGAGTCATCGCCCCGCACGCCATCGGCAGCGGCCAGGATGGTGTTGTAGGACTGGACCACGGTACGCAGTTTGCTGCGCGTATTGACATCCGGCCCGGTCAGTCTGGCGACCGCGGCATTGATGCTGGACAGATTGTTCGCATCCACCATTACCGCGCCGGTCCCGGCGGTGATGCCGGTGGCGGCATAGTCGGCCAGGGTCGGCGCCGGGTTGGCGGTGTGGTTGTTGGCATAGGCGATGATGGCGGCCAGTGCGTCGTTGCTGCCATCGAGCAGGGCTTGCAGCTCGGCCACCGTATCGATCTGGTCGGTGTTCCTGCTGCGCAGGGCCTGTACCAGCGTCTCCAGATTGCCGCCTTCGGCGCTCACCACCAGATTGCGCAGACCCAGGAGATTTGCGGCCTCGGCCCACTTCTGGCGACCGGCATCATCAAGCGTGCTCACGCCCTGGCCATCCAGGAACAGGGCCACGGCCGCGCCCAGCGCTTGCAGCTTGGAGAGGCTGTCGACCTGGTCGCGGCTCTTGCGCTTGAGGGTGTCGTTGAGCAGGCTCAGGTGTTCGGCCAGCTTGTTGTTGGGACCGTCGGGATCGTTGATGCCCCACAGGGTCAGGCCCAGTGCGTTGTAATGCGCCAGCAGCGGATCTCTGCCCGGCGAGGTAT
Organism: Herbaspirillum sp. FG34; assembly: GCF_057809315.1. Taxonomy (NCBI): domain Bacteria; kingdom Pseudomonadati; phylum Pseudomonadota; class Betaproteobacteria; order Burkholderiales; family Oxalobacteraceae; genus Herbaspirillum; species Herbaspirillum sp. FG34. Next base: position 252,110 of record NZ_JBMDJS010000003.1, on the reverse strand, counting down.
CGGTCACCAGGTCCAGATTGGCCGCTGCCAGACCACCACTGGCCGGGACTTCGTTGGCTTCGGACAGGATGCGGGCGAAGGCATCGACGATGCCCTGCAGCAGTTCCGGAATGGCCACCTGAGCGGCACCGATCTTGTTGCCCGCGAGGATGGAATTGAGCGCGTTCACGCCCACCTGGTCCGCGCCGGTGATGCCCATGCCGGTGTAGTCGGCCAGGGTGGGCGCGGCTTGCGTGGCGTCGTCGGCATAGGCCTTGATGCGGTTTTGCGCGGTACGGGCGGCGTCGGCCAGTGCTTGCACTTCAGCCAGCGTATCGACGCCGCTGCCGTCATCCTTGCTGGCGCGCAGCGCCGCCAGCACCGCCGCCATGCTGTCGCTTTGCAGTCTGCTCACACCCAGTTGCGTCAGCGCGCTCTGCAGAGCGCTCGCGCGTTCGGCGGCCGTGGCCGGCAGGTCGCCGAGGTTGTCGGCGACGATGTGGATGATGGTGTCGCTGGCGCGGATGAGCGGCAGCAGTTTGCTGACCGTGTCAATTTCTTCACGTCGCTTGCCGCCGTTGGCCAGGACCGAATTGAGCAGGCCCAGACTGGCGGGGGTTTGCGGCGCAGTGACGCCAATGGCTTCATAGTGGGCCGCCAGCGGCGCGGACTGGGGGGCATTGCTGTTGCCGATCTGTCCCAATATGACGCGATAGGCATTGACGATGCCCTGCACCTGCGAAGGCAGACGCACCTGGTCGGCACCAATGGCCGACGTGGCCAGGGCGGAATTGATGGCGCCCACCAGCTGGTTGTCGTCCACGCCGGTGACGCCGATGTTCTTGTAGTCGGCCAGGGTGGGGGCGCTGTTGCTGGTGTCATCGGCATACAGGCTGATGCGCTGGGCGCTGCCCAGGGCATTGCCGATGCGGGTCGACAGGGCGGCCAGCGTGGTGACTTCGCTGCCGTCATCGGCGGTGGCGGCGATAGCCGGCAGGACGATGCGCAACTGCTCGGTGTTCAGTTCCGGGTTCACGTGCAGGCGCTTCCACTCGTCGGCGCTGAGGGTGTCGGGCTGGCCGGCGGCAATGCGGATGACGCGACTGACGATGTCGGCCAGGCTGTCGAGCTCGGCGACGGTATCGACTTCCTCGCGGCTGCTGCGGTCGATCACATTGCCCAGCAGGGTGGCGGCGTTCTGCCGTGCTGCCGTATCGGCTACGCCGGGCAGGCGCGCCTGCAGGCTCTTGACGCCGACCTGGCTGTAGTCGGCCTCGGTGGGCAGCGCGGTGGCGTTGCTCACGCCATCGGCGGCCGCCAGGATCAGGTTGTAGGAGCGCACCAGGGCGGCGATCTTGCTCCAGGAATCGACGGCTTCCACACCCACCTTGAAGAGCGCATCGTTGATCGACGCCAGGTTGGCCGGGGTGACCTGGGTCCCGGCGGCCTGCAGCAGCGGATTGTCGTACTGCGCCAGGGTGGGCACCAGCAGCGCCGGGTTGTCCGGATCGATGGGGCTTGCATGCTGGGCGTAGTTCATCAGCACTTGCAGCGTACCCAGGTCGAGGGCGACGACGGCGCGGATCTCGGCCAGGGTATCGACCACGCCCTGCACGGTGGTCGGGCGCAGCGAAGCGGGCACGTCGCGCAGGGCGGCGGCCAGGCGGGCCACGTTGTCGGCGGTGACGCCGCGAATGCCCAGCACGCTGAAGTCCTGCGGCGTGAGCGGGGTGGCCAGGTTGTTGCCGGCGGCATGCTCGGTCACCCGCTGGGCGGCCGCAGCGATGGCTTCCAGCGCGGTCGTGGTGGCCACGTCATTGAGCGGCTTGCCATCGATGACCTGGCCCGTCACGCGGGCGGCGGCCTGGCTCAAGGGCGTGCTCACGCCCAGCACGGTGTAGTCGGCGGCGCTGGGCAGGGCGGCATCGGCCGTGTTGCCGGGGGTGCCATCGGCCAGGGCAGCCACGCGCGCGGCCGCCTCCACAATGGTACGCAGCGCAGCCACGGTATTGGTGCGGCTGGCCGGCAAGCTCTTGAGGGCGGCATTGGTGATGGCAAGTGTGGCTTGCTGATCGGTGCCGGGGATGGCCAGACGTTCGAAGTCGGCGGTGGTCGGGGCCGGGTTGGTGTCGTTGTCGCCATACACCGAGGTCTTGGCCAGGACCGTATTGGCAGCGGTGACGACGTTGCTGACCAGGGTTCTCAGGCTGGCGGCGTCATTGACCTGCTCCGGGTCAGCGGTGGCGGCCACGGCGCGCAGGATGGCCGGCAGCAAGGCCGGATCGACCACGGTGCCGGTCAGATCGGACAGGCGAGTGGTGCCGTTGCTCTTGAGCAGGCCAAGCCGTACCTGTTCCGGCGCCTGGTCGCGCGCGATCTGTGCATCCTGCAGCCTGGTCTGGGCGGCCGTCAGGCTGGCCTGGCGGGCCGGCTTGTCGGCTGCGCTGGCGCTGTCATAGGCTTCCTGGGCGGCGATGACGGCGGCCTTGGCTTGAGTGAGCGCCTGCTCGCGGCTGGCCAGCAAGACCACCTGCTCGATCACGCGGGTGCTGTCGGCCACGAAGCTCTGGGTGCTGTCGGTGAAGTTGCCGGCCGCGTCGATCTGGCGCACCTGCAGGCGCGCCTTGCCGTTGCCTTGCAGGGTCTGGCCAATCAGTCTGAGCTGGTCGCCGCTTTGCCAGCGCACCCAGTTGCCGGGCGTGAGCGCCTCCTGGCTGCCGTTGGCGTGGACCAGTTGCAGCGTGTTGCCATCGGTGCCGCTGCCGGCCAGCAGGCGCAGGTGCACCTCGGCGCCGTTCTCCAGAGGCAGCTGCGGCGAGAGCAGGATGCCGGTCTGGCTGGAGATGCCGTCGGCGCTGCTGATGCCATCATCACCGCTGGCCTCCATGCGCAGTGGCACCTGGGCCGGTGCGGTCTTGTCCAGGGTGAACTTGAGCTCGCTGCCCAGTTCGCGGGTACTGCCCTGGGCAACCCCCGATTGGGCGGCGGTCCGCACGATGCGCGCCTTGAGCCAGACCTGGCCTTCGGTCAGGGGGAGCTTGCTCGAGACGTAGCCCACCTGGCCATTGCTGTCGGGTGCCGTGGCCTTCAGATCGGCGGGGGTGAACCAGTTGCCGTAGACCGGTGCATTGTTGGCGCCGGTGGTGGTGGTGGCGACCTGGAATTCCAGGCGTTCCTCCGGCTTGAGCACACGCGTGAGCAACACGCGTACCGCAGCGTCGTTGGTGACCCTGTCGCTATTGCTGCCCAGCGCGGTGGTGTCGCCGTCTGCGCCGCCATAGAAGCTATCGTTGACCAGCGCGATCTTGTTGTCGGCGAAGTCAGTCAGGCCGGGCGGGGTGACGACGTCGATGTGCACGTCGGCATTGCCCTTCCAGACATTCTGGTTGCTGCGGCTGGTGTCGCCGTCGGTCACGGTCACGCGTGCCGTGACCGGCTGTTCGCGCGTCATCTGCTTGAACAGATCGAGCGCGGCCTGGTTGGCGCGCAGTACGGCAATGCCGTTGCCGTCGGCAATGCTCGCCGGCAGCCTGACGACGATTTCCTGCCCTTGCGCGTTTTGACCGATCAGGGTCACTTCCACTCTGGCCTGGGGCGGCGCCTTCACCGCCAGGCCGCCATTGCTCAGTTCGTTCTCATCGAGTACCAGCTTGCCATCGGCCGGTGCTTGCCAGGGCGAGGCACCGGGCGTCGCATTGCGGATCAGGATGGTGGGTTCGAGGATGCCGATGTGGTTTGTCAGCAGATGGTCGTTGACGGTGCTGCCGTCGGGCAGCTTCTGCAGTGACGCCAGGCGCTCGCGCGCCTGATTGCGCTCGGCTTCGCTCAGCGTGGGGTCGTTGGCGAGGGTGTTGAGGCGCTCGTTGAAGAGGTCGGACTGGGTGACGGTATCGCTCCATTTGGGCTTGGTGGCATCGTCGAATTGCAGGCTGTCGGCCAGTTTCCGGATCGCCGTGCCCTGGTCGGGATAGCGGGCGGGATCGGTCTGTGACAGGTTGGAGATGGCCTTGAGAGCAATGCCATAGTTGCGCGCAGCAGTGCTGCCGCGGGCGAAGTCCGGATTGACCACGGCCGCGCCGTTGCTGTCGGTGATGCTGGTGGCCAGTACTTCGCCGGCCGTGATGTTGACCTTGAACAAGGCGCTCACCGCCGCATTGGCGTCGGTGGCCTTGGTGACGCTGATCTGGCTGGCGGCCAGGTTGGTTTGGCCCGCACTCAGGCCGGCCTTGAGCACGGCCAGCTCGGTCAGCGCGGTGACGTTGATGGTCTGGTTGCTGCCATCGGCCAGCACGACCGAACGCAGCACGGTGTTGCCCAGGTCGGTGATGCGCAGGGTGGCTTCATCGGCGAAGTTGTCGGCCACGCCCGGGGTGTTGTCGCGCACGGCCAGCAGGATCAGGCCCTTGTAGTCGGGTTGGTCCAGCACCAGCGAATAGCGGCCATTGATCACCGGCACCGGCTTGCCGATCACGTTGCCCTGACTGTCGTAGGCGGTGATGGTGGCATTGTTGAGCGGACCCAGTACGGTGGCACCGGAGAGGGTGGTGCCCGCTTTGGGCACTGCGGCCGCCCCCGACTGGCCGCCACCGCCGCCGCCACCACCACCGGCTGCCGCTGCCAGCAGGCCCAGGCCACCGGCAACCACCGGCCAGGAGAAGGACAGGCCGCCGCCATTGTCGGCGGCTTCGGTGCTGCTGCCCTCGGTGAGGGAAGAGGATGGGATGGTCGATTTCTGCGCCACCTCGCTGGCCGCCAGCGGCTGCTTGAGCGCGCCATCACTGCTCAGGGTGGCCACGGGCTTGCCGTCGTCGACCTCCGTTCGGGCCTCGGCTTGTTCTTCGTCCTTGTCTTTGGCGGTGTCCTTGGCCTTGACCACGCGCTTGATGCCATAGCGCTTGACTTCACTGGTCATGAGGGGAGCGGTGGCATCGCTGGCGACTTCAATGTGGTTCAGCTTCTCGAAGACATCGCCCAGGGCGACGTCGCCGTCGGCGAATTCCAGGACCAGCTGCGGTGAGTTCACGGCGGTCACGGCACCACGGCTGATGATGATCTTGTGACCGTTCTCCATCACCAGGGCCAGGTCGTTGTCGATGGCGCGCACATCCTTGATGTCGCGCTTGTTGATCGTGCGCAGCAGGGTGCTGGCTTCGGTCAGATTCAATACGGTAACGCTCATGTTGTCTGCTCAGTCGTAGAAGGCGCACCGGATCGCATCATCCGGCACACATGTTGATCACGACTACGCCAACCGCAGGGCGCACGAGTCCAGGCCGCTCTCCGGGGAGGGCAGCGCGACGTTCATTGCGGTTGAGACAGGACTGTCCGGATCAAAGCTCTGCTCTCGGATCAGTGGGGCGAAGCCTGTCTCGATGGTGGTAGGTGAAGGGGTTTCTGCAGGGGGCGGTCAGCCTTGTCTTGTTCTCTCGTGGCTTGACCGCTTCCTCCTCGCATGACCTGTACTTCCGCCACGGCGTAGATTAACGGCGGAAACTATGCGGCTGCAGTTGGCAGAGAGCTATCGAAATAATTCGATATTTCCTGCCTAGAAGCAGTTGTTCTGACAGCTTCCAAAAACCTGACAAGGCCCGTGGAAATGCGGCAAAACAAAAGGGTATTCGTGCAGAAACAGGTGACCGGAAGGATGCCGATGATCGTTTCCGATGTCCTCGGCAAGAGTGACTGCGCAGCGGGAAAAATCCGTGCACTGCGAACGGGGATCTGCAGGATGAAAAGCCCTTCTCCTGTCCTGCGAAAAGGGGACGCCTGGCGTCCCCTTCGATGTCGGTTCGGGCCTGGGCCGTGGCGGGGATCAGTCTTCTTCGACCCAGTCCACCACCGCGCCCAGCGAGCGCAGGTTTTCCACGAACTTGGGATGAGCGCGCCGGATCGGCAGGGCGTTGCGGATTTCCGAGCGGCCCTCGATGCTGGCGGCCACCATGAACAGGGCAATGGCCACGCGGATGATGTAGGGGCTCTCCACCGAAGCCGGTGACAGCGGCAAGCCGCCGAAGGTGATCAGGCGATGTGGATCGCCCAGGAACACGTGGGCACCGAACTTGGAGAGCTCGCTGCTCCAGCCCATGGCGCCATCGTAGATCTTGTTCCAGAACATGGTGTTGCCCTCGGCCTTGACCCCCAGTGCGATGAAGATGGGCAGCAGGTCCACCGGCAGATAGGGCCAGGGCGCGGCTTCCACCTTGGTCAGGATGTTGCTGGTGAAGGGTTTGACGACCTTCAGCGGCCCGTTCTGGCGCGTGTGCGACCAGCCGTTCTCATGCACCACTTCCACGCCGAACTTGGCGAAGGTACGGTCGATCAGCGGGAACTGTTGCGGGGCGCTGTTGCGCACGCGCACCTGGCCGCCGGTGATGGCGCCCATGGCCAGGAAGGTGGCGATCTCGTGGAAATCCTCATCGAAGCGGAACTCGCCACCGCCCAGCGGCTGGCCGCTGCCGCGCACGCTCACGCGCGAGGTGCCGATGCCATCGATCTGCACGCCCATCATCGCCATGAAACGGCAGAACTCCTGCACGTGCGGCTCGGAGGCGGCATTGGTGAGCACCGATTCCCCGTCGGCGGCAGCCGCGCAGAGCACGAAGTTCTCGGTGGTGGTGACCGAGGCATAGTCCAGCCAGTGATGATTGGCCTGCATGCGGCCGGCGCTGCGGATGATGAGCGAGTCGGGACTGCTCTCCACCTGCGCCCCGAAGCGCTGGAACACCTCGACGTGCGGATCAATCTCGCGCACGCCCAGGGTGCAGCCCTTGACGTCGTTTTCCAGCCGCGCCACACCGAAACGTGCCAGCAGCGGCGGCACCAGCATGATGGACGAGCGCATCTCCTCCGGCAGATGGTGCAGCTTGGGATCGAAACGGGTATCGCGGTGATGCAGCTCCAGCACGCCGCTGGCATAGTCCACCTGCACCTGGCTGCCGAGCACGCGGAAGATCTCCAGGATCTTCTTGACGTCGGTGATCTCGGGAATGCCGATCAGGCGCAGTGGCTGGTCGGTCAGGAGCGTGGCACAGAGAATGGGCAGGACGGCATTCTTGTTGGCGGAGGGGATGATGTCGCCGCGCAGCGGGCGGCCGCCGTGTACGATGAGATTGGACATGAGGAAATCGTTGATTCAGTCGGACGGAGTGCGCCGGGAGCAGCCTGCCCCGGCCAGCAATGGACAGATTATGCGCCGCCGGGTTGCAGCCGGGGAAGTAAATTGTGGCGGCGGGGGGACTTGTCAGTTTGTCATATTGTTCATTTGTCGTTATACACAGCTGAAGGGTGCTGCATCAAAAGCCAAGTTTCCGTATCATGACTGGTCTTGGATGAGCGCCCGACTAAGGTTTTCGACGATGTTTTGCACGCAGCAGTCCCGTTCCGGTAATGATTTCCCCTTTTTTCAGCTGATTCTGCCTGGCCTGCGCCGCGCCGGCGTGCTGGTCCGTTTGCTCATGTGCAGCGTGCTGCTGCTGGCGCTGACGGCCTTGTCGGGCAAGATCAGCGAGGCCCAGGCCGCCGGTTCCACGGCCGGCAAGCATCGGCCTGCCAGTAGCGGCGCCAAGGGGCGCAAGCGCAGCGTACGCAAGAAGGCCGTCGCTCCCGCCAAGGCCCGCGTGCCGGCCCGCAGCCGCCGTCGCAGCCATGCAGCCGCTGCCGCTGTGGCGGGCACGGCGGCTGTTGCGGCCAAGGCTGCCACCCCGGCCATCACCACCAACACCAAGCCCGAGCTGTTGTCGCGCTGCGGCTTCACGGAAGCCTCGCGCCGCCACCTCTTCTCGCGCGGGGTGTATGTACTGGATGAACAGACCAATACGCCGCTCTTTGAGCGCGACGCCGATACGGTCGCGCCCATCGCCTCGGTGACCAAGCTGATGACGGCCATCGTCTGGCTGGACCAGAAATCGCTGCCCATGGCCAATCGCCTGGAGGTGACCGAAGACGACCTGGACACCCTGAAGTTCACCTATTCGCGCCTGAAAGTGGGGGCCAGCCTGTCGCGTGCGGACATGCTGCATATCGCGCTGATGTCCTCGGAGAACCGCGCGGCTGCGGCCATGAGCCGTGACTATCCCGGTGGCCGCCCGGCCTTCATCGCCGCCATGAACGCACGCGCCCAGGCGATGGGCATGACCCATACCCATTTCGAGAATGCCACCGGCCTGTCGCCGGAGAATGTCTCGACCCCGCGCGAGCTGGCCGAACTGGTCAAGGCGGCCAACCGCTACCAGCTCATTCGCAACGATTCACTGGACAAGCAGAAGATCATCAACATCGGTCGCGGGCAGTTGCAGTACATCAATTCCAACCGTCTGATCCGCTACGGCCAGGTCAATGCCACGGTACAGAAGACCGGCTTCATCAACGAGTCCGGCCACAACATGGTGCTGCGCCTGCTGGTGCACGACCGCCGCCCGGTGATTGTCACCATGCTGGGCAGCGGGACGGCCAATGGCTCGCGCCTGGATGGCGTGCGCATCGCCAAGTGGCTCAACTGTTCGCTGAACTGAGCTGCCACGCGGCCGGCACCACTTCGGTGGGCGCCTGGTACAGCACCACGCGGTTGCGGCCGTCCCGCTTGGCCTGGTAGAGCGCCTGGTCGGCCGCCTTGACCACTTCCTCGATGCTGCGATGGACGCCCCGCTCCAGGCAGGCCACGCCGATGCTGATGGTGAGTCGGCCGCAGGGGCTGCGCTCATGCGGGATCTTCTGCGCCTGCAGCGCCGCGATGATGGTCCTGGCCACGTGCAGGGCGCCCTCGGCATCGGCTTCATCGAGCAGCACCACGAATTCCTCCCCGCCATACCGTCCTGCCCGGTCGAAATGGCGCGAGACCGCGCTCCTGATGCAGCGGGCCACGGCCACCAGGGCATAGTCACCGGCCTTGTGGCCATAGGTATCGTTGTAGAGCTTGAAGAAATCCACATCCGCAAACAGCACCGCAAAGCGTGCGGCCTGGTTGCGCTGGCATTTGTGCCAGGCTTCCTGCAGGCCCTCGTCCAGGGCGCGGCGGTTCAACAGCGTCGTGAGCTTGTCGGTGCGGGCCTGTTCTTCCAGTTGCTGATCCAGCTTGCTGCGGCGAAAGAATTCCTCGCGCAGCAAGCTCATGAGATAGACGCTGGCGGTACTGAAGACGGCCAGCAGGAACAGCACCGCGTACAACATGCGCATCCACTCGCGGAACAGCGTCTGCTTGGTCTGGCCGATGAAGACTACCCAGCGCGTCTTCGGCACGCGCACGTAGGAGTACAGACGTTGTACGCCATCCTGCAGGGAACGCGTGAAATAGCTGCCTTCGGCGGGGGACGTCGAGGCCAGCAGTTTTTGCAGCTGTGGGGCATTCTCCAGCACGGAACCGATGAAGGCATCGTCATAGGGCACCCGCATGTAGGCCACACCGTCCACCGAGTAGAGCGACATGACCGCATGCTTTTCCAGCGACATGGCCTCGAACAGCTGCCGGAAGTAATCCAGGTAGAGCACCATGAAGACGATCCCGGCAAAACTGCCATCGGCATGCACCAGACGCTTGGACAGGACGATCACCTGGGCGCGCCGCTCCAGCCTGACGGACTGCGGTGGCGAGATATAGAGGGTGGTCGCCGCATCCTGACGTGCCATGTCGAAGAAATCGCGTCCGGAAAAACTGCCGGGCATGATCTGCTCCAGTATCGGTGAACCGACCACCAGTGTCCCCTCGGCATTGACGATACCCTGGGCGACGATATAACCGGCTTCCACTTTTTCGCCCAGCAGGAATTCCAGTTGCTGCTGCACCGGCATGCTGTGCAGTTGGGTATGCCGGTAGCGCCAGGCCACGCTGTCCAGGTCCAGCGAGAGCAGTTCCATGTTGCGCGAGATCGAGCGCTGCGCGATACGTGCCACGTTGAGGGCATGGTTGATCGAGGTGCGCTCTACCTGCCTGTAACTCTGGTAGAGCACCACACTGGTGACGACCACTGCCATGAGCATCAGCGAGCTCACCAGCAGGGTCATGTTGCGTTTGAGGCGTTTGATTTTTTGTCTCCCCGTACCTTGTCATGACAAAGCGTTCCCTGGCGCAATATCGCACCGTGAAAATCGCTTGGCAATGAAAAGGAATCCGGGAAGAAGCTTATGACATCAGGCCATAAATCCGGGCCGAGGATTCGCCCCACAAGGCGTCCTGGTCAGCAGGCGAAAGGCGACGGGCGGCCCATTCCTGCACCACCGCCACCACCCGCGCATAGGAAGCGGCCAGCAGGCATACCGGCCAGTCCGAACCGAACATGAGGCGCTGCGGACCGAACAGCTCCAGCGCCGTATCGAGGCATTGCACGATGTGATCGAAGTCGCGCGTGCACAGGCCGCGCAGCCAGTCGGCTTCGGTCAGCAGGCCGGAGATCTTGCAGACCACGTGCGGCATGGCGGCCAGTTCGCGCAATTGCTGGCGCCAGCGTTCGTAGGCGGCGCGGCCCTTGCGGAATTCCTTCAGGGCCGGCTTGCCGAGATGATTCAGGACCACCCAGTGCTGGTCATGCAGCGCGCAGAGCTGGCGCAACTGCGGCAGGTGGCGCTCATGGGTGAGCACCTCCAGCACGTAGTCGCGCTCCTGCAACCAGCGCACGCCGTCATTGAATCGCGGGCAGGCCAGCAACTGTGCGGCGTCATCGTCCTCCTGCATGGGGTGACGCAGGCCCAGCATCTTCTGGCGACCCCACTGTTCCATGCGCTCGGCCAGTTGCGGCGCGGCGATGTCATCCCAGGCGATGACGCCGGCGATGCGCGCATCCCGCCGCGCCATCTCCAGCAGGAAGCCGGTTTCCTCGCGGCCCGGACGGGCCTGCACCGTGATGGACGCATGCAGGCCCTGCGCTTCCAGCAGGGGCTGGAACTGGTAGGGCAGGCGGTCTTGCGCCAGCAGGTCCATGCCGGTACCGATCCAGGGATAGTCCTCGGAACGATAGCGCCAGAAGTGCTGGTGCGCGTCGATGCGCATCGGCCCCTTGATCCTTCTCACCGGGGCCGGTGGCATGCGCAACTCACGATGCAGGGTCAGCATGTCAGTGATTGTGTCGCGGCAGGGTTTGCGCCACGCCCTGGTACTTCAGGGCCAGTTCCATGCAGGCGCCGGTCTCGAGCTGGCCGACCGTGCTGCGATAGATTTCCTGCCAGGGTGTCTGGCTGGGCGGTACCGGCGGGATGCCTTCGCTCTTGCGGCGCGCCAGCTCTTGCTCGCTGATGAGCATGTTGCACTCTCCGGTATTGAGGTCGATGCGGACGCGGTCGCCATCGCGCAGGTAGGCCAGGCCACCGCCGACGGCGCTCTCGGGCGAGGCGTTGAGAATGGACGGACTGTCGGAGGTGCCCGACTGGCGGCCATCACCCAACGTGGGCAGGGTCGATACGCCACGCTTGATGAGCGCGTCCGGCGGCTGCATGTTGACCACCTCGGCCGAACCGGGCCAGCCTACCGGACCGGCGCCACGGATGGCCAGCAGGGTGTTTTCGTCGATCTTTAACGCGGGATCGTTGATGCGGGCGTGATAGTCGTCCGAACCATCGAAGACCACGGCGCGGCATTCGAAGATGTTTTCCTGGCCGGGCGTGCTGAGATAGCGCTCGCGGAAGGCTTGCGAAATGACGCTGGTCTTCATGATGGCGAAGTCGAACAGGTTGCCCTTCAACACCAGGAAACCGGCGCGTTCGCGCAGCGGTGCGGAAAATGCGTAAATCATTTCCCTATCCTGCGACTGACGGCCTTGCAGGTTCTCGGCCATGGTCTTGCCGGTGGCGGTGATACGATCGGCACGCAGCTTGCCGGCCTGCTGCAGTTCCCACATGATGGCCGGCACCCCGCCGGCGCGGTGGAAGCGCTCACCCAGGTATTTGCCGGCCGGCTGCATGTTCAGCAGCAGCGGCACGTCATAACCGTATTGCATCCAGTCCTCCGAATGCAGTTCCACGCCCGCATGGCGTGCCATGGCCATGATGTGCGGCTGGGCATTGGTGGAGCCGCCGATGGCGGCATTGACGACGATGGCATCGAGGAAGGCCTCGCGCGTGAGGATGGCCGATGGACGCAGGTCTTCGTAGGCCATGCCGACGATGCGGCGGCCGGTTTCATAGGCCATCTGGCCGCGCTCGCGATAGGGGGCGGGGATGGCCGAGCAGCCTGTCAGCGACATGCCCAGGGCTTCGGCCATGGCGTTCATGGTGGAGGCAGTGCCCATGGTGTTGCAGTGGCCGGAAGAGGGCGCGGAGGCAGCGGCGATCTCCAGGAATTTCTCGTTGTCGATGCTGCCGGCCGAGAGCAGCTTGCGGCCCTTCCAGATAGCCGAACCGGAACCGACCAGTTCGCCATCCATCCAGCCGTCCAGCATGGGGCCGCCCGAGAGCACGATGGCCGGGATATCGACGGTGGCTGCCGCCATGATCTGCGAGGGCGTGGTCTTGTCGCAGCCGGTGGTGAGCACCACGGCATCGATCGGATAGCCATGCAGGATTTCCACCAGGCCCAGGTAGGCCAGGTTGCGGTCGATGGCGGCGGTGGGACGGCGGCAGTTCTCGAAGATGGGATGCAGCGGGAACTCCATGGGAATGCCCCCCGCATCGCGGATACCGTCGCGCACCCGCTTGGCCAGTTCCAGATGAATGCGGTTGCAGGGACTGATATCGCTGCCGCTCTGTGCGATACCGATGATGGGACGGCCCGAGCGCAGCTCCTCGGCGGTGATGCCGTAGTTCATGAAGCGCTCCAGGTAGAGCGCGGTCATGTCGATGTGGTCGGGATTGTCGAACCAGTCCTGGGAGCGGAAGCGACGGGGTGTGGCGTGTGGCTTGTTCATGGATTCCTCCGGGCCGAAAGGCGTGTGGATAAGTTACGCGCCCAGCCAGCCGGCATCGACGTAGTACTCGCGGCCGGTGCACTTGGCGCCGCTGTCGGAAGACAGGAACAGCGCGAGAGCAGCGACATCATGCGGATCGACACGGACAGGCAGGCATTGCGCAGCCAGGATTTTCGCCTCTTCTTCGGGGGTGTGCCACAGCAGGGTCTGGCGCGGGGTGCGGATGGCGCCGGGGATGATGGCGTTGACGCGTACGCCGTCACGGCCGAAGTCGCGTGCCATACCATGCGTCATGCCTTCGATGCCGGCCTTGGCGGTCATGTACAGGGTCAGGTCGGGCAGGCCCAGGTGCCAGGAGATGGAGCCGAAATTGAGGATCACGCCGCTTTTGCGTTCACGCATGTCCGGCAGCACGGCCTGGGCGCAGAAGAACTGGTGGCGCAGGTTGACCGCCAGGCGTTCATCCCAGTAGCCGGGGGTGACGTCGGCGGTCTTGTGGCGGTCATCGTTGGCGGCGTTGTTGATGAGGATATCGACCCCGCCCATGGCGGTCTCGATGTCGGTGAAGGTGGCGCGCAGCGCTTCCAGGTTCATCAGGTTGCAGGGGAAGAAGCGCGGTGCGACAGCGGCGTCCTTGAGCGAGGCCACCAGCGCTTGCGAGGGTTCGACGGCGATATCCAGGAAGCAGACCTGTGCCCCCTGGCCGACGAAGGCTTCCACCAGTGCCGCACCGATGCCGCTGCCGCCGCCGGTAATGACGACCCGCTTGCCGGCGAGGCTGCGATAGAGGGCGTGGTCGAAGACGGGGGTAGTAGCTGCGGTCATGCTTGATTACTCCAGAGGATAGGATGGGACGCTGGTGCGGCCAAGAAACGATATAAATGATTTGCGTGTTACGGTACTCAGCGGCCAGAACGGGTACTCACATCGACCCACACTGCCAGCACCAGGATGCTGCCCTTGACGATCATCTGCCAGTAGGTGCCCACGTCCAGCATGGACATGCCGTTGTCGAGGCTGGCCATCACCAGTGCACCGATCAGTGCGCCATAGATGGTGCCGGAGCCGCCGCGCATGGACGTGCCGCCGATGAAGCAGGCCGCAATCGCATCGAGTTCGCCCATGTTGCCCGCCGAGGGCGAACCGGCCGCCAGGCGCGCCGTATTGACCAGGCCGGCCAGGGCACACATCACGCCCATGATGCCGAATACCCACAGCTTGACCGCCTGCACGTTCACCCCGGAGAGACGGGTGGCTTCCATGTTGCTGCCCACCGAATAGATGCGGCGGCCAAAGACGGTCTGCGTGCTCACGTAGCTGAACAGTCCCAGCAGCCCCAGCAACAGCAGCACCGGTACGGGGATGCCATCGTAGCTGTTGAGCGTACGGATGAAGGCCAGCAGTACCACGCCGATGACCAGCACCTTGAGGCCATCGCGCCAGAGCGCTGCCAGCGGCAGGCCGTGGCGGCTGCGGTTGACGCGGCTCATCCAGGTCAGGGCCAGCGCCAGCACGAACAGGGCGATGCCCAGCGCCATCCCGATCTGCGGCGGCAGGTAGCCCTGGCCCAGATAGACCATGTTGTCGGACACCGGGGCAATGGTCATGCCGCCGGTGACGCCCAGCAGGATGCCACGGAAGGCCAGCATGCCGCCCAGGCCGACGATGAAGGAGGGAATGCCCAGATAAGCGGTCATGTAGCCGTTCAACAGCCCCAGTCCCAGGCCAAAGCCCAGTGCCAGCACCAGGTTCAGCGCCAGCGGCAGGTGATGGCTCACGTCCAGCAGCGCGGCGATGCCGCCCAGCAGACCCAGGAGCGAACCCACAGACAGGTCAATTTCACCGGCGATGATGACCAGCACCATGCCGCAGGCCAGGATGCCGGTCACCGACATCTGGCGCAGCAGGTTGGAGAGATTGCGGGGAGTGAGGAAGCCGCCATCGGTCATGAAGCTGAAGAAGCCCCAGATGATGGTGATGGCGATCAACAGCGCGATGATCTTGTAGCGGCGAAATACCAGCTTGAGATTGGCCATGCCGCCGGCCCCGCCCATGGCGCCACCAGCGGCGCTGCTCAGATTGCTTGTAGTCATACCGAATTCACCTTGTGATTGTTTCAGACGGCCACCGCGCCTGTCGACGCCTGCGGGACAGCCTGGTTGATGGCGGCGGCCAGCACGGTTTCCTGGCTCAGCTTGTCGTTGACGAAGTCGCCGCGCAGTTTGCCTTCGCCGATCACCAGCACGCGATCCGACACGCCCAGCACTTCGGCCAGCTCCGAGGAGACCATGATGATGGCCAGGCCCAGCTTGGCCAGCTCGGAAATGAGCCGGTAGATCTCGGCCTTGGCGCCCACGTCCACCCCGCGTGTGGGTTCGTCCAGGATCAGCACCTTGGGCTGGGCCAGCAGCATCTTGGAGAGCACCGCCTTTTGCTGGTTGCCGCCCGAGAGGCCCGTGATGGGCAGGAAGGGGGTGGCGGTCTTGACGCGCAGACGGCTGATCTCGTCCTGGATGGTCTTGAGCTCGGCACTGCTGTCGATGCGGGTGCCGCGCGAGAAGCGGTTCAGGACCGTCAGGGTGATGTTCTGCCCCACATCCAGATCCGGCACGATGCCATGGTGCTTGCGATCTTCCGGCACCATGCACAGACCCTGACGGATCGACTTCAGGGGCGAGCCGGTATCGGCCGGCTTGCCTTCCAGCAGGACCTGCCCTTCGTAGCGTCCGCGATAGGCGCCAAAGATGGCCGATACCAGTTCGGTGCGACCGGCACCGACCAGCCCGGCAATGCCCAGGATCTCGCCCCGGCGCACCGAGAAGGAGACGTCATCGACGCGCTTGCGGCGCGGATTGTCGATGTCGTAGCAGGTGATGTTGCGCGCCTCCAGCACCACCTCACCGATGGCATGATTGCGCTCGGGATACATGGCGGTGATTTCGCGGCCGACCATCTGCGTGATGATCTTGTCCACATCCATCTCCTGCATGGGCGTGGTGGCGATGTGCCTGCCATCGCGGATGACCGAGATGGTGTCGCAGATCTCGGCGACTTCGTCGAGCTTGTGGGAGATGTAGACGCAGGCCACGCCGCGCGCCTTCAGGTCCTTGATGATCTTCAGCAGCACCGCGATTTCGGAGGCGGTCAGTGACGAAGAGGGTTCGTCCAGGATCAGCAGGCGCGCATCCTTGTTGAGCGCCTTGGCGATTTCCACCAGCTGCTGGTGACCACCGCCATATTGCGAGACCGGCAGGGTGACGTTGATGTCCGGCATGTTCAGTTCGCGCATCAGTTCTTCGGCGCGGCGATACATGGCGGGGTAGTTCATGCGGCCACCCGGCAGGGTGATCTCGTGGCCCATGAAGATGTTCTCGGCCACCGACAGTTCGGGCACCAGCATCAGTTCCTGGTGGATGATGACGATGCCGGCAGCTTCGGTGTCGCGCACCGAATGGGCCTTGAGCGGTTTGCCGTCCCACAGGATCTCGCCATCCCAGGTGCCATGGGGATAGACACCGGAGAGGATCTTCATCAGCGTCGACTTGCCCGCGCCGTTTTCACCGCACAGGCCCACGCATTCACCGGGCCGGATCTTGATGTCGATGCCGTCCAGGGCACGCACACCGCCAAAGCTCTTGACGATGCCTTTCATTTCTAACAGATACTCGGACATGCCTGTTCTTTCCAGTAAGTCTCCGGGGTCTGCGCGCAGGGCGCGCAGACGGCGATGCCGGCTGCCTCGGGGGGAGCAGCCGGCATGCTTGACTCAGGGATCAGCGGCCGTCGATCTGGGCCTGGGTGTAGAAGCCGTCATCGACCAGGACCTTGACGTTTTCCTTGGTCAGCAGGATGGGTTTCAACAGCAGGCTGTCGACCTTCTTGAAGCCGTTGTCATACTGGGCGTTGTAGGTCGGTTTTTCGTTGCGGGCCAGTTGCACGGACAGCTTGGCTGCTTCGGTGGCGATCTGCTTCAGGGGCTTGTAGACGGTCATGGTCTGGGTGCCGGCCACCACGCGCTTGACCGCAGCCAGGTCGGCATCCTGACCCGAGACCGGTACCTTGCCGGCCAGCTTCTGTGCGGCCAGGGCCTGGATCGCACCACCGGCGGTGCCGTCGTTGGAGGCCACGATGGCATCGATCTTGTTGTTGTTGGCGGTGAGCGCATTCTCGACGATGGACAGGGCTTCGGTCGGGCTCCATTCCTTGACCCATTGCTGGCCGACGATCTTGATGTCGCCCTTGTCGATGTAGGGCTTCAAGGCCTTCATCTGGCCTTCACGGAACATCTTGGCGTTGTTGTCGGTGGGCGAGCCGCCCAGGAGGAAGAAGTTGCCCTTGTTCTTGACCTTCAGGATGCCTTCGGCCTGCATTTCACCAACCTTCTCGTTGTCGAAGGAGATGTAGGCATCGACGTCGGCGTTGAGGATCAGGCGGTCATAGGAAAGCACCTTGATGCCGGCCTTCTTGGCTTCCTTGATGGTGTTGGTCAGCACCGTGGCGTTGAAGGGGACGATCACGATCACGTCCACGCCGCGCGAGATCAGGTTCTCGATCTGGGAGATCTGGCGTTGCTCGCTGGCATCGGCCGATTGCACGTAGACCTTGGCGCCCAGCTTCTCGGCAGCGGCGGTGAAGAAGTCGCGGTCGCGCGCCCAGCGCTCCACGCGCAGGTCATCGATGGAAAAACCGATCTTGGGGTTCTTGGCGTCGGCCATGGCGCTGCCGGCCACCATGGACAGGGTGGTTACGGTCATCAGCGCCAATACGGTCTTCTTCAGCATTGCCTTCATAGTCCAGTCTCCGATTTGAATTGAATTTGAATTGATTATGATTTTTGAAGCGGCGTGTCCGGGTGGAACCGCTGGCCCGTTTTGGGGCAATCGCTTCCGGGGGCGCGTGGGGCCGAGCTTGTCAGGGTGGGGTCACGCCGCATGATGGTGCGAGGGGGATACTAGCCCCGGGCCAATCCCCTCTACAATTACGAAATTCACCAAACGGCTTAGTGATTCTTTTTGTTGCAGGAGCACATATCCGTCATTTCGACGATGGCTCGCTACAATTCGACGAACACGAGAACGGCGCGCCTGACGACGTCGGCAAACAGGAGACACAGCGTGGCAAAAGCACCCACGGTGCACCGGATTGCGTTGCTCTTCAATGGCAACAAGATCTTTGATCGGGAAATCATTTCCGGCATCGGCGAATACATCAGCAGCACCCGCGCTTCCTGGGACTTGTACCTGGAGGAGGATTTCCGCTGCCGCCCACAGGGCATCGAACGCTGGGCCGGACACGGCATCATTGCCGACTTCGACGATCCGGTGACGACCGCAGCGCTGGAAGGCGTGCAGCTGCCGGTGGTGGCCATCGGCGGCTCCTACGCCGACCCTTCGCAATATCCCGCCAACCGGCCTTATGTGGCCACCGACAACTACAAGATGGTCAAGCTGGCCTACGACCATCTGATCGAAGCGGGGCTGCAGCATTTCGCCCTGTTCAGCCTGCCCGAGTCGCCCTGCAACCGCTGGGCGCAGGAGCGCGAGCGCATCTTCACCGACCTCACCGGGGCCGACGGCATCACCGGCCACATCTACCGCGGCGTGGGCACCAGTGCGCAATCCTGGGATACCGCCGTGGAGCAGCAGATCGCCTGGGTGCGCAGTCTGCCCAAGCCGGTGGGCATCATCGCGGTCACCGATGCACGGGCGCGGCAGTTGTTGCAGGCATGTCTGTTTGCCGGTATTGCCGTGCCGGAGCAGGTGGCCCTGATCGGCATCGACAATGATCCGCTGGCCCGGGTGTTGACGCGCATTCCCTTGAGTTCGGTGATCCAGGGCAGCGTGGAGATGGGCCGCACTGCAGCCCACCTGCTGCACCAGATGCTGCACGGGGCGCGCTTTCCGGACACGCGCATCATGGTGCCGCCGGTGGGCATCAACGTGCTGGCCTCCAGCCGCCACGAGGTGCGCAATCACCCGCACGTGATGCAGGCGCTGCACTTCATCCGCCAGTACGCCTGCCAGGGCATCAAGACCGACCAGGTGGCTGACTACGTGGGCATCTCGCGCTCTTCGCTGGAATGGTATTTTCGCCGCGAGCTGGGGCGCAGCGTGCATGACGAGATCCTGCGCTTCAAGCTGGAGGCCGCCAAGCGCATGCTGGAGCAGGCCGGCAGCCATGCGGCCGAGATCGCGGTCAGCTGCGGCTTCACCACCGTGCAGTATCTGCACGCCGTCTTCAAGCGCGAACTGGGCTGCACGCCCAGGGAATATCAGGAACAATTCGCCGCCGGACTGGAGCGCTCGGCTGCACCGTCGGCCTCCGCCGTCCGACCCAAGAAGAAAACCACGGGACCCTCCCTTCTTACCACCACAAAATGACGCACTTCACCCTCTCGCACACCACCTCCGCTGACGGCATCCGTCTCTACACCTTGCGCAACCACACCGGCATGCGCGTGACCATCAGCGACCTCGGCGCCACCATGGTCAACTGGTGGGCACCTGATCGCTATGGCCGTGAGGCCGATGTCCTGCTGGGCTTTGAGCGGGTCGAGCAATACGCGCACAACCCGGCGTATTTTGGCGCCATCGTCGGGCGCTGGGGAAACCGCATCGCGGGCGGTCGTTTCGAACTCGACGGCGTGGCGCACCAGGTCGATTGCAATGAAGGCGAGAACCATCTGCATGGCGGCCGCGAAGGTTTCCATGCCCAGCGCTGGCAGGTGCAGCCCGATCCGGAAGGTCTGCGCCTGATGCTGGTCTCGCCGGCCGGGCAGGCGGGTTTTCCCGGCACGGTGATGGCGTCGGTGCTGTACCGCCTGGATGACGAGGGCCAGTTGCGCATCGATTACACTGCCACCAGCGATGCGGCCACGCCCGTCAATCTGACTTCGCATGCGTATTTCAATCTCAATGGCGGAACATCCGACATCCGCGACCACATCATCGCCATCGAGGCCGATGGTTACCTGCAGGTCGATGCCAGGCTGATTCCGGAAGGCCGGGCGGACGTGGCCGGCAGCGCCTTCGACTTCCGCCAGCCTGCCCCCATCGGCCCGCGCCTGGACTGGCCCGATCCGCAACTGAAACTGGCCGGTGGCTTCGACCACTGCTATTGCCTGCGCAGCGAGCACGAACCGGCACCGGGCGAGAGCCGCGTGGCGCAGAGCTTGCGCGAAGTGGCCAGCGTCTACGAGCCGGGGTCGGGGCGTGAATTGCGCGTCTCCACCACCGAGACCGGGTTGCAGTTCTACAGCGGCAATTTTCTCTCCGGCGTACAGGGGCGGGGTGAGCAGCCGTATGCCATCCATGATGGCTTCTGCCTGGAGGCGCA
The DNA here is from genome assembly GCF_057809315.1 of Herbaspirillum sp. FG34. Lineage (NCBI taxonomy): Bacteria > Pseudomonadati > Pseudomonadota > Betaproteobacteria > Burkholderiales > Oxalobacteraceae > Herbaspirillum > Herbaspirillum sp. FG34. Next base: position 231,969 of record NZ_JBMDJS010000003.1, on the reverse strand, counting down.
GTCCTATCCGGACCAGGTCAACACGCCGCTGCGCGAAGCGGTGATCCTGCGGCCGGGGCAGGTTTATCGGCAGACTACGGTGTATCGCCTGGGGGTGCGGGACTGACTGCGTTGCGTCGTGCGGCTGGTCGGCATCGATGCCGTAGCGCACCTGTTGCGGCGATCCGGCATGGCCCCGGACTCCATGATGAAGCAGAATCGGCAAGCTCGCAGCAACGCGCCTGCTTTGCGTTGCGCCGGGTCGCGCGGTGGTCGCCGATGGCGCGGGAATGACTCGCCTGGTTCAGCATGGCGCCGGAATTTCAGGCAAGAATCGTCGCGGAATAGGTCTGTCTTTGCGCCTTGCCACACGCCAAAATAGTCCATTTTCATGACAGGTTGCCCACCCCCTGACCTGTTCATTCTCAACGCCAGCTTATTGGCCCGCTTACTGAGGAGATCCCCATGCAAGTCCATGCTTATGGCGCCCACGCCGCCGACAAGCCGATTGAACATCTCGAAATCACCCGCCGCGCCACCGGAGCGCACGACGTGCAGATCGACATCGCCTATTGCGGCATCTGCCATTCCGACCTGCACCAGGTCCGTTCCGAATGGGCCGGCACCCAATATCCGTGCGTGCCCGGCCACGAGATCGTGGGCCGCGTCGCCGCCGTCGGCAATCACGTCAGCAAGTTCAAGGTCGGTGATCTGGTCGGCGTGGGCTGTATCGTCGACAGCTGCCAGACCTGCCCGGACTGCGAAGAAGGCCTGGAAAACTATTGCGACGGCATGGTCGGCACCTACAACGGCCAGACCGATGACGCCCCTGGCTGGACCATGGGCGGCTATTCGCAGCAGATCGTGGTGCATGAGCGCTACGTGCTGACCATCCGCCATCCGGAAGCCGACCTGGCTGCCGTCGCACCGCTGCTGTGTGCCGGCATCACCACCTATTCGCCGCTGCGTCACTGGGGCGCCGGTCCCGGCAAGAAGGTCGGCGTGGTCGGCATCGGCGGTCTCGGCCACATGGGCATCAAGATTGCGCATGCCATGGGCGCCCACGTGGTGGCCTTCACCACCTCGGAATCCAAGCGTGCCGATGCCAAGGCCCTGGGTGCCGACGAAGTCGTGATCTCGCGCAACGCCGAAGAGATGGCCGCACATGCCAACAGCTTCGACTTCATCCTCAACACCGTGGCCGCACCGCATGACCTGGATGCCTTGCTGGGCCTGTTGAAGCGCGACGGCACCATGACCCTGGTCGGTGCGCCGGCCACGCCGCACCCGTCGCCGAATGTCTTCAATCTCATCATGAAGCGCCGCTCGCTGGCCGGCTCCCTCATCGGCGGCATCCCGGAAACCCAGGAAATGCTGGACTTCTGCGCCAGGCACAACATCGTGGCCGACATCGAGCTGATCCGCGCCGAGGACATCAACACCGCCTACGAGCGCATGCTCAAGGGCGACATCAAATATCGCTTCGTGATCGACAATGCCAGCATGGCGGCCTGATGAACTGATGAACTGCTGCTGACGCCATACCGCGTCGAACGCAAACGGGCGGGCACCCACGAGGTGCCCGCCCGTTTTTTGAAGGCAGAGCGAAGTGACCGATGACGGCTCACGCCTTGACGACTTCCCCGCCGAGATAATGCGCTTCGGAGACCGGCTCTATCCCAGGGCTATACGCCACGCAGCGGAGACATTACCTTTTACGCACCCTGAGGCAACATTGCCTTGTTCCACCGCGACTTCGCTTACGGCAGATATCATTTTTACCGATATCGATCATCGGTTTTCAGGATTGGCGTAATAACTGGACGAACCGCATCATGCAGGCCTGTCCAACAATCCGCCAAGCAACATCATGTCTGCCACCGCTACCCAGGCCGCCCGCAACACCTGGCTGTTCGAAGACCTGGCGGGCGCGCGCGTGACGTTGCGTTCGTCGAGCAGGGCGGCCAATGCCTTGAGCAGGTTCAGGTCGAGCGTGCGGAGGTCCGGTTTTTTCATGCGCGCAGAATCAGCAGGGAGAAATGACGCATGGTAGCAAGCCCCTGCGACAAATTGCCACATTCAATAAGTGGTCATACCAGCTTATCCTTGCCGCTCCTGATTTCCCATGCGGCATCCAGGGGACGGCGGCGTGGCTGCCGGGGGAGGCCGCATGTTCTGCCTACTACAAGACCAATGACGCTCCACTCTGCCCGCCGGCCCAGGCCGCTGCATCGCGCCCGACCCATTTTCAAACTCACGGCCTTGTCCGGCCTGCTGGCCCTGGGGGCTGCGCCCCTGGCCACCGCGCAGTCAGCCGGCGCCGACGAGGATTCCTCGCTGACGCTGGGCACCGTGGAAGTAAGCGCGCGCCGCAGCGGTCCGCTGCAGCTCAACAACGTGCTGACTTCGGTCGACCTGATCGGCGCGGATCGTATCCAGCAACAGCAGGTGCAATACAACTGGGAACTGTTCGCGCAGTCGCCGGGTGTGATGCTGACCCAGTTCCGCCAGGGCAACGAGTCCGGCAAGCTGTCCTTTCGCGGCTTCAACGGCGAGGGCGAGGTCAATGCGGTCAAGCTCCTCATCGACGGCATCCCCAGCAACGACAATGCCGGCGGCATGCCCTTCCTGGGGACGCTGTTCCCGCTCGATATCGCCCGCATCGAGGTCGTGCGCGGCACCAACGATGCGCGCTATGGCCTGCACAACATCGCCGGCAACGTCAACATCGTCACCCGGCAAGGCGGCAACTACGATGAAGCGCGTCTGACCTATGGCAGCTTCAATACGCGCCAGGTGCAGGTGGTCAAGGGCGTGGAGAACGGCAACTGGTCGCAGAACTATTTCCTCGGTTACGAAAAGTCGGACGGTTATCGCGATCATGCCCGGGCCGAGAACATCGCCTTCTCCGGCAAGTGGTTCTATACCAGTGATGATGGCCGCTACCGCACCGGCCTGAGCATCCGCCACGCCAACGCCCATGCGCAGGAACCGGGCTACCTGACGGCTCAGGATGCGCGCAGCAATCCGACCTCCTCGTATGCCTATGCTCAGTCCGATGGCGGCAACCGCCAGATGGACCAGGTCAGCCTGCACTTCGATGGCGACATTGATGACCAGCTCTCGGTCGCTGCCAAGCTTTATCTCAATCGCGTGCGTGACCAGCGCTGGCTGCGTTACTCGTCCACCACGTCGCAGCAGGAGCGCCTCATCGACGAGACCCACTACGGGCTGTTGACCAATGCTACCTACCGCCCGCGCTGGAAGGCGTTCGAAGGCATGAGCGACCTGGCGTTGGAAGGCGGCTTCAGCATGGAGCGCCAGGAGGACCAGAGCCCGCGCTACAACACGGTCAACCAGGTACGTGTGTCGCAGACGCGCGATCATCATTTCGTCTTCGATACGGTGGGGGCCTATGTGCAGGCCGTGATCAAGCCCGTGGAGGCGCTGCGCATCATTCCCGGTTATCGGGTGGACCATGTGGGTGGACGTTTCAACGACCCTTCGCGCGGGGTGAGCTATGGCATCCAGGATTACGGCTATATCCGCCAGCCCAAGCTCAGCGTGGTGTATACACCGATCCGCCAGGCCAGCATCTATGCCAACTGGGGGCGTACCTTCCAGGTCGGTGCCGGCGCGGCAGCCTACAAGTCCAACAACAACGACTTGCGTCCTTCCATCAATGAGGGCTGGGAAACCGGCGTCAAGTTCACGCCCGTGGACTGGCTTGATGGCCGCGTGGCGGTGTGGGAGCAGCGGGCCTCGGACGAGGTCAAGCGTCGTCTGAACGATCCCACCGGGGACTCGGAAAACGTGGGACGGACCAAGCGCAATGGTGTCGACCTGCAGATCAACCTGCGCGCCGGCAAGCGCACCACGCTGTGGCTGGCCTATTCGCGCCAGCGATCGGAAATCATCACGCCGGACCCGACCGCACCCAACACCCTCGGCAAGGAAATCGACCACGTGCCGCGCCAGGTGTATTCCGGTGGCATCGACTACCAGGCCACGGCGGACCTGAAGCTGTCGGCCTCGGTCAACGGCCAGGGCAGCTATTACCTGACCACCGCCAATACCGGTGGCAAGTTCGGCGGCTACACGCTCTTCAACGCCAGTGCCACCTATCAGGTCACGCCCAGGCTGAGCCTGGAACTGCAGCTCAAGAACCTGGCCAATCGCTACTATGAATATGTCTGGATCAATGACCAGACCCGGCATGCCCCCGGGGACGGACGGGCGATGTATGTCTCGGCCAATATGAAGTATTGAGCAAAAATGCGGGACAGGCCTGCCACCGCCGTGGCGGCCCGCCTTCTTTGTGGCAGGTCTACTGAGCAGCGACCACCGTCATTTCCACCAGCAGACTGGAGGCGCCCAGCCTGGCCTCGAGCGTGGTCCGGGCCGGGGCGGTGCCGGCGGGCACCCAGGCGTCCCAGACGGCATTCATGGCGGCAAAGTCGCTGATGTCGCGCAGGTAGATGGTGGTCGAGAGGATACGCTCGCGGTGCGATCCCGCTTCGCTGAGCAGGGCATCGATGCGGGCCAGCACTTCCGTGGTCTGGGTGGCGATGTCGGCCTGCGCATGGGGGCCGCCGCTTGCGGTCTGTCCGCACAGGTACACCAGGCCGCCATACTTGACGATCTTGCTCATGCGCGCATTGGTGTGCTTTCTTTCGATGCTGTGGTCGGTGGTGCTCAAGCGATTCTCCTGTCAACGATGGATCATGTCACTGCCATGGCCTTGCGCCGGATCATTCCGAGGCAAGGGGTTCGGTATCGGCCAGCGCGGCCAGCGAGGCCAGCGCGATCGGTTTGAGGGGCGTGCGGATGTGATAGGCACCGACTTCCTCGGGTGGCTTGCCCAGCTCCTGCGCCAGGATCTGCGTCACGCTCAGGCCGCACATGCGTCCCTGGCAGAGACCCATGCCGCAACGACTGAAGAACTTGGTCTGGTTGGGCCCCTGGCAGCCCAGGCGCGCCATCTCGCGGATCTGTCCGGCGCTGACCTCTTCGCAACGGCACACGATGGCCTCATCGGGTGGGCTGGCAAGCCACTGTGGCGGGCGATAGAGCGTATCCAGAAAGGGACGGATCTTCAGATGCCGGGCGCGTTCTGCCCTTGCCTGCGCGATCAGGGCGGCGCATGCCGCCGCGTCGGACTTGCCGATGGCCAGGGCGGCATGGGCCGCAGCGATGATCCCTGCCGATTCCGCCGCCCGCGCACCCGCAATGCCGGCACCGTCGCCAGCGATGCGCAAGCCTTCCAGCGAGGTCTGGCCGCCTTCGTCCACGACGGGTGTCCAGCACAGATTGAGGGCATCCCAGCGGTGATCCAGGCGCAGCTGGCGACTCAGCTGCGTATTGGGGACCACGCCATGGTGCAGCAGCACCACCTTGGCCGCCAGAGTGTGGTCGCGGGCACCGACGCTGAACCGTACCCGTTCGACCTGACCCTTGCCCTCGATGCGCAGCGCGCTGGCGCCCTGGTACAGCGGTACGCCGGCCCGGCGCAAACGCCACAGCATCTTCAGGCCCTTCATCAGGTACTGCGCTGCCCCCAGTGCGGCCGCCAGATGAGGCAGGGCGCGCCTGAGGTTCTCGGGTGGCGAGGTCTGCACCACCGCCGCCACCTCGGCACCGGCCTGCAGCAGTTGGCAGGCCACCAGCAACAGCAGGGGGCCGGCACCGGCCAGTACCACGGGGCCCTGCGGTACCGAGGCCGAGGTCTTCATCGCGATCTGCGCGGCGCCCGCATTGAGCACGCCGGGCAAGGTCCAGCCAGGCAGTGGCGAAGGGCGTTCCATGGCACCGGTGGCGGCGATGATCTGGCGGGCGCGCAAGCGATAGGAACGTTCGTCCTGTTGTACCGTGAGCACCAGATCCTGGGTGATTTCCCATACCAGGGCGCCGCTGCGATAGTCCACACCGCACTGCTGCAGGCGCTCGGCCAGGCCGCGTCCATGCAGGTAATCCGGACCCAGCACGGCGGCCACCCTGGGTGGCACCTGCGTGACATGGCGATAGATCTGCCCGCCCGGATGCGGCTGCTCGTCCAGCAGCAAGGTCTTCAGTCCCAATGCTGCGGCACTGATGGCCGCCGACATGCCGGCCGGGCCGGCGCCGATGATGATGAGATCGTGGGTCGGTGCCATCATGCGGGGTCTCCCACGCGACGCGCGCCGTGCGGCAGCCGCACCTGCATGCCGGCATGCACCGGGACCATGCAGGACTGCACGTTCTGGCGGCCATCGACTTCGACCAGGCAATCGAAACACACGCCCATCAGACAGAAGGGCGCACGCGGGCTTGCTGATACCGGGGTATGCCGCAAGGGGCTGATTCCCGCATTGAGCAGGGCAGTGGCCAGGCTTTCGCCTTCCCTGGCGCTGATGGACTGGCCGTCCACCAGAATGGCAACCTCGGGGCGACGGTCTTCATCGGCCGTCAGCATCGACTTGAACATGGAATCGCTCCGCTTTGAAGGTGGAAATGGCGGCTGGCTCGGCAGCACCCCGGATCCAGTCCGAGAGGGGACCGGCGTGCATGGCCGCCAGCGTGATGCCGCTGTGGCAGGTCACCAGGAAAGCCCCGGGACATTGACGCGACTGCTCGTAGATGGGGAAGCCATCCGGTGTCATCACCCGCAATGCCCCCCAGGTGCGAACGACATTGGCGCCATCGAGCAGCGGAAAATATTTACGTGCGCGGTTGGCGATATGGGCCAGCTGGTCGATCGAGGTGCGGTCATCAAAACCGACGTCCTCCTTGGAGTCACCGATCTGGACCACGCCTTCGCCTGTCTGCCGCACATGGCCCGAGGGGTGGCGCAGAAACGGCTGCATGCGTTCGGTCACCAGCACCTGGCCGCGATTGGGGGCGACCGGCGCGTCCAGTCCGACCAGCGGAGCCAGCGTGCGGTTGCCCAGCCCGGCGGCCAGCACCAGCTTGCCGGCCACGTATTGCTGGCCACCGGCGCGGACCTCGAACTGCCCGGCACGATGGACGATCTGCTCACAGTGCACGCCGTTGCGCAGGACCCCGCCGCGTGCATGAAAGGACTGCACCAGCGAGCGCAGCAGGCGTAACGGACTGACGTGACCATCACGCGGACCATAGACGGCACCGACCACTTCCGGTCCGATGTACGGTGAGAGTTCTTTCAGGGCCACCGGATCGAGTACCTCGAAGGGATAGTCACCGACGGCCTCGCGCAGGCGTTCCAGTTTCTGCACGTAGGCGCGCAGCTCGTCGTCGTTGAGGAAGAATTGCAGTCCGCCGATCTGTTGCAGTTCCAGGTCGATGCCGTTGCCGGCCGTCAGCTCCTGTGCGAAGGACGACCAGCGCAACACCGAGGCCATGCTCCAGCGCGCATAGTCGGGACGTTCCTCTCCCTTGCCCTGTACCCATACCAGACCGAAGTTGCCGCGTGCGGCGCGGAAGGCATCATCGCCTTCGTCCAGTACCAGCACCCTTTCACCGGCCTTGCTCAAGCCGTAGGCGATGGACATGCCTACCACGCCGCCGCCGATGATGAGGGTATCGATATCCGTTGAAATCATGATGTCTTTCCAGAGAGAATCCGGTCCAGTCCGTAGAAGCGTTCCAGCAGTGCCATGAGCACCAGCGTGAGCACGATGAGCACGGTGGAGACCGAGGCCAGCAGCGGATCAATGGTGTTGGCGATGTGGTTGTACATCTTCACCGGCAGCGTCTCGGTGCCGGCCGAGGCGACGAAGATGGACATGGTGAGTTCATCGAAGCTGTTGATGAAGGCGATGATCCAGCCCCCGGCCACACCGGGAATGAGCAGTGGCAGCTCCACCCGCCGGAACACGGTCCAGGCCGAGGCCCCCAGCGACTGGGCGGCCTGCGCAATGGTGCGGTCAAAGCCGGTAGCCGCAGCCACCACCAGGCGCAGCACGTAGGGCAGCACGATGACCGTGTGTGCGACTGTCAGGCCCCAGGCGGTACCGGGCGAACCCAGCAAGGTGAGCAAGCGCAGCAGCGCAATGCCCAGCACGATGTTGGGCACCATCAGGGGCGACAACAGCAGCCCCAGCAGTGCCTCCCGGCCGGGGAAGCGATACCAGGCGATGGCCATGCCGGCCGGTACCGCCAGCAGAGTCGCCAGGGTCGCCGCCGTCACACCCAGCCACAGGCTGCGATAGAAGGCCGTCATGAAGCTGTCGTCGCTCAGGATGGCGCCATACCAGCGCAGCGAGGCGCCGTCGAAGGGCAGCGAGATATATCCCTTGTCGGTGAAGGAGACGCACACCACCATCACCAGCGGCGCCAGCATGAAGGTCGCAAAGGCGAGATGGAACAGCATCAGGGGCAGGGGCACGCGCGTCTTCATTGGAACACCTGCTTGTAACGTCGCTCCACCAGGCGGTTGACGCCCAGCGAGACGGCCAGCACGATCACCAGCAACACCACCGACAGGGCCGCACCCAGAGGCCAGTTGAGATTGCCCAGGAATTCATCGTAGATCGTCGTGGGCACCACCTTGAGCCGCCGTCCGCCGATGATGGCCGGCGTGGCGAAGGCGCTGGCAGCCAGCGAGAACACGATCAGACCACCCGAGAGCACCCCCGGGATGACCTGCGGAAAAACGATGCGCAGCATGATCGTACCCAGCCCCGCGCCCAGCGATTCGGCGGCCTGTTCGGTGGCGGGATCGAGCTTTTGCAGGGATGCCCACACCGCCAATACCATCATCGGCACCAGCACGTGTACCAGCGCGATCACCACACCGGTAAAGGTGAACATGATCTTGACCGGCGTATCGATGAGGCCAACCGCCATGAGCGCCTTGTTGATCACGCCTTCATTGCCCAGCAGGATGGCCCAGCCCAGGGTGCGCACGACCACCGAGATCAGCAGCGGTCCCAGCACGATGACCAGGGAGACGGCGCGCCATCGTTCCGACAGGCGCGAGAGTACGTAGGCTTCCGGTACGCCGATGACGATGCAGATCAGGGTGACCACCAGGGCCAGCCCGAAGGTGCGCAGGAAGATGGTCTGGAAGTAGTCGTCGGTGGCGATATCGAGATAGTGCGACAGCGTGAGATGGTCGCCCGTGCCGCCACCGGCCACGAAGGGGAAGAAACTCAACGACAAGGTAATCACCAGGGGCAACACCACGAAGGCCAGCGTGAGCAGGGCTGCGGGCGTGCCCATCCAGTAAGGTAGTGCGCCGGGACGGGAGCTCATTGTGCCGCTCCGCTACGGGGGACCACGCGCGCATGCTCCGGTGCCCAGCGCAGGCTGACCGGATCGCCTTCGTCCCAGTCGGGAGCGCCCTTGTTGGCCTGGCTGATCTGGACCAGGCCCAGCGGTGTCTGCACCTGGTAAAGCCAATGATTGCCCAGGAATACGCGGGCCTGCACGCGACCGGCCAGCAGCGCCGTCTCGGGCGTGGTGAATTCGAGTTTCTCGGGACGGACGATGTATTCGACCTCGCCGCAGGTGGCCAGGTCTGCTGCCGGCAGACGATAGCCCTCCAGTTCCACGCAATGGTGGCCCTGCACGCGGGTAGCGGCGAACACGTTGGCCTTGCCCAGGAAGGTCGAGGAAAAACGTCCGTTCGGTTGTTCGTACATGTCGTAAGGACGGCCGATCTGTTCGATGCCACCCTTGTTCATCAAGACCACGCGGTCGGAGAGGGTCATGGCTTCTGCCTGGTCATGCGTGACCATGATAGTGGTCACGCCCACCCGATGCTGCAGAGCGCGCAGTTCGATCTGCATTTCCTCGCGCAGCTTGGCGTCCAGTGCTCCCATCGGTTCATCCAGCAGCAATACCGGTGGCTGGACGGCCAGGGCGCGTGCCAGTGCAACACGCTGGCGCTGGCCGCCGGAGAGCTCCTTGGGATAGCGTTGCGCCATCGCGCCCAGGTGAACCAGCTCCAGCGTTTCCGAAACCCGTCGGTTGCGCTCGCCGCCGGGCAGTCCCTGCATTTCCATCCCGAAGGAGACGTTCTGCGCCACCGTCATGTGCGGGAACAAGGCGTAGTTCTGAAACACGATGCCCAGTCCGCGCCGACTCGGCTTGACCTCGGTGATGTCGCGGCCATCCAGCAGGATGCGTCCGCTGCTGGGTTGCACGAAGCCGGCGATCATCTGCAGCGTGGTGGTCTTGCCGCAACCTGACGGTCCCAGCAGGCTGATGAATTCGCCCTTGTCCACCGACAGATCGCACTGTCGGACCGCCACCACGTCGCCATAGTGCCTGGACAGGCCATTCAATTGAAGAAAGCTCATGGAGGGGTCCCCTGGTCTGATCTGGTAAGGGTGCGCGGGCGTTTAGCGCTCGACGGCACGATTCCAGCGGTTGGTCCACTCGGCACGCTGGGCATTGATGACGCCGTAGTTGGGCGCAATCATCTGTCCCACCTTCTCAGGACCATAGACCACGCGCTTGATGACCTCCGGAGAAAGCTTGGTGGTCTTGTTGACCGGCCCCCAGCCCTGGGCATTGGCGAGGATGGCCTGCACGTCGGCCGACAGCACGTATTGCAGGAACTGCTGCGCCAGTTTGGCTTGCGGTGCGCCTTCCACGACGCAGGCGGCCGACATGAGCGCTACTGCACCTTCCTTGGGGTAGACGAATTCCACCGGGGCGCCCTGGTCGATCACGGCCTGCACGCGGCCATTGCCCCACACCGCCAGCGCGGCTTCACCGGTCTGCAGCATCTCGGCCATCTTGCCCGGCGAGGGTTCCCAGGCCAGTACGTTGGGCGCCACCTTCTTGATCATGGCGTCGAAGCCCGGCGCGATTTTCTCTTCGCTGCCGCCGTTGAGGCGAGCCATCATCACCAGCGTGAGCAGGCCGTAGCCGTTGGTGATGGGGGGAATCACCACTTTCTGCTTGTACTTGGGATTGGTCAGGTCCTGCCAGGAGTCGGGCGCTTTCCAGCCGTTCCTGGCAAAGACCTCCTTGTTGTAGGCCAGGCCGGTGGCGATGAAGCCGATGCCGATGGACTTGTCCCCGATCATGCGGGCATTGGGATAGACCTCGCGCGAGCTGCTGCCTTCTTCCATCTTGGCGCACAGGCCCTGTCCGACCGCCTGGTACATCGGGCCGTCATCGATCATGGCCAGCGACATTTCCTGGCGGCCCTTCTGGGCTTGCAGCTTGGCCAGGATGTCGGTGGAGTTGCCCGAGACGTAGACGACCTTGCTGCCGGTGCTGGCCTCGAAGGGCGGAATGATCTTTTCCTTGAAAGCCTGTTCGGTGGAACCGCCATAGCCGCCTACGTACATCGTTTCGGCTGCATGGGAAGTCGCCGTGGCCAGCAAGGCGGCCGTCATCGTTACGCCAAGAATGTTTCGCATCAGGTATTCCTCCAAGTAGGGAGTGCAGTTGAATGGCCAGCAGGAGAATGTGAACAGGCCCTAGGGCCTGTTCACATTAAATCTGCGAGATGCGTTGCCCCCAGAAGGCGTGGTGGCAAGGCGCGCGTCAGGGCTGGTGGTGGTGCCACCAGCCCTGACGTGCAACGCGGCCAGCGCGCCTTCTGGGGGCAACCCTCCGGGAGAGGCCGCCAAGCGTCGCCTGCCGTTGTTGCAGCTCCTTGCCGTGGCACCACCACGGCGCGTCGCTGCGCCTAGGCAGACAACGCTTGGCGACCTCTCGCACTCGCAGATTTAATGTGAACAGGCCCTAGTGTAGGCACTAGGACGCACCGCAAATATTAAATTTTCTGAGGTTGCTTATGCCTATTTGTTATGTGTATTGTTGCAGTGCAAATAGGGGTTTTTAAGAGGTAAAAGGCACTGGAAAGATGCGATACTGCACCTCATTGAGGCATATTTTCCGAGTGATGATAGCGAGTTGGTTATATGAGAAATAGCGTGAATTTGCGCCAGATCGAAGCCTTCTATTCGGTCATGCGCACGGGCACCGTGGTCGGTGCCGCCCAGATGATGAGCGTGACCCAGCCGGCGGTCAGCCGTGCCATTGCCCATCTGGAGATCCGTATCGGTTACGACCTGTTCGAGCGGCGCGGCCGCAAGCTGGTCGCCACCCCCGAGGCGCAAGCCTTGTATGCCGAGCTTGAACCGATCTACGGCAACTTGGATCGCATCGCCCAGGTGGCCCACGATATCGGTCACCAGCGTGCCGGCGCATTGCGCATTGCGACATTGCCGGCGCTCTCGCAAAGCCTGGTGCCGCGCACGGTGGCTCGCTTCGCAGCGGCGCGTCCGCAGGTGTCGGTGTTCGTGCAGACCTTGCCGTCGCGCCAGATTGCCGAGATGGTCGCGACCAAGCAGTTCGATATTGGAATTGTCGAGCTGCCCTTGTCGCAGCCTTCGATTTCGATCGAACCGCTGGAGCCGCTGGAGCGCGCGCTGGTGCTGCCAGCCGGGCACCGGCTGGCGCGCCGCAAGAGGGTGTCGCTCAAGGAGCTGGATGGGGAGCGCATGATTCTGTTGTCGCAGCACAGCTACATGCGCTACCAGATCGATGATGCGCTCTCCAAGCTGCGGGTATCGGTGCAGGTGGCCATGGAAACGCCCAATTCGCTGGTGGCCTGTGCGCTGGTGGCCGAAGGGGCGGGGATCACGCTGGTCTCGCGCATCACGGCCGAGCCGTTCATCAGTGCCGGTGTGGTGATCCGGCCGGTGGTGGAGGAACTCGATACGCGCTGCGCCATCATCTTTCCTTATCCCGGGAAGCGGCTGGCGCTGGCTGAAACCTTTGCTGCCGATTTGCGCGATGAACTGAGGCGTTGCCAGTCGGCCTGAGGCTGCCTGGCCGTCGGGGGGAACCGGTCAGGAGTGCGCAGGCCCCCGGCATCGGCGCATCATTCTCGCCTGGCCCTGTTGGTCTTGCCCAAGCGCACCGGTTTGCGCGCCAACAGTTTCAACAGGGCCTGGTTTTCCGCTTGCATGGTCTGCGACAGTTCCACTGCCAGGAATTCGATGAAGGCGCGCACTGCCGGTACCAGCCCGCGCCGCGACGGAAACACTGCATGCAGCTGATGCGGCGTGCCGCGATACTGCGGCAGCAACACTACCAGCTCGCCGCGTTCGATGGCGCCGTGGCAGACGTTGAAGGGCAGCAGCGCCAGACCGGCACCGCCGATAGCGGTCTGCATGACCAGCTGCATGTCATCCGTCACCATCGCCGAGACGTAATCGATCTCGGCGACCTCACCTTGCGGGCCGTGCAGGCGCCAGCGCTGCGCCTTGCCAGGCATGCCGCCCGGACCGAGCCCGCGCTGCCCCTGCAGTGCTTCCACGCTGTCCAAGGGACCGTGCCGGCGGATGAACGCCGGGCTGGCGGCCAATACCTGCTGGCTGGTGCCGAAGGTGCGCACCACCAGGTTGGAATCCTCCAGCGTACTCCTGACCCGCATGGCCACATCGAAGCCTTCGCCGATGACGTCGACGCGGCGATTGCTCAGTTCCAGTTCCAGCCGCACATCCGGATGGGCGCACAGGAAGCGCGCCAGCAGTGGCGCCAGGAAGATGTGCGCCACGCCCATCGGTGAACTCACGCGCAGCCGGCCTGCCGGTCTGGCACCCGCCTGCTCGCTCACTTCCACGGCCGCGCGCGCAGCGTGAGTCATGGCTTCGCAATGGGTGAAGAAGGCCGCCCCCACGTCGGTGACCCGTACCACGCGGGTGGAACGTTGCAGCAACCGAACGCCCAGCCGCTGCTCCAGTTCGGCTACGCGGCGGCTGATGCGCGACTTGGGGATATCCAGCGCACGGGCTGCGGCCGAGAAGCTGCCGTGTACCACCACGGCCGCAAACAAGGCCAGATCGTTGAGGTCTTCCATGCGCAGTCTGTCAGTGAGGAAAAGCCCGATTATAAAGTCCGGATTGTCCTATGAATGGAACAATCTGATGCGCAGGCGACGACTAGTGGCAGGGCGCCCCGGCCGGTATCTTCCATTGCGTGCCTTCCCTAACCGCTCCCTGAAAGGACCTCGCCATGAAGATTCTCCACCTCGATTCCAGCATCCTGGCCGATGCTTCCGCCTCGCGCGTGCTCAGCGCCGCCGTGGTTGAGCATCTGTGTACCCTGCATCCCGAAGCCCAGGTCAGCGTGCGCGACCTCGCGGGCAGCCCCATTGCCCACCTCGACGGCGCCATTGCGGCGGGCTTCCGCCAGCCCGGTGGCACCGTCACGGACGCGGCCGTGCTGGCCGAGCATGTTCTCTCCGAGACCCTGGTCAGCGAATTCCTCGCCAGCGACGTCATCGTTCTGGGCGTGCCGATGTACAACTTTTCCATTCCCAGCCAGCTCAAGGCCTGGCTGGATCGGTTGGCCCAGCCTGGCCGCACCTTCCGCTATACCGAGCAGGGGCCGCTGGGACTGTCCGGCGACAAGGCGGTAATCGTGGCCTCCACGCGTGGTGGAATGTATTCCAGCGGGCCGGCGACGGTGATGGATCATCAAGAGTCTTACCTGAAGGCCTTCTTCGGTTTCCTCGGCATCCAGCGTGTGCGCTTCGTGCGCGCCGAACGGCTGACCAAGGGCGCCGAGCTGCGCAGCCAGTCCATGCGCGCGGCACTCGACGAGATACCGTCCATGGTGGCGGCTCTGCAATCCAACTGACCGGGAGTCCATCATGATCTTTTCCGTCGTATTGACCTATCTCCGTCCGATCGAGGAAGTGAACCAGCACCTCGATACCCACAAGGCCTGGCTGGCCGCCAACCTCAAGCAAGGCCGCGTGATCTTTGCCGGCCCGCTGGCTGCTGGTGGCGGTGGCCTGGTGCTGGCGGCCTGTGCCGATGAAGAGGAACTGCACGCGATGATGGCGCAGGATTGCTTCGTTACCCACGCCGTGGCCAGCTATCAGGCCTACGGTTGCGCGCCCGCCCTGGCCGCAGCTGGTCTCCCACCGCACTGGGCGCCGCAGGCCAAGTTTGTCGGATGAGGAGGCACCGCTGATGATGTACAACCATGATGGGCATCGGCCCGGCTGGCGTTTGCTGCTGGCGGGCTTGATGGCCCTGCTCTGCTTGATCCCGTTTCTTTCACAGGCACAGACCATGCGCACAGAGACTCCACCTCCCATCGATATCGTGCTGGTCCACGGCGCCTTCGCCGATGGCTCCAGCTGGTCCAGGGTAATCGCCCTGTTGCAGCAGAAGGGCTATCGCGTCACCGCGGTACAGAATCCCCTGAGCAGCCTGGCCGCCGATGTTGAGGCTACCACCCGCGTGATCGCACGCCAGCCGCATCCGGTGCTGCTGGTCGGCCATTCGTGGGGTGGGGCGGTGATTTCTGTGGCAGGCAACCAGGACAAGGTGAAGGGACTGGTCTATCTGTCTGCGCTGGCGCCGGATTCCGGCGAGAGCGTGGCGCAAGCCTTGCAGCGCTTGCAGCTGCCCATGCAGGGCCTGCAAGCGGACGCACAGGGCCTGATCTGGCTGGATGATCCGGAGGTGTTTGCGCAGGTGATGGCCAATGACCTGCCTGCCGATGAGGTGCTTGCGCTGGTGGCCGTGCAGCAGCCCATCGCCGCTGCGGCCTTTGGCGTGGCCATCGGCCATGCAGCCTGGCACGACAAGCCCAGCTGGTATCTGGTCACGCAAGGCGATCACGCCTTGCCAACCGCCGTGCAGCAACAGTTCGCCGCGGCCATGAAGGCGCGCACCGAGACCATCGTATCCAGTCATCTGTCGCTGGTGTCACATCCGCAGCAGGTGGCCGATCTGATCGATCGTGCCGCGCGCAGCCTGCATTGAATGAATGCTGATCGCTCCCGATCAGGGCACCCGCTCCTCCACCGGCCTGGCCGTCTTGCGAATCTTGGCCACATCAGCCGCGCTGACCGTCGCACCACGATTGCCCCAGGCGGTCTGGATGTAGGACGTCACTTCGGCGACCTGCCGGTCGTTGAGCAATTGCGCATACGGTGCCATCACCAGCCCGGCCGTGGCCGAGTCGGTGGAAGGCTGGCGTCCCCCTTGCAGGATGATGCGGATGGCCGAGGTCGCATCCTGGGTTTGCAGCACCGGGTTGCCCGCCAGGGCCGGGAAGGCCTTGCCGTAGCCGGTGCCATTGCTGCGATGGCAGGCGGCGCAGCGGTCCAGATAGAGGGCCGCCCCCGGCGTTTGCGGACGTCCTTCGTAGGCAGCGGTGGCCGTCACTTCGTCATAGCGGTAAGGCTCGGCCCCATTGCGCGGTGCCAGGCTCAACAGGTAGCGCGACATGGCGTTGAGATCAGCTTCGGTCATGTACTGCATGGAATGCTCGATGACATCGTTCATGGCGCCGAAGGAGGCCGTGTATTGGTTGCGACCGGTGCGCAGGAATTCGACCAGATCGGCCTGACTCCAGCCGGCAATGCCGCCACCATGTTCGTTGCGCAAGGACGGTACGCTCCAGCCATCGACTACCTGGCCGCCGGAGAGATACAGACGGCTGCTGTCATCCCGCAGCGATTTCTCCTGCAGGGTGGTCGAGCGCGGCGTGTGGCAGCTGCCGCAGTGACCCAGTCCTTCGACCAGATAGGCCCCGCGCGCCAGCTGCGCATCGGTACCTGCCGGTGCCGCATAGGGCGCCGGGGTAGGCGCGAACAGCTTGCGCCAGATCGCCAGCGGCCAGCGCATCGACAAGGGCCAGGGGATGTCATTGGCGCGATTGGCCTGTGCCGAGGGCGGCACGGCCTTGGTGAAATACGCATACAGCGCCTGCATGTCCTCGTCGGTCAGGCGCGAGTAGGAGGGATAGGGCATGGCCGGATAGACCGTATAGCCGGCCTTGGTGACGCCGGTACGCATGAGGCGCGCGAAGTCCTCATAGCTCCAGTCACCGATGCCGTGTTCCCTGTCGGGCGTGATGTTGGTGGAGTAGATCGCACCGATCGGCGAGGCCAGTGCCAGTCCCCCGGCGAAGGGCGTACCGCCCCTGCTGGTGTGGCAGGCCACGCAATCGCCGGCCCGCGCCAGGTAGGCACCGCGCAGCAGTTGCCGGTCATCGGCACCGGCGCCGCCTTGCTTGGCGATACGTGCCGCCAGTGCCGCATCGGCTGGCGGGATGCTCATGGGACGTTGCGCCGGGATTTCCCGGTTGAGCAGGCGCGCGCCCACGGGTGGTTTGGGCGGGGCCGGTACCGTCAGCGAATCATCGGCATGCGCCAGGTTGCAGGCGGCAGTGGCCGCCAGCGCGGCGGCACCCAGGGCCAGGGTGGCGATCAGGATCATTCGTCTCATCATCGCTCCCGTCTTCACGCGCTGACCAGCGGGCGCGGATCCTTCAGGTACTGCTCACGGATGGCGCGCGCCGACCAGTAAGCCAGCGCCACGGCCGCACCAGTCGGGTTGTAGCCGATACCCTGGGCAAACACGCCCGATCCGACCGCGAAGACGTTGTGCACATCCCAGCTCTGCAGATAGCGGTTCACCACGCTGGTGGACGGGTCCGTGCCCATGGCCACGCCACCGGCCCAGTGCGTGGTCTGGTAGGTACGCAAGTCCGGCGCTGCACCGAAGTCCTTGACGGTCACCTTGATCTCGCGCGCCTTCAGCTCATGCGCGATCTTGACGGCCTGGTCGGTGACATAGCGGCTCATGCGGATGTCGTTGTCCTTCCAGTCGAAGGTAAAGCGCAGCAGCGGCTGGCCGAAGGCATCCTTGTAATTGGGATCGAGATCCACATACACGTCGCGATAGACCATGTTGGCACCATGCACGTCGAAGGACATGGTGTTGAGATAGCTGGCCTTGACTGCACGCTTCCAGTCGCGTCCCCACTTGGGCGTGCCACTGGGCAGGGGGATGCCCGAGATCGGCTTGGCCCCGGCCGGATTGCACCAGATCGGCGAACCACCGACGAAGCCCAGCGGGCCGTGGTCCATATGATCGCCATTGAAGTCATCCACGGCCACGCCATTGCCACCGGCACCGATGAAGCCGTTGATGTTCTTGCCCGGATCGAAGAAGGCATTGATGGAGGACATCATCTGGAAGGCGATATTGCGTCCGACCGCTCCGGTGTTGCTGACCGGGTCGTAGGGCTTGCCGATGCCCGAGAGCAGGAACAGCCGCGCATTGTTGTAGGCAAAGGTACTGGCGATGACGATGTTGGCGGGCTGGAAGACGGTATCGCCATTGACATCTACGTAGGTGACACCAGTGGCTTTCTTGCGCGTGCTGTCCAGTTCGATGCGCAGCACGTTGCAGCTGCTGCGCAATTCGAACAGCGCGCTCTTGCGCAGGGCCGGCATGATGTTGACGTTGGGCGAGGCCTTGGAATAGTTGTAGCAGGCATAGCCGGAGCAATAGCCGCAGAAGGTACAGGGGCCCATCTGGCAACCGTACTGGTTCACGTAAGGGGCCGAGGCATTGGCCGAAGGCAGCGTGAAGGGATGAAAGCCCGCCTGCTGCGCGGCCTTGCGAAACAGCGCCGCCTGGTATTGCTCCTTCTGCGCCGGCAACGGAAAGTTGTCCGAGCGGTTGGCCTCGAAGGGATTGCCGCTGTCGTCGACCACCTTGCCCTGCACCCGGTAGGCAGTGCCGGACGTGCCCATCATCTTTTCGGCGAAATCGAAATACGGTTCCAGTTCTTCGTAGGTCACGCCCCAGTCCTGCAGGGTCATGTCCTTGGGGATGAAACCCTTGCCGTAACGTTCCTCGTAATGGCTGCGCATGCGCAGCTCCTCCGGCAGCACGCGCCAGTGGCAGCCCGACCAGTGCAGCCCGGCCCCGCCCACGCCTTCGCCGGGCTTGAACATGGCGATCTGGCGATAGGGGATGGCGCTGTCGCCGCTCTTGCGGCGGAAGGTGAACGAGGATTTGTTCAGATTCTGGAATAACTTGAAACGCTGCTGGTATTCCAGTTCATCGATGGTCTTGGGATAGGCGCCGTCGGGATAGGTGTCGCGATAGACGCCACGTTCCAGCGCCACCACGCTTTGTCCGGCCTCGGTCATTTCCTTGGCCATGATGGCGCCGGTCCAGCCGAAGCCGACGATGACGACGTCGACTGCTTTCATGTTCTTGTTGGCCATGTGCTTGGGCTTTCGGGGTCAGACGATGCGAAGAGGGGCGGCCATCAGCCGCGCGAGATCGGGGGCAGGGGATAGGTGCGACCGTACTGGTCGACCCAGTCGTAGTAGTCGGCGCGGGCACCGGGGAAGCCGATCATCTTCCACGCACCCATGCCCTTGTTGCCGCCGTCGGCCGGATCGCAGAAATAGCCTTCGTGGACGTTTTGCAGCAACAGGTTGAACAGCGCGGCGGGCGGGATGGTGGCCATCTTCAGGCTGCCCTGCCGGCCCTTCTCCAGCTCGCCCATCATCTTTTCGCGTTGCTGGGCATTGAGCTCCACATAGCCGTGCCTGTATTGCTCACGGATGGCCGCATCGAATTCGGCCAGGCCCTTCTTGTACAGTTCGCGCGGCGGATAGGGCAGCTGGTAGCCGAATTCGGGTGGTGCGTCCGGGGTGAAGGGTCCCTGCATGTACCACAGCTGGCCCTGGCCGTAGGGGGTGTTCATCTGCGCATCGATGAAGGCCGGGACCCCGGCTTCCAAGGCACCGGGACCACTCTCGTCGGCGGGAATGAGGGTATCGGCCAGCGCGCTGAGCAGCGCGAATTCCTCCTGGTTGAAGAAGACCGGTTTGTACGGAGAGTCGGCCGCTTGCCCCTGGGCGCTGACGGCCAGGCTGCCGGTCGTCACGGCCAGTGCGGCAGCAGGTGCGGCGGTGAGAGCGCCACGCAGGAAACGGCGGCGATCGGGAGAGATGCTTATTTTTTTCATGGCGCGTTTCCTTGAGGGAAATCCGGAGCGTGAGCAATGCCTTGCCTTGCTCACGGCCCAGCCATGATGCGCGCGATGATGCCGCAGGGGGATCAGCCATCCTGCGGTTTTGGTGTGGGAAATGTCTGACGCATACGCTGCAGGCCCTAGCGCCCTGCACGGGTTCAAGCCCTGTGATGCGTCAGCGCGACTTCAGAAGCCCCAGCTCAACATGCCGACCAACTGGTTGCCCTGCTTGATGTCAAAGCGGTTGTAGCCACCGAGGATGGCCTGCAGCGACCAGGTGATGGGCGAATTGGGGAAGGGGGCCGACAGGCCCAGCGTCAGGTGACGCAGGCCGCCGCTGCTGGGGCCGTTGCCGGCGTAGCAGCCATTGACGACGAAGGCCTGACCGGCGCCGCAGGCGGTGCCGTTGGCGGTGTCGCGGGTGCCGAGGTACTTGCCTTCACGCTTGTAGGTGTAGGCGCCCAGCGTACTGGTGAAGGTGATGTCGTAGGGCAGGGGTCTGGTGTAGACCAGGGTCCAGTAGGTGTCGCCCTTGTTGCCCCAGATGACATCGTTGAGCAGCGTCTGCGCATTCAAGGACAGCGCGCCCCAGGTCAGGCCGGCCTTGGTTTCCAGTGCATTGGCGTGGCTGCCGTTGGCGTAGTAGTAGCCGGTCATGCCCAGGGTGTAGCCGAGGTCGCCGCTGATGTTGCCGGCGTAGGCGAAGTAGAGATCGTTTTCCACCGAGCGCGGTTTCTGGAACTCGGTGATGCTGCGATCACTGTAGGACTTGCCCAGTTGCTTGTATGAATAGTTGATGGTGGAAGCCCAGTAACCGAAGCTCCAGCCGCTGCTGTGCACGAAATCGATGCCCCATTGCAGCGCTGCCTGGTCCGATTCGGGCGCATCCGCACCGGCATTGCCCAGCGCCTGGCCGTTGCCATAGGTGGTGGTAGCACCGCGCAGCACGTAGCGCGAGGCCAGGTCGATATGCTTGGTGATGGTCCAGGGACCGGCCGGTTCGGCGGTGGCAGCCGCAGCGGCATCGTCGGCCAGCGCCGGTGCGCAGACCAGCAGGGAGGCGAGGGCAGCGGTGCAGGTGCCCAGCGCACAGCGTGCGTGCAGGCGCGACAGGGAAGCGGTGGTGGTAGTCAAGGTTCTCTCCGTTGGGTTGAACTGTATCGTTGTGGAAGCAAGGGACGAGCAGACCCTGGCGGGTCCGTTGCCGGACCCGCGCAAGTCGTTGGTGATGCCGGTACTGTTGGAACTACAGGTGCATGCGCGCGAAAAACTTAGAGTTTTCCGTCAGCCGCCATCTTCATGTAGGTCGGATCGAAACGCAGCTTGACGTTCTTCTTGTCGCCGATGATCACGTTGCCGTCGAAGGCGATGCCGATGCCATCGGCACTCTTGACGTTGGGGCCAAGGATGCCGTGATCAAAGCTGAACTTGGCGATGCGCCCCATGATGGCCGGCAGTTCCTTCTTGGTCGCGAACTCCAGCGCCGCCTTGGGCTGGTAGAACATGGCCGTGGCCGCCAGTTGCGACCGGAAGCCTGCCAGGTCGGTGCCGGAAGCCTTGCCCATGGCGGTCAGCGCACGGGTGGCGCGCTCGTCCTTGGCGGTCATGATGGACATCATCTCGTACCAGGCACCGGTGAGCGCCTTGCCGAAGGCCGGGTTCTCTTGCAGGGTCTTGGTGTTGACCACCATCAGGTCCATGATTTCGCCGGGCAGCTGCCTGGAGGTGTAGACCAGCGAAACATCGGGCGATGCCGCCAGCGAGGACAGCATCGGGTTCCAGGTCACCGTGCTGGTCACGGCCGGGGTGGCGAAGGCGGCGGTGATGTCGGCATCGCTGGTGTTGACCACCTTGACGTCACGTTCGCGCAGGCCCACCGATTCCAGCGCGCGCGCCAGCAGGTAGTGCGAGACCGAGAATTCCACCAGTTGCACCGACTGGCCCTTGATGTCGGCCAGCTTCTTGTTCTTTCCCTTCAACACGATGCCATCGTTGCCGTTGGAATAGTCGCCCACGATCAGGGCCGTGGAGTCCACGCCACCGGCTGCGGGAATGGTGAGCGCATCCATGTTGGTCATGGTGCAGCCGTCGAACTTGCCGGCGGTGTACTGGTTGATCGACTCCACGTAGTCGTTCAACTGCACGGCGCTGATGGTGATGCCGTACTTCTTGCCCCACTTGGCCAGGATGCCTTGTGCCTGGGCTTCGCCCCAGGGCATCCAGCCAGCGTAGATGGAGGTGCAGACCTTGAAATCGGTGCGGGGTGCGGCGTGGGCGGATGAGAGCGCGCCTGCGAAGGCGGCCAGGGCGATGGCAGCGCCACCAAGGATTCGGGAAATGTTGTACACGGCGTAGGGTCCTCGAAGGGTTTATTGGAAAAAAGCCCGGGAGCGGCGCGCTCTTGCGATCGCGTCATCTCCCGGGCTTTTCTCCCGCCGTGTAACCCCTTGCGAGGTCGACTGCTCTCGGACCAGACATCCGCACCAGCGAACCGGAACCCTAGCTGTCCATTGCAAATTGTGCTGACTCAAGACCGGACTCGCCGGCTCCCGCTCGCTTTTCAGCAAGGTTCATGCCAATCCCTTGAGATTGCGTCGAGGCTGCATGAGGCTGCTTTTCGCTATTAATAGCGGCCGCTGAAAAGCAAGCTGCGGCGCGCCAGACATGATCGATGCTGGCGCATTCTCCACGCGCCAAATCGGTGCCGATGTGCACCATGCTTGCGCTCTGACTGTTTGCGAAGAAACCCGCGATGGGCTGCAATCCTTTGCAGGAGCGGGTTTGCGACAGCTGTCTCTGTGCGGAAGGGGCTGGTCTGGATCTTGCATGCAAGATTGTCGTTCTCGCAGTGGGCGAGCCAAGACGACTTGGATCGAAGCAGACCAGGCGCATAGCGCAGACGTTGGCCTCGATAACCATCCTGGACGGCCAGGCCATGTTCGCAGGAGTAGACCATGCCCATGACCCGATCAAGTGACACCCCCGTTTTTTCCATCGCCTTTTCTGATGACGCCGCACAGGCACTGCCGCTGTGTGGTCGCATGCGCAGCTCGCTCGTCCTCATCGAAGCGCTCACGCATGCCGTGCGCTGGCTGCGACGGGCGCGCTAATGGTATGGAATTTGCTGAAATCAACGTACATGCAGAGCAGCCCGCATCGATGAGCTGATCATCCAACGGCTGTAGAAGATGTTCCAATAGCTGGCTAGGGTTCCGGTCTGCCGCAGGCAGATGACTGGTCCGAGAGCCGGCGACCTCGGTCGAGGTTACACGGCGGGACAAAAGCCCGGGAGAGAGTTGCACCACAGGTGCCGCGCTGCTCCTGCTTTTGTTCAACCCCGACCGGAGTTTCTCGTGATCGCTGTCCGTCTTCCCAGGTCCCACCCCGCAGCTGCCGTACTGCTTGCGTCCCAGTCGCAGGGAGGCGCGCCATGCGTTTCCTGAACCGCCACCCCGGTCGCTCCGGGCAGTGGCTGCTCACGCTTCTGCCCTTCCTCATCCTGGTGCTGTTGTATGCCTTCGGCTCGGCTACCCGTCTGGCCGACAATCCCAACGACAAGCTCCTGCCCAGTCTCGCGCAGATGGTCGATGCGGTTCGTCACATGGCCTTCATGGAAGATCCGCGCACCGGCGACTACCTGTTCTGGAGCGATACCCTGGCCAGCCTGCAGCGGGTGCTGCTGGGCCTGGGCATCGCCGCCGCGGTCGGGCTGGTGCTGGGCATTGCCAATGGCCTCTTCCCTGTTCTGCGTGCCGGCTTCTCACCGCTGCTGACGGTGATGTCGATGGTGCCGCCGCTGGCGATCCTGCCGATTCTCTTCATCGTCATGGGGCTGGATGAATTGTCCAAGGTGATGCTCATCGTCATCGGTGTCACCCCTCTGCTGGCGCGCGATCTGGAACACACGGGGCGCGCCCTCCCGGCCGAACTGCTGATCAAGGCGCAGACGCTGGGCGCCAACAGCTGGACGCTGGTGCTGCGGGTAGCCCTGCCGCAGATGCTGGCGCGCCTGCTGGTGTCGCTGCGCTTGTCGCTGGGGGCAGCGTGGCTGTTCCTCATTTCCGCAGAAGCGATTTCGGCCACGGCTGGTCTCGGCTATCGCATCTTCCTCGTGCGCCGTTACCTGGCCATGGACATCATCCTGCCCTACGTAGTCTGGATCACGCTGTTGGCGTGGATGATGGACTGGCTGCTGCGCGCCATCCATCGTCGCTTCTTCCCCTGGGCTGAAGGAGGCCGCGCATGAGCTATATCGAGATTGGCAACGTGTGGCAGCAATACGGCCAGAACGTGGTGCTGGAGCGCCTGAACCTGCGCGTGGACGAAGGCCAGTTCTGCACCCTGGTCGGCGCTTCCGGCTGTGGCAAGTCGACCTTCCTGCGCCTGCTGCTGGGGCAGGAACGACCGAGCAAGGGGCAGCTCCTGCTGCAGGGCCAGCCTTTCCCGGCCGAGCCCGATGCCACGCGTGGCGTGGTGTTCCAACGTTATTCCGTGTTCCCGCACCTGAACGTGCTGGACAACGTGACCATCGGTCTCGAGCTGCCGCAATCCCCGCTCCTGGGACGGCTGTTCGGTGGCGCCAAACGGCGCGCACGCGAGGAGGCGGCGCAGCTGCTGCACCGCGTGGGGCTGGGACATGCGCTGAATCTGTATCCCGGCAGTCTCTCGGGCGGCATGCAGCAGCGGCTGGCCATCGCCCAGGCGCTCATCGTGCGCCCGCGCGTGCTGTTGCTGGATGAACCTTTCGGTGCGCTCGATCCGGGCATCCGCAAGGAGATGCACATCCTGCTGCTGGATCTGTGGAAGGACAGCGGCCTGACCGTCTTCATGGTGACCCACGATCTCTCCGAAGGCTTCACCCTGGGCACCCGCTTGCTGGTCTTCGACAAGGTGCGCGTCGATCCGCAATACCCGCAGGCCTATGGCGCCCACATCACTTACGACATTGCCCTCAACGAGGCGCGTGCCCGCGAACAGGCCGGCAAGCTGGCCTCCCTCCTCACTGCAAAGGAAAGCTGACATGAGCAAGGATCCCCTGGCCCTGCAGGCCAGACTCTATGAAGAACTGCTGCCCGGCGGCGGCCATACCTCCTTCATCCTCAAGCGCGGCCAGTCGCTGCGCATCACCGACATCGAAGGCGGCGCCAACGTCAGCATGATGATGTTGAATGCCCGGCAACCCAGCGAGCGGCTGAACCTGCCCGATACCCTGAAGGGCCAGCACACCGCGCGCCTGCAGGCCGGCCATTGCCTGTACTCCGACATGGGCCGCGTACTGGCCGCCATCACCGAAGACACCTGTGGCTGGCATGACAGCTTCGGCGGCGTCCTCAATGCCGAGGAAGTGCGCGAGAAATACGGCCAGGGCCGCTATCAGGAATTGCGCAACGGTTTCCATCGCAACGGTGTGGACAACCTGCTGGTGGAAATGGGCAAGTGGAACCTCGACCTGCAGGACCTGCTGATGGTGGTGAACCTGTTCTCGCGCGTGAACGTGGATGCCGAAGGGGTGTTCCACTTCGTGCCCGGCAATTCCAGGGCCGGTGACTACATCGAGCTGGCCGCACCGATGGACACGCTCATCATCCTGACCGCCCTGCAGCATCCCATGGACCCGCATCCACAGTACGCGCCGCTGCCGGTCCGGCTGGAATGGCTGCATACGCACAGCGATGACACCACGCACGCCTGCCGCCATTCGCGCCCCGAGAATGAGCGCGCCTTCCACAACACCGAACGCTTCCATCTCTGAAGAGGGAGAATCTCATGCACATCATCGAAAGCCAGCGCACCCCCGAACAAGCCGTGTTCCGTCATGTGATTCCGGCGGGCGAACCGTATCTCTTCAACCTCAGTGCCGGACAGACCGTGCGCCTGCTGGACCTGGAAGGCAACCAGGCCATCGATACGCTGTTCTACAGCGCCGCCAATCCGCGTGAACGTTACGATCCGCAGCGCACGCTGCGTCGCCAGAACCGGGCCTACCTGGGTGCGGGCAGCGTGCTGTATTCCAACCTGGGGCGCGCCCTGGCCACCATCGTGGCCGACACCTGCGGTCGTCATGACACGCTGGGTGGCGCGTGCGCGCAGGAGAGCAATACCGTGCGCTATGCGCTGGAGAAACGCTACATGCACAGCTGCCGCGACAATTTTCTGTGCGCCTGCCTGCATGATGGACGGCTCAACAAGCGCGACATCGGTGCCAACATCAATTTCTTCATGAACGTGCCGGTCACCCCGGAAGGCGGTCTCACCTTCGAGGATGGTATTTCCGCTGCCGGCAAGTACGTGGAGCTGCGCGCCGAGCAGGACCTGATCGTGCTTATTTCCAACTGTCCGCAGCTGAACAATCCCTGCAACGGCTGGAACCCGACCGCCGCCGAAGTACTGGTGTGGGACTGATCCCGAGACCTTGAACGTACGCAGCCCTGCACCCCTCGCGGACGACCGCGAGCCGGTTTTTCGAATCACGGGACGACCCGGATTTCCAGGCCCATTCCATGTTTGACCATCTGCTCATCGCCAATCGTGGCGCCATTGCCTGCCGCATCCTGCGCACCCTGCGCACGCTGGACGTGACCGGCGTGTGTGTCTATTCCGAAGCCGACCTCGGCAGCCTGCACGTCCTGCAGGCCGACCGCGCCATCTCTTTGGGAGAAGGTGCGGCGGCCCAGACCTATCTGGCTGTGGACAAGATATTGGCCGCCGCCCGCGACAGTGGCGCGCAGGCCATCCATCCCGGTTATGGTTTTCTCTCCGAGAATGCCGCCTTTGCCGAAGCCTGCGAAGCCGCCGGCATCGCCTTCGTCGGCCCCACCCCGGCGCAGCTGCGCATCTTCGGACTCAAGCACACCGCGCGCGCACTGGCGCGAGAGCAGGGCGTGCCGATGCTGGAAGGCACCGACCTGCTGGAGAGCCTCGACGATGCGCTCTCGGCTGCGTCGCGCGTGGGTTATCCGGTGATGCTCAAAAGCACGGCGGGCGGTGGCGGCATCGGCATGCGCGTCTGCCGCAGCGATGCGGAATTGACGGACGCCTTTGATTCGGTGCGTCGACTGGGCCAGAACAATTTCAGCGACGCCGGCGTCTTCATCGAGAAATACATCGAACGTGCCCGCCATCTGGAAGTGCAGGTCTTCGGTGACGGGCAGGGCGAGGTGATCGCCCTGGGCGTACGGGACTGCTCGGTGCAACGACGCAACCAGAAAGTGCTGGAAGAAACGCCCGCGCCCCATCTTCCCGAGGGCATGGCCGAGGCCCTGTGCGCGGCAGCCATCCAGCTGGCGCGCGCGGTGAACTATCGCAGTGCCGGTACGGTGGAGTTCGTCTATGACAGTCTGGCCGGGCAGTTCTACTTCCTCGAAGTCAACACGCGCCTGCAGGTGGAACACGGCGTGACCGAACAGGTCTGGGGCGTGGATCTGGTGCGCTGGATGATCGAACTGGCAGCCGGCGACCTGCCACCGCTGTCGCAACTGGCGTCCCGTTTGCAGCCGCGTGGCCATGCGATCCAGGCGCGTCTGTATGCGGAAGATCCGGGGCGCCAGTTCCAGCCCTGCCCGGGCTTGCTGACCGCCGTCGATTTCCCGCCGGCCGATGGGCAGACCTTGCGCATCGATACCTGGGTCGAGGCCGGTTGTGAGATCCCGCCGTATTTCGATCCCATGATCGCCAAGCTGATCAGTTGGCAGCCCACCCGTGAAGCTGCCCGTGTGGCGCTGGATGCGGCGCTGCGCGAGACCCTGCTGTATGGCGTGGAAACCAATCAGCATTACCTGCGCCAGATCCTGGCCGATGCCCCCTTTGCCGACGGCCAGCCATGGACGCGTTGTCTGGAACAACTGGTCTATCACGCCGATACGGTGGAGGTCCTGTCACCCGGTACCCAGACCACGGTGCAGGATCATCCTGGCCGCATCGGTTATTGGGCCGTCGGCGTGCCGCCCTCAGGGCCCATGGATGAGCGCGCACTGCGGCTGGGCAATCGCCTGCTGGGTAATGCCGAGGATGCGGCGGGACTGGAAGTGACCATGATGGGGCCGGTACTGCGTTTCAATACCGCCGCCAGGGTGGTGGTCACCGGTGCCGTGATCCCGGTCTTGCTCGATGGCGTAGCCCAGCCCATGGCCACCGTGTTGCACATCGCCGCCGGCAGCACCCTGAAGCTTGGCACCATCAGCGGCGCCGGTGCGCGCAGCTATCTGGCCGTGCGCGGTGGCGTGCAGGTGCCGGCCTATCTGGGCAGCCGCAGCACCTTCACGCTGGGCCAGTTTGGTGGTCATGCGGGGCGTGCGCTGGCCAGTGGCGACATCCTGCATCTGCTGCCGTTGGCCGAGGGCGACATGCCCGAGGTCGGCCAGGTCTTGCCGGCCAACCTGTATCCCGCCCTCGATGCGGTACGTCAGGTCCGCGTGATCTATGGTCCGCATGGTGCGCCGGAATATTTCACGCCGACCTACATGGCGACCTTCTTCGCCACCGACTGGGAAGTCCATTTCAATTCCAGCCGCACCGGCGTGCGCCTGATCGGACCCAAGCCGGAATGGGTGCGCGACAGCGGTGGCGAAGCCGGCCTGCATCCCTCCAACATTCATGACAATCCCTATGCCGTCGGTGCCGTCGATTTCACGGGCGACATGCCGGTCATCCTCGGACCGGATGGCCCCAGCCTGGGCGGCTTCGTCTGCCCGGTCACGGTGATCGAGGCCGATCTCTGGCAGATTGGCCAGCTCAAGGCCGGTGACAAGCTGCGCTTCGTTCCGGTGGAGGTGAGCACTGCACGCCGCATCGCCCTGGCCGCACAAGCCGGTATCACCAGCCTGCAGCCGCAGCCGGTGGACTGGTCGCCGGCACCGCTGGCCTCGCCCGTCGTGCTTGACCTGGGACAGGATGAACACCGTCTGGTGGCGCGTCTGTCGGGCGATGCCAATCTGCTGCTGGAAGTGGGCAGCCCGCAACTGGACCTGGTGCTGCGCTTCCGCGTGCATGCCCTGATCGCGGCCTTGGAAGAACAGCATCTTCCCGGCGTGATCGACCTCACGCCCGGTATTCGCTCGCTGCAGGTGCACTACCAGCCGGAAGCCTTGCCCTTGCCGACCTTGCTGGAGACCATCGCCGGATTGTGGGATGCCGTCTGCGCCCGCCAGAACCTGACGGTATCCTCGCGTATCGTGCACCTGCCTTTGTCCTGGGACGACCCGGCCTGTCAGCTCGCCATCGAGAAATACATGACCACCGTGCGCAAGGATGCACCGTGGTGCCCCAGCAATCTTGAATTCATCCGCCGCATCAACGACCTCAAGGATATCGGCGCGGTGCGCCAGACCGTGTTCGATGCCAGCTATCTGGTCATGGGACTGGGCGATGTCTATCTGGGCGCGCCGGTGGCTACGCCGCTGGACCCGCGTCATCGCCTGGTCACGACCAAGTACAACCCGGCGCGCACCTGGACTGCCGAGAACTCGGTAGGTATCGGCGGTGCCTATATGTGCATCTATGGCATGGAAGGACCGGGCGGTTACCAGTTCGTGGGCCGCACCCTGCAGATGTGGAACCGCTATCGCGAAGTCGCGGCCTTCCGGGGCAAGCCCTGGCTGCTGCGCTTCTTCGACCAGATCCGTTTCTATCCGGTCACGGCCGAAGAATTGCAGACCATCCGCCGCGACTTCCCGCTGGGCCGCTTCGAGGTCGGCATCGAGGAGACGCGACTGGATCTGGCGCACTACCAGGATTTTCTGCAACGCGAAGCCGAGGGTATCGCTGCCTTCCGCCAGCATCAGCAAGCAGCCTTCGATGCCGAGCGCCAGCGCTGGATCGCCAACGGCCAGGCCGACTACGAGAGCGAGGAAGACAGTGCTCTCATGCAGGAAGACCAACCCCTGCAGGCGGGACAACTGGCCGTGGATGCGCCCATTGCCGGCAACCTGTGGCAGGTCAAGGTCAGTCCCGGCCAGCGGGTGGCGCAAGGTGAACTGCTGATGATTCTGGAATCGATGAAGATGGAAATCAACATCGCCGCCCCCGAAGCCGGCATCGTCGCCGAAGTACGGGTGCAGCCGGGCAGTCCGGTACGTGCGGGACAGTGCGTGCTGGTCATGGAAGAGATTGAACAGGAGGCCACATGATCCATCCTTTCGACTTGCGCATCGATGCGCTCACGGCGGCCTATCGTGATGGCAGCCTGTCCCCGCGCACCGTGATCGGCCGCCTGCGTGAGCGTGCCATCGCACTCAATGCGCAATACCGGCTCTACCTCCACCTGTTGAGCGAGGAAGAGATCGAGCCCTACCTGCAGGCGCTGGAACGGCAATCCCCGCACAGCCTGCCGCTGTATGGTGTGCCCTTCTCGATCAAGGACAACATCGACCTGGCGGGTATTGCGACCACGGCGGCCTGTCCGGCCTTCAGCTACGTACCACGCGAGAGTGCCACCCTGGTAGCGCAACTGATCGCGCTCGGTGCGGTGCCGATGGGCAAATGCAATCTGGATCAGTTCGCCACCGGTCTCAACGGTACCCGCTCGCCCTATGGCGCCTGCCGCAACAGCGTGCATCCGGATTATCCTTCCGGCGGTTCGTCCTCCGGTTCATCGCTGGCGGTGGCATTGGGTTTGAGCAGCTTTGCATTGGGCACTGACACGGCCGGCAGTGGCCGCGTCCCTGCCGCCCTGAACAATCTGGTCGGACTGAAGGCGACCAAGGGACTGCTCTCCACCGCCGGGGTAGTGCCCGCCTGCCGTACGCTGGATTGCGTGACCTTCTTCACCGCCACGGCAGCCGAAGCCAGTCAGCTGCTGGCGCTGTGCACGCAATCAGGACAGCCCGACGAGCGCGACGAATACAGCCGGGCCAACCTGCCGCACAATGATGCAGCGGCCTTCCAGGCGCCACGCGAGGGCTTGCGCGTGGGAGTACCGCGCCAGCTGGAATTCCTCGGCTGCAGCGAGAGTCCGGTCCTGTTCGTGGAAGCGCTGGGACAACTGGAGGCCATCGGCGGCGTACCCGTGACCATCGATTTCAGCCCCTTTCTGGAGGCAGCGCGCCTGCTCTACGAGGGCCCGTGGGTGGCCGAGCGCTACAGCACCATCGAAGCGCTGTTGCAGGAACGGCCTGAGGAGATCCTGCCGGTGATTCGCGACGTGCTGCGCAAGGCACCGCAGTACAGCGCCGTCGATACCTTCCGCGCACAATATCGCCTGCAGCAACTGAAGGTGCAATGCGACCGCATCCTCAGCACTGTCGATTGCGTGGTCACGCCTGCCTATCCGCGTCCGGTGACCCTGGAGGAATTGCACGAGCAGCCGGTGCAGCGCAATTCGGATCTGGGCTGGTACACCAATTTCATGAACATGCTGGACTACGCGGCCGTCGCCACCCCGATGAACTTCATGAAGAACGGCCTGCCCTGGGGCATCACGGTATTCGGCCCGGCCTTCACCGACCAGGCACTGCTGGGCGTGGCCGATGCCTTGCAGCGCGCACATGGACGGCCACTGGTCGGACAGCGGCAGATCGAAAACCGCCTGCTGGCGGCGTGAGTGACCGGGGAGGGCGGACGCCTGGTCAGGCGTCCGGCAGGATTTCGGTCAGCGAGAGAATGGCCTGCGCCACTTCGGCGATGCGCCGGTTCTGGTTCATGGCGTGTTTGCGCAGCAGGCGATAGGCGGCTTCTTCGTTGAGGCCCTGCTTCATCATCAGCACACCCTTGGCCCGCTCGATGAGCTTGCGTTCTTCCAGGCTCTCGCGCACGGTGGCCAGTTCCTGGGTCAGGTTCTGCAGGCGCTCGGACTGGGTGCGCAGGATGTCGACAATGGAGTGGGTCAGGTGCGGCCCCACCCCGGTACGCAGCGATTGGTCCGGCAGCGCCTGGTCTTCCAGGCTGGAGGGGAAGGCGACCAGCGGGGCCAATGGATCGAGTGCATCATCCTGGCTGAAGAGCTGGCCCTGGTGGTCCAGTTCCTTCTGCAATTCGGCGATCTTGTCCCTGCATTGCGACTGCAGGTAGTTGGCCAGATGGATCTCGACCCGGTGCAGGCCATCCATGCGGGTGGAGCAGCACTGGTACCAGGCATCGGCCAGTTCGGGATCAAGCGGACGGCCATGCGCGGTGAGCAGCTTGCGACGCAGCCTTTCCAGATCGGCCAGCGGCAGGGTGGCCTGCATGGCGCTCCACTCGTTGCGGAAACCTTCGGCGAAGGATTCGAAACGACGCAGGGCCTGTTCCTGCATCTCGATCTGGGTTTCGATGGTCTGTTCCTGTTCGCGCGTGATCTTGCCCATGGCAAACGCGGCAGCACCGGCGGCCCGTTCGCGTCCGGCAAATTCCTTGCCCTGCATCAGGTTGAACAGCGCCACCAGCAGACGCGATATCTCGGGGTCCACGGCCACATCGGCCGCTTCAAACACCAGCGCCAGCAGGGCGCCCACCACCGTCTTGAAACGCTCGTAGCTGGCGCTCGGGGTACAGGTGAGGGCCACCACATCGGCGCGCAGCTTGGGCAGCCCGTCCAGTGCATGCAGGGCGAAGGCGATGCGGGTGTAGAGACGCGCGCCATTGGAGAGAGCGTTGTCGTGCTCGGTGGATTCCAGCCAGGCATCGAATTCACACCGTGCCGCCTGGCTCGCCGCTACGCGCTCCTGGCACTCCTGCGCATCCCGCTCGCCGCGCGAGCCGAGATAGATGTTGGAGACCCCGCGTTCCTGCTGCAGGCAATGAATCAGCTTGCCCACGGTGAGTACCAGCTGGCAGGTGCGAGCCAGGCGTTGCAGTTCCTCCACTTCGCAGCGGCGGGCGGTGATCAGGTAGTTCAGGACTTGGCTCATGGACGGCAGGACGAAGAATCAGGGAGACCCTCAGCGCCAGCAAGTTTCATGCAATGGCGCTGCATCCCCGGATTGTAATGGAATCGACTTGCCCGGCATCCGCTCCCTAGCGGGCGATATACCATTCGTAGCGATGATTCCACGCCACGAACAGGTTCATCGTGATGGCGCCGATGAGCGAATAGAACACGCGATCCATCGGCAGGAACAGGGCCGCCGTCGCAAACAGCGCCAGGTCAAATCCCATCAGAAGCCAGCCGGCCTTGAAGCCGGTGCGTTCCTGCACGTAGGTGGCCAGGATGCTCATGCCGCCGCAGCTGGCCTGGTGGCGGAACAGCCCGATCAGGCCGATGCCCACGCACAGTCCGGCCAGCACTGCCCCGACGGCGGGATCGAGGTGGCTGTAGCTGATGTAGTTGCCGGCCACGTTGGTCAGTACCGAGACTGCCGTGACGGCGGCCAGGGTGCGCCAGGTGAAGGCGGCGCCCATGCGCAGGGCGGCCAGCAGGTAGAAGGGCAGGTTGATGAGGGTAAAGGCCATGCCGAAGCTGATGCCGGTGGCATAGGTCACCAGGAAGGCCACACCGGCGATCTGACCGATGATCAGGCCCAGGCTGTGCAGCATGGACATGCCGAAGGCGATCATCACCACACCGAAGAGCTGGCCTTGCAGGTTGTCGATCCAGCTGTGGCGCACGGCAGGCAGGGCCGCGGTACTGGCACGTGCGGCGGGCGCAGCGGCAATGGGCGAGGAGGGCGAGGAATCCGCAGTGGAAGTCGTCATGGCAATACCAATCATCAATCGTGGATAACGAACGCGTCACGTCGCTGGCCAGGTCGGCGGGTAAGCCGGTACAGCCAACGGTGTGCAGCTGCCTTCAATCGTCGACAGCCGCCGCTGGGGCGCATGGTAATGGATTTGTTGCAGTGCGGCGAGAGTCGGATGAGACGGCGCGGCGCCGCTACAACACTTCTCGGCAAGCAGGAAATGTGCCAGAGCCTGAATTTTCGGTTAGGGGAATGTGGGCGGGGCGCGGCCGATAGCGGTTTCGATACGCTTGCAGCGATCAAAGCATCAAAGCATCATGCTCCATACCTTGGCGTGACGGTCTGGCCCGTAATAGTTCTGCATCATGCCGTGACTGGCATCGAAGAGATGATCGTAGAAGCCCCAGCTGGCGCGATAGCGCGGGCCGCTGTTGACCACCAGTTGTCCGGCACAGGCCGCACGGGCCTCGTCACAGGCCGCCTGCAGCAGAGCGCGACCGATGCCCTGTCCGCGCATGGCGTCGCGACGCACGAAGACATTGAGCAATTCCAGCGCGGTCCCTTGTGCTTGTGGATCCAGATTGAGGTGGTTGCTCAGGCGCGTATCCGGGCGTGACAGCGCCATGCAGCCCAGCACCCGGCCATTGCTATCGCGCGCCACCAGATAGCTGCGATAACGTCCCTCGGCATCCATCGCGCCGCTCATGCAGTCACGGATGGCGGCGACCTCGGCTTCGACCACGCTGCCGTCTCGCAGATCACGCACGTGCTGGCGCAGGACCGCATCCAGCGCGCACAGGTCCGTGTGCTCCAGCCAGCGTATGACGCACGCTCCGGACGTGTGGGCCACGCCGGGCGCTGGCGATGCGTGATGTGCGTAATGGATGTCCCATTCTTCCTCGCGGACCTGTATGAAACCATGACGGCGATAGAAGGCATTGGCCGGACTCCCGCGCAATGCTGCCAACTGCACGCTGCAGCCATGGCGGCGGGCATCGGCCAGGATGCGCCTGAGTACCTGCGTACCCAGGCCTTCACGCTGGTAGTCGGGATGGAGATACAGGTGGCGCAGGTGCAGCGCATCTGGTTGGCGTTCCAGCGCAAAGAAGCCAGCAGTCCGGCCCTGGTGCAGGACATGAAAGGTTCTATCCGGCAAGAAGTCGTTGGTGAAACGCTCCCGTGCACGCTGTGGATCGAAGCGCCCGATTTGCTCCAGGCTGGGTCGCATGGCGGTAACACGCAGAGCGATCAGCTTGTCGAGATCCGAGGCGCGGGTTTGCTGGAACAGCGCGAAGGGGGCGTGGCGGGCAGGGGAAGAGCGCGTCATCGTGGTGGACAGGAATGGATATCTGCGTGGGCGGGTTGCGGTTCATCAGCATACGCGTATTGGCGGCGACCTGCGGTGATGGCCAGCTTCCTGACCTTGCAATGTGCTGCACTGTCGACACAATAAGTGGCTGTGCTGAGTCGTCTTGTCGTCATTCACACGATCAAAGGAATGACCATGCCTGGTACGGCCGACGACCTCTCCCTCGCCCCTTCTCTTTCTGCCGATGGCACGTTGACGCGGTTGCTCAAGAAAGTTCTGCTGAAACAGGCGAGGATCTCATCAGTGGAAAGAATCGGCCGGCATTATGTGCGCATTCGCTTGCAGGGCCAGGCGCTGAGGAACCAGAACTGGACACCGGGCGACAAGATACAGGTCAGTCTCGGCAAAGGATTCGAAAACCGGACCTACACGCCCTTGTCCTGGGACCCGGCGCAAGGCTGTGCGGAATTTATCGTTTATCTGCATGGAGGGACGGCAACCTGTGCATTTTTTGACGGGGTTCGGCCTGGCACGAACGTAGCATTCATGGGGCCGCGCAGTTCGATGGATGTGAGCCAGGTGAAACAGCCGCTGCTGTTCGGCGATGAAACCTGCCTCGGACTGGCTGCGGCGCTGGCGCAGCCGGGCACTGAGGCTGCGATGGTATTCGAGGTGGACGATGTCGTGCAGATGCACGAGGTCTTGCAGAGGCTTGGCATTGGCGATGCGGTTCTCGTGCGGCGGCAGCCGGACGATGCGCATCTGGCCGAGATCAACGAAGTGATACTGCGCACGGCAACACCTGATACGAACTTCATTCTTGCCGGACGTGCGGCCGCGATCCAGGCCATCAAGCGTCATCTAAATGGCGCTGGTGTCGGCAATCGCCGCATCAAGGCCAAGGCTTATTGGGCATTGGGGAAGAAGGGGCTGGACTGAACGGAGCCGTTTGGGAAGGTGCTGGCACCGAAGTCGGGCATGATATTCAGATCAAGCCCGGCGTCGGGCAAAATTGCACCCGAGCGGTCGGGCAGGCCGGTATCATGCCTGACCACCCCTATTCCAGTCTTTTCCAAGGAAACCCATGTCGCCAGATATGAGCAAACCTCGGCTGCCCGCCGTCGACATCGCCACCGCCACCCTCGCACAAAAGGAAGTCCTGGACGATATCCTGAAGGGCCCGCGTGGCAACCTGGCCGGTCCCTTCCTGTCCTGGATCCACAGTCCCGAACTGGCGCAGCCTGCCCAGAAGCTGGGCGCATTCTGCCGTTATCACACGCAGCTGCCGTTGCGACTGTCGGAGCTGGCCATCCTGTGCACGGCCGCGAAATGGCAAGCTCAGGCGGAGTGGCAGATTCACTATCCCATCGCCATCGAGGCTGGACTGGACGCGGACAATATCGAGCGGATTCGTCTGGGCAGGCCCCCTGCCTTTGAGGCGCGCGACGAACAGATGATCTGGGAATTCGTGGAAGAACTGTACGAGAACAGACGTATTTCCGAGCCCTTGTATCGGGAGGCGCAAGAGCGCTTCGGTATCGAGGTGCTGGTCAATCTTGTGGGACTGCTGGGCTACTATTCTCTGGTGGCCATGACGCTGAACGTCTTCCATGTGCGCCATGGACAAGCACCGCTGCCCTTTGATGAACCTGCCGGCAGCGCAGCGGAGTGAATGTCGGGTGTGTGTCTGGCAGTGGCATGCCGCCGGCCAGGCTTACGCGATATCGAGCACGATCCTTCCGCGCGGCGCCTTGCCGGACTCCAGCAGCGCGTGCGCGAAGGCAGCCTCTGCGAGGGGGAAGCACTGACCGACCGCGGGTACCAGCACCTGTTGTTGCGCCAGCAGCGCGACCTGTCGCAGGCACTCCGGATCGTCATCGATGATCGAGCGGATCACACGTACCTTGAATTCGTCCCCGCGTTCCCGGATCGGGGCAGCGACCAGCCAGACCAACTGGCCCCCGGGTTTGAGGACGGGATAGGAACGGTCGTGGGTGTCTGCGCCCACCAGGTCGAAGACGACATCGAACCCGCGCAAAGTCGAGAAATCCTCCTTGTCATGGGCGATGACCCCGGTCGCACCCAATGCCAGCACGGCATCCCGGTTGGCACTGCTGCAGGTTGCCCAGACCTCGGCGCCCAGGTGCACCGCCAGCTGGATCATCAGACTGCCTACTGCGCCGGAACCGGCGTGTACCAGTATCTTCATGCCGCTGGATACCTGTGCTGTTCTGACCATGGGAATCCAGGCACTTGCGCCGGGCTGCAACAGCGCCGCTGCCTGTCGCTTCGTCAGCGAAGCGGGCTGCGCGACCACGCGCGCTGCCGGCAGGACGATGCTGTCGGCGTAGGTACCCTGGCCGAACATGTCGGCGATCACGCAGACGGCGTCGCCGACATGGAGACCCTCGGCGCTGGATTCGACGATCACGCCCGCACCGTCGCGGCCGGGGATCTTGGGTAGTCTGAGTGGTACGTGGCGTTCAAGCAGACCGGCCCTGAGTTTGGTATCCAGGGGAGCGACTCCCGCCGCGCACAGGCTGACACGGACCTGGCCCGAGGTCAGGGCGGGCGCCTCGATGGTTTCCAGAACCATGACTTCCGGGGGGCCGTATTGGTGATAGCGGATTGCCTTCGTATTCATCGTGCCTCTTTCGTGGCTGTTTGGTCCTTGTGGAAAACCCTGCTGGCAGACCGTGCGCAGCGTTGGTTTGAAGAGCAGCCGGTCCGCCGTGAGCTACTTCAGGATCGGATCCTAGAGAGAAGCGTCAAGGCAATGCAAATAGACTATCCATATTCCAGTAATAAGCTGGGCTGATGTCTCGATAAGTTTGACTGATGATGCTATAAGCCAGTGTCATTCGGACGTTCTGCCTGCCCTTGCGCGAGTGCGTGACGCTGTTTCCGTGGTGTTATCGTACGTCCGGATTTTGCGGCACTTTTTCTGCGTGCGCGGTGTCGCTGGCGAGCAGGAAAGGCCTGTGCAAATAATTTTCAAGAGGAATTGAATGAACAGAGTTTTGCAATCCATCCACGATAATTTGCCGCAATGGGTGGCTGACTGGTTCGACGTGCTGGTGCCGGCGACGGAGGTGGTGCTGATTTTTCTGCTGGCGCTGGCGATCATGCGGGTGGCCAGGCGCCTCATCGCGAGGGTCGAACGCGATTACGGTTTGCCGGCTACGGCCATCATGCTCACGCAGCGGGTGCTGGGATTTTTCATCTATGGCGGTGCCGTACTGTGGGCGCTGGAGCGGATGGGAGTGTCCGGTACGGTGCTATGGTCTGCGTTTACCGGATTCGCCGCCGTGGGTGCGGTGGCGTTCTTTGCGGTGTGGAGTGTGTTGTCCAATCTGTTTTGCGCCATCCTGATCTTTACTACAGGGCCGTTCCGCGTGGGGGACATGATCGAGGTGCTGGAAGGCGGAGACAAGCCTGGCGTAAAGGGGCGGGTGCTGGATATCAACCTGGTCTATACCACCTTGCTGGAGGAGGGGCAGGAAGAGAAGACGATCCTGCAGTTGCCGAACAGTCTGTTCTTTCAGCGGATAGTGCGCAGGTGGAGTGATGAGCGTGGGACGGGATTTTAGAACGCATCTCACGCCTATTTATGAAATGGGTTCTAGTGATGCGTGGCCACCTTCATTAGCCGTCATTGAGGAAGCACATATTTGAAAAAATGCTGAATCCCCTCCCAAGCCGATTCTTGATTTCATCAGTATGAATGGGCGCTAGAGGAGGGGATTCGTCTTTCTAGTCGATAAGTCCTAGTTGGTAGAGAGAATGGCCTGCTCCATTTTGAATAAAGTCGGCGTAGGATTTTTTAGTCACTTTGCTGATAAAAATTTCGATTACTCGTGCCTGCGCTCTCTCGACTGCAGTAGCCACATCATCGAAGATGACCCAGTCCGTTAGCTCAATTCCAGGAATCTCAGCGTTTCTTCGTTCGTTGATAAAGTCATTCAACATATCAAAACTAAAAGTCTTTTCTCTTTTTTTATTATTGCAGCGAGCGCAAACAGGAAATAAGTTGCCAGAGACATTGTTAGTTTTCAACGTGTAGGTTGTGCCTCTTTTTTTGGCATTTATATGGTCGATTTGGAACGCGGATGGATGGTAAAAGCCCAAACAGTAAAAACAAAGTCGTGCTCCATATCCTATGTGTTGATTGGCAAGTTGCTGTACTTGCAGAGTCGGGTGAACATCCTTGGGACGGAAAGCTGGTCTGCCGCTATTTCCCCCCCATAAGTTCATCCTATTCTCAAGCGCAGTTACACCTGCTTTCTCTAGATTGCTGCCGCCGATAAATCCAAGATCACCGCTCGTCATGTACTTTCGGTGATCGCTTTCTTCCTCGCCATATACCTTGCGAATCGCTACGGCCTGGTCGATCTTGTCTCGTATTTCCCATTTGTCTGGATATTTGTCGGAGTTGAATTTCAGGGTCCGCAATCTCTCCGCTGTCACCAGATTGTCTTGCTTCTTGACATTGCACGATGCACACGACAAGACGAGATTAATGGTCTCGTGCAGGTAATGATCCAGGTAAGTATCTGCGTCGTGATCCCGGAATCTTTCCCCTTTGCTGAAATCTTGAAAGATTCGATAGCGGACATAGATGCGCTTCGCAATCACGTGATCCACATGCATTCCATCAATAGGGATCGAATGCATGCACCACGGGCACCAGTAGATCGGGGTGGTCGGCTCTTTAATATAGAAATATGGCAGGCAATCTATATATTTTGCTCTCACCTCTTTAGCGAAGCCCCTGGCTCTCTTCAAGTTCTCAAATTCCGAGGGGAAATCAGGTAACGTCGCCCCCTCAAAATTTTCAATGCTTGTAGAGATAATGTCTTGGATCTGGTTGTTGGCCAGGGCGCGTGTCAAAGGACTATTGACGGTTCTTCTCTCCTTTGAGATGGGCTTTTTAAGGACAGTCGAACTTTCGCCTTTGTTGCCGTTTTTCGTTGCGAATTTGAACCTGAGATTTTTCAGCTTATCTGTAGGACCGACCATGAAATTTTTCCTGGGGTTACGTTGTTTCATTTGGACCTGAAACATGCACTTCTTGATGAACAAGCGCTATATCGGATATCTGTGGCGATGTAATTACCCGATCATGCGGCGCAAGAACTTTGGTCGAATTCGCTGTGAGTAAGGATCATAATCGAGCGCAATTGCCGTAATCTTGTTGCCGTTCTTTTGCAGATCATCAAATTCCTGATACGCGCCAAGACGGTCCTGCTTAAGCAATTCCATTTTTTCGCTGCAGCTTGATAAGCCATACCAGTCGCCATTGCTGGTTAGCCGATATTCAAACGCAAGTCGACGTCGTTGATCGCCGTCCGTGCTTGTAATCAAACGGATCGAGTAGATGGGTTCATCTGGCAAGAATAAGTAGCGGTTATCGACAAATACATAACCTCCCTCGCTCCAGTCCAGATGATCGCGGTCATTGTCTTTTTCATCTGGCTCGTCTGACAGTTCGACGTCGGATGAGCTCGTGCCATCTTTCCGCTCCACCGACAACATCATTCGAAGGCGATAGTATTCGTTATACGATGCGCGTCCCTTGCCACGCTCTTCAACAATGAATTTGATGCCCGTCAGGTGGCCATCGACGCGGAGTTCTCGCTTGTCAACGGTGGCTATTCGTTCAAATTCCTTGAAATTTGTTTTTGGCACGCCAACCGAATACGCGATAGGCGAGGCGTTGGAGGCGATGCGTTGCAATGTAAGTGCATCGCCGACTTCGTTGGACGTGATAACACGTTGTGCTGACTGCCTCTCTTTTAGTACTGCAACCAGATACGTTACATTCTCCGCACCCTCGAATTTCAGTCGATTTTCTGGGTCAAGCTTGAATGCACTTACCTGCCCGATATTTGCTTGGGCGATGGCGACGCCTCCGGTGCCTGTCGAAAGGCATACCTCTGCTGTGTCCCCGGTGGAATCACGTACGATGGTGATTGCTGAGACAAGGGTTCCATCTGATTTTTGGGTCCAAAGCTGATGTCGACTTCCGATATCGCGTTGCAAGGCAATTCGACGTCTGTCGGCCGTTGTGAATCGACTGTCCGTGTCCTCGCATCCCTCAATTGAAAGTACCAAACCATTTGGAGCTTTCAGAACGAAATACGCTTGTTGTATTTCCGATCTTGTGATGTCGTCTGCTGTTGCCTCTTGAACGTTCCAAATAATGGTGCTGTCGCTTGTGTCGTTCCGCTGTTTCAATACAGGCGTCCCGTTGAGCGGCAAACTCAGAGAATATTTTGGCCCGAGTCCCGCGTTTCGAAGTTCGCCACTCCCTGTCAGTTCCCAAACTTGGCTGCGGTC
The DNA here is from genome assembly GCF_057809315.1 of Herbaspirillum sp. FG34. Classification (NCBI taxonomy): domain Bacteria; kingdom Pseudomonadati; phylum Pseudomonadota; class Betaproteobacteria; order Burkholderiales; family Oxalobacteraceae; genus Herbaspirillum; species Herbaspirillum sp. FG34. The sequence continues at coordinate 191,019 of NZ_JBMDJS010000003.1, read as the reverse complement.
AATTTCTGCTAATTCAGCCAGACCGACTTTGACCGTGGTAGGGGCTGTCTCGCCTTCCTTCGGTGTTTGAATCAATGCTGTCAGCGCGAATTCAGTGGTCTTGCGGTTGCCGGGAAAGCCGTACGCTACCGGGATAACACTGACAATGTTCCCATTTGGAGTTACACGCCATAGAGCTTGTCGTGTCCACTCAAATTCTTTCCCGGTGACACTGCCTGCTTGTGGCGATTCGCCATGCACCGCAAGGCATTTCTTATCATTCGAATTCTTGAATACCACAATGTCATGTCTAGTGTGGCGCCCAATTTCGTCATCATATTTTCCATAAAAGAGGAAGTAAGCTCGGTATTTGGTCACCAGGTCCATGGCGGAGTGTTTGGTAGCGAACTCTTTCAGAACATTGGCGATGCTTGTTCTTGTGCCTGGGGTGAGCACATTGATACTTGGAATTAGCCGTTCTCGCTGTACAGCTGACCACCGCTGATAATCATAAAGAGATTCAGCCCACTTGCCAGCTTGTTCGATGACTGCACCTTCGCCTCCAACGGCATGTATGGTGAAGGACTGTTTTTCAGCCGTATCTTTGTTTCTGGAATTTTCTTGTTTGCTTTTCTCGAAGCTGGTATCGGATTCGAACGATGCCGTGCCGGTATCTCCGGCTACCTTAAGACGCCCGGCATATCGGTTTACTGCCTCCGACTCGGACTCGCTGCCATCGAAAGTTTTCACGTCTGTCGCAAAAAGTCGTCCGCCCACAAGTGTCTGTGTCGCGACGAATTGCCCAAAGCACCCAAGCACTTTCACGATTGCCTTGAATTTGCTCTCTTCGTTTTCTTCCGCAAGTGCGAGCAAGCAGGCATCTTCAAACTCTTGGCTTGCACAGGGCGAAGTTGTGTCGAACGATAGCTCAACTTTCGGAAGGAAGAAGTTTGCCGTGATGTAGATTTTCTTTTTTATTCCGCCCCCATTGGATCCTTCAGCGTCGTAATAGGCAGCTGAAACGCCAACGCCAACACTGGCTGCTTTACCTGCAGCGACAGTCAATGAGGACTTGATATCGGTAACACCATTTTTCTGAACTTGGTGCATCGCTTCGGTTGATGCAAAGTGATTCTCAAAATAGCCGGTGAAGTTAGGCTTGCGATATAAGAGAGCTGCTACGGAAGTTGGTTTGATCTTTCCCTCTCTTTCAACGTCAACTTCCCGGCGTAGCACTTCTTTGAAACCTGTCTCTACCGGATTGGACATACTGTGGTCGATGATGATGCCCTTGTAAAAACCAATTCGATCCAACAGGTCCTCACGCTGTGCAAGGTTAAGGTCGAAAAAGTCTATTGTGTTTTGCAGTTGCGCATCATTCTGGAATATTCGAGTCAGATGCTTTTCTGCGAACTTGTGGTCTTCCAGGCTGAGTTTCTCGAATGTATCGAGCAGTCTTTTGTTGATCTCCGGTGCCGAAACTTTTACCGCTTCAAGTAGCTGCGACCGATGATCTCGGGCTTCTCGTTCCCGTTGTTCAATCTTGGCTTCGCGTTTGGTGAGTCCATCCTTAAGCTCTCGCTCGGTAAGTGTTATCCCTTGTTCATCCAAATCATCATCATCTTCATATGGATTGGCTGGCACGGGGTAATTTGAATCCAGGCTTGCACCATTCGTATTGATCGATGGCTTAACGGTTTCAATGTTGACCAGATCTTGGTCCTCGCGGACCTTCCGTGGCTTCGTGTTGAAGTTCTGAAGAGTCTTCCGTGTATCTGGCATATCGAATATGGAATTGATGTTTAAAAAAAACGAGGGGCTTGGGCCCCTCGTTCCGTGTCAGTACTTGTAGACTCCGCGCACTATCAGTGTGTTTTCGTGCGTGCTGCTATCCATGCTGGTGCTGCCCTGGTAGCTCAGGCCCAGGGTCCATCCACGGCGCAGGAGAAACTCGATGCCGGCGGAGGCCGATATGGTGTTCTGATCCAGGCCCAGCACCGTTACCGCATAGGTGTCATTGCCAACGTCGGCATAGCCCATCGTGGCCACGCTATCGCCCTTCAGGGACTGACTGTATTCCAGTCGGCCGGTCAGTCTGAGGGCACCCCATGATGTCGGGATGCCGTACTGGCTACGCAAGCCGCCGACAAGTGCCAGCGTGTTGATTCGCTGGTTTGCGTAGGAGAGGTTGTAGTCGCCGCCGCCGGTCTCGGTGTAGTGGCGCAGCAGGGTGGTCGAGAACTGCAGGCGGCCGTAGGGCGACAGCATCAGGTTTTGCCATTGGAATTCATAGCCGCTGCTGAGGGCTCCGAAGAATTGCTGGCCGTTGCGACTACCGTTGGCCGATCCACCGGAGTCGGTAATGTATCGATGGCTGTCGAAGTTCAGGTAACTATAGCCCAGCAGCGTGTCCACAAAGAGCTGTCCAGGATGATAACTGGCGTAGAGCGCCGCGCTGGCGGCATTGCCCTTGCTCTGGGTGCCCGACGAAGCAATATCGCTGACATCACGACCGAAGCCAAGTCCCAGGCCGGCAACGAAGTCCGGCCCAAATCGGTAATCGGCACCGGCGCTGATGCCGACCGTGGTGTGATCGAGGCGCAGGCTATCCTTGTTCGTCGTGCCGAAGTTCACGTAGCCGCCGGTCCACAGCGCCAAATTGGGGTCAGTCACCCAGGGCTGGCCGCCTGCCTTGGCTTTGGCCGGATCTTCGCCGGTGGCCAGACCGCTCGCGTCTTTGGAAGCTGTAGAGCTTGCCAGTCCGTCTTGGTTGCGAGTGTTACGCGGGACCGCGACAGTGATATTGAACAGGCCGCTGCGGCGCTCGGATTCCTTGTGTAGATGCTCCAGGCGGTTGTTGAAGTTGCTGAGTTGAGCGCTGGCGAACTGCACCGCGCTCTGGGCCTGCGCGTTCACCAGCCCGGTTACCTGCTGATCCTTGCTGGGATCTGAGCGCTTGGTGATCTGCACCGTCACGGTTGCCGTATTGGATGTGCCGGTGGCGTTGGTCAGCGAATACTGCAGTGCCAGGGTTCCGCTAGCCTGCGCTGCGGCCGCGAACGTCAGGTAGTAGGTATTGGTGATGGTCGCCGTACCTTGCGACGCACTTGGCGTGTTTAGCAGGGTAGCTCCCGTATATGGGCTACCGGTAGCGCCGTTGGTCAGATTGACAGTAATGGTCTGGCCGGCCATCACGGTTGCGGTCTGATTCACTGCGACCGGCGCACTTGTGGATCCGGCAGCTGCGACAGTCAATGTATAGGCATTTGAGGCTGTGGCAGAGGCGGCATCCGTCACTGTCACGGTGAAAGAATAGCTGCCCGATGTGGTCGGCGTGCCAGACAGGAGACCGGTCGTTGTGTTAAGGGTGAGCCCGGTCGGCAACGTTCCCGACAGGGCATAAGTGTAGGGACTGGTGCCACCACTGGCGCTGAACGTCTGGCTATAAGCGGCATTTACTGTTGCCGAGGCTAGTGCGCCAGCGGTGGGGGACAGTGCAACCGCGGTCGCAGTGACCGTAATGTTGGCCGTCGCGGCAGTTGAGGTGCCGGCGCTGTTGGTGGCAGTATAGGTGAAGCTGTCGGCGCCGGAATAACCTGCCACGGGGGTATAGGTGATGCTGGTGCCGGATGCCGTTGCCGTACCGTGGCTTGGTGCTGAAGCCACCGCGACGGAGGTCGCCGTACCGGTGATCGACAGGGTGACTGTGTTGTTGCTGCTATTGGCGGCGACGGTGGTCGACGTCGCGGCAACAGTCGGCGCCGACACTGAAGAAGCTGAGCAAGTCACAGTGAGGCCAGTGATGTAGGTCCCGACATTGACGACCAGATTCAGGCCAGTGGCTGAGAGTTGGGATGACGTGACCTGATAGGAGTGAGACCCGGAGACATGGCTGCTACTGTAATAGTTATAGCCGTATGCGTTGGTTTGTGCCGCATCTTGGAGGAGCACATAGTCAGTGGCTAGCGCATTAATGCTGGCAGGATCATTGCCGTTATCGCTGTACGAAACGGAGACCGATTCATCGCTGTTAAATGATCCTGCAGCGTATGAGGCACTGTAGGCGCTTCCGCTGAGCGCATTGACGGCTGTACATGACGCGGACAATGCCGCGTATGCCGCATTTGTTCCCAGCACCAGCTGCAATACCAGCAAGACAAGCAACCCCGCAAACCGCTTCAGAGATAACTCCTTGCGCGATTTCCGCTTGACCCTGTTCAAGCGAGAAACCTCTTCCCCATCAAATCTCATGTCAAATTTCCGTAATTGTCCGTGTTACAAAGAATTACGATTTTAGTTGCTTGTCTCTTTGGCTTAAGTCAGGAGTAAGGGAGTTTCTCCTGTCTTTACCTAAGTTAACTCCGTGGAATTAGTAAGGAAACTTCCTGCCGGGATAGGAAGCTCTTCATTGGCGGAGCGCGACGCGGGTCGATCAGGAGGCATTCGCTCCGACGCGCGCAGATGAAATTTGGCAATTCATTGATGAGCTGACTGAGACCGTTAGGAGCACCCTTGCGCACGGTGAAGGAGGGTATGCAAGGTCGGTCGGCGTAGCGTTGCCGTGCATCTTTGTACTCATGGCCACAAGCTTAGCCATGACTTTCTTCCAGACAAAGGGCAACTGCTGCCTTATAGCGATGACGTAATTCCGGTCATGCGTGAAGCCTGAAAATCAGTTGCAAATGATTGATGCAGTGTCAGCTGTGCACTGGGTTTCTGGGGAGTTGGGCCTTCCAAGCGTAGTAGCCGCTGGGATGGACGCACATTACGCGGCACATTGTGCGAACGGCATGCTGGGGTTCGTGAGCCACAATGAACGCGTACTTTACCGAGACTCGTTGGCAAAGAACGCGGCGGCCTTTTTTAGGATGTCGCGCTCCTCGGTGACGCGCTTGAGTTCAGCCTTGAGGCGACGCAGCTCTTCTTGCTGGCTCGCCTGTGCCCGACGCTCCTCAGGCGGCAATGCGTACTTCTTCATCCATTCGTACAGCGTCGGCTGCGATACCCCGAGCCGTTTCGCAACATCAGGGGCTGAGTGGCCCGTTCCGTGACCTGCTTGACTGCCTCAATCTTGAACTCTTCCGGATAACGCTTGTTACTCATGATGACTCCTTGGTTGCCTGATATTTTAGGCTGTGGAGTGTCTAGTAGTTTCGGGGCGATTCAATTCATTAGTCGGACTAAACCTCTCGTACTAAGTCGATGCGCTTGAAGTCGTCTCCCAGGAAGCTGAATTTACGAGTAAAAAGTGCGGCAATACGAGAGTCAGCCGTTGCGAAAAAAACTTGCTTCTTGGATGTGACGGCAAGGTCTCGGAGGTAATCAAGGAATGACAATGCATTCAAATCATCTATATGCGCAACTGGGTCATCGATCAAAATAACCGGCGGGGCTTTAGCAGCAGTCCGGTTCACAGCCAAAAACACGGAAAGCGCAAATGCGGCGCGCTGTCCCGTGCTGACCTTATCCAGCGACCATTTCTCTTGGGATTCTTTCGAACGTAATAACACTCCGTCACTGCCCACATATTCGTATTCACTTGGAGAATGAATGCGCACAAATGCATCGTTGATCTCCTCAGCAATGACGCCAAGTGACTTTGTAGTGGCACTTTCTAGTGAATGCTCCGAGCCTAGTTTGCCGAGTGCGGCAGTTGCCTTTTGAAGGTTTAAATGACGCCGAAGTAGCTCTTCAATATTGTCCTTTTGTTTCTCAATTTGCGCGAGGAGATTGGAAATCTCTTCTGATGCGGTTTGCTCGTGGACCGCAGCCTGAACCGCTTCATTCAATGACCTAAGGACACCAGCTAGTAAAGCTTCGACATCGGATAGCTTTGTTTGACTAGCGATATTAAAATGGAGAAGTAGCTCATCGCGCTGCTTCTGGAGCGTAGCAATCTCTTCGTAAAGATGCACGAAGGCATTTGAACCAGCCGACACTGACGTGCGGGTGCGCCATCCTTCATTAAACAGGGGCGACAATTCAAGAGCGATGCGACTCAGAATCGACGCGGACTCTGCACGCAGAGGCAGAATCTTTTCCCGCGTACTAATTACCGAATCGCTATAGGCTTGGATGTGAGCTTCCACGGCTGTAATATCGTATTGTCGGCCGGCCGCCAGTGACAAGACCTTGTTTGCCGATGAAAGTAAATCGTCATGCTCCTTATCTGACAGACCGAGCTGATGAAGTCTGTTCAACGCTTCTTCCGCAGGCTGGAGATTTGCCTTTGCTTTTTCAAAGTCACGCCGCGCCGAGGACAGCGCATCTACAATTTCGCCACAAGTTTGAGTTTGCGGAAGCGATAACTGAAGGGCAATCTGCTGCAGATTCACCAGATATGCCCTCCAACTCAACCATTGTTTGTGAATATCCCGCGCAGCGCTGAGCTGGAGAGACAACTCAGTAAGCTCGGGTGGTTGAGCTAGCTCAGAAGTTATTCGTTCGATGTGCGCCGCTAGAATGGCTTCACCGTGAACATCCTTACATACAGGGCAAATATTATTGGGAGCGCCACCTTTCAAAACCGCTAGCACGGCAGTTTTAAGGTCTTGAGCAGTGCGAGCCCGTTCCGCCGCCACTTGGTCAAATGAGGCGTACCTTTGCTCCAAGGACACGATCTGGACTGAAACTGCCTCAATTTCCCGAATTGAGTTGTTAAGGGCCTCTACTAGAGGAACTGATGTAATTGTCGAATCAACAGCGGGTATTGCCGCATTTGCGAAGGCACCCAGCTTGGACCCTGCATCGGAAACCAGATCGCGGCATCGGAGGTAATCGGTGCGAACAGGCGCGTAACGGGCTCGTACATACTCTGCCCAACGTTTTAAAAGCTTGGTCCATAAGTCAAGATTAGTGGCCTCATCCTCCAACGCAGAAATTTTAGCGCCTAAGGATTTAGCTTCAGCCTCTAACAGTTCAACCGCCGCATGTGCCTTATCGATCGAGCGCCGCCTCTCCTCCACGTCCGAAAGCGTTGTAAGAGCGGGCCCAGACGAAAGTAAAACTTGCACAGCCGAATATGCGTCTTGTACCGGCTTCCCCTCATTTGCGGAAGCAAAGGGCGTCGATGGCAGAATTCCTCGGTAGCCAATTAGGCCAAGATTCGCGCGGAACGCCTCACTAAGCGCCTTAGCATTTGAGGGCCGTTCTTGTAATTCTCTGAGCTTCGCGTGGGAAATCTCGAAATCTTTTTGGGCATTTTGAAGGTGCAGAAATGCGCGCTCAGTTTCCGTCTGGACTTCCGGAGCAAGCTTTTCGACGTATGACCAAATCAGTGAAGCATCAGGGCCAACAATCAACCGACTTAGATCACCAGGCAAATCTTCGGGGCTCAAGTCGGAGGCGATTCGAAATGCCGCGTCAGTATCTAGGAAGTTATATCTGCCGAATCCATTTACTAGACCGGCGGAGGTCCTTTCGTCGCGGTTGTACCAATTCAGACACCTCGCGCGAAGTCGGGAAGAATCATCAGCTGGGGCCAAGTATTCCTTATCGCTCCCCCAAAGTGTTCCGTACACCTTTGCTGACTTGTTCGCCACGCGTCGGTTTTGCCCGCAGTAGAAGAACTCGATTGCTTCGAGCAACGAGGTTTTTCCAGTGCCATTGGGTCCAGTGATAAGCGTAACTTGTCCAAAGTTAAACCCGTCTTTCCCATCATGTACTTGACGGAAATTCTCAACCCTAAGCCCGGATAGCCAGCTTTCATGAAGATGCTTGTCGAGGGAATGCAGAGTGAGCGCCTTGCGCGGCGGCGCGGCTCGCCGGGCCTTGCCAGTCCCAATACGTTCTAGCATGGAGGTTCTTGCCGGACGCTCAAGAATGCCGTCGATGCTTGCATTAGTCAGAAGCTGGCTCCACTCCTCGACGATGTCAACTCCCTGGGAGTTTGTGCTAGGGGTGAAGTACGTCGCTGCACCTAGAACAGAGGCTAGCTCATCCTCCGATATGACTCGCTTCCTGGCAAAGTCTTCATCAGCTTCAATGAATGCTTTGGCACTTTGGAATTCGGGCCGCTCTACAGATTTGGGTCCTGCAACAATGTAGATGTACTTGTTCCAACGAAGATCGCCCGGAGAGTCAAAGTAGTCCCCACCTAAGATGCGCTCTTGGAATTCACGCAATCCATTTGCCCGCCCAACGACGTCGTCTGCGAGGTCAACATACGCTATCGCGAAGCACTTTCCATCATGGACTCGCTCTCCACGAACCACCGTTTGATCTACGTCCTCCACACTCTGCAATAGGTGTGAGACCTTCTGTCGTACAGTCTCGAGTGTCTGCATAGTCAGGCCTTAGCAAATGAAGTGGGGCTTTTCCCATCGTCGACAATATGAGTTAATTGCCGAATGGGGGCGAACACAGGACCAGCTAATGTCGAGTAACAAACGGCCACGCGATGCCGCCGTCCTGGATTGTCTTCCCGGTGCAGTAATGCGTATGCGGAATCGCACGCATTCTCTATTCGCTTTGGTTCGGGTTGAAATCCAAGGAATGCGACGTGGGCCGGCTCTACGCCGCCCTTGACGACGTTGGTATGCGGCGATTGGCGAGACCAAAAGATTTCAGCTCCCCCGCCGCTTAGGTCACGGATTTGAAGAGGTAGCGCAGTAGTTGCCAGAATTTCGTGTAGCGCAGACACACCCTGGAGCTGATCATGCCTGCCTTTCTCAGACTCCTCATTGCGCTCCAAGCGCACCGTAAGCCGCTTTGTTACTTCGTCGTCGTTCATCACGAGAGACCTCAAGTTACGAACACTATACCAATCGTCCGCCCCCGAAGTGATGCCGCAGCAGATCGCAACGGCTCGCTCAATCCTGAGGCGGCTCTCGTCTTTGGCAAGGGCAGCAAAGGCTGTAGTGACATTTGGATCGCGCTGGAACAGTTGAGCGAGGCCAGTGTCTGCACATTCGCTGTGAGGGCACCAGCCATTCGCGTCGTGCCAGACATAGCGTGCTTCGAGTTTTGGGCCAGTGGAAACGACGTGGAGCTGCAAGCCAGTATGCTCCACCTTTGGAACGCTAAACTCGAATACTGCAGGCGCATAGTGAAAGTGAAGAACATGCCGGTGGCGACGGTGCCAGGAATAGTAGAGACCCTTACGTTCGTTCTGCTCCACCAGTGCGTCATCCGAAGATGCTCTATCGTCAGGTAAATACCACGCCGATCCTGCCTCGTTGTTCCAAGGGTGTTCTTTGCCGCCCTCTTTCTCCAAAAAGACATTGTTTTCGGCCCAATTTAGACAAACAATGTCGCAATTATTCGTTCGGGGGTGACGACGAAAGGTATCTACTCGGTATTTCAGATAGTCAGTGTTCCTCGGTTTAGGATTCAGCTGGATGTGTAGAAGAGTGGAATTCTCAGTGAGTTTCAGGAGAAGAGCGTTGTCAGCCGCAATATTGAACGCATCTGAGCAAATGATGGCTGAAAGTGAGAGGCGCTTATCTAGCCCGCGGAACTGATAGACAACCTTGCCCGTCCGGAGGACGCCATTCTCAAAGTATTGATCGTCCTTAGATGAGATGGTCTTGAACTGTATGAGGATGACGCGCTGATCCTCTCCTGTTTCCTTGTCCTTGGACCGGAAGCAATAGGCCAATGGGTCGAAGTAGATTCCCTGCGCGGCAGCCGCCTCGTCGGCTTCGTAGAAGACCCGGCAATTCCCAGCTTCCTCAGCGCTAGCCTTGAAATCAGCTAGTTGGGCTGGAGTCATACTCTCACAGCCCAAGACCCAGATAGCATCAGGAGCAGGGAATCTATCCCCTTGAACGCAGTCCAGAAGCGTTTTGATGGGTAAGTAGTATTCCGGAGTTACAACTAAATGATGGCCCAGCTTAGTCGCCATTTCAAATAACGCAGAAGCCTGCCGATCAGCGAAATCCAAATCCGCTGGGCCAATTCGTGCCTCGTTGCCGATGAACGGCCCGGCCGGCTGTAACAGCAACGCCCTATAGCTCCTCTCGGTTGCCCTCAAGACCTCGAGGTCCGGGCTTGACAATCCATGCGCGTTGAGAAAATCGCAGACGTCGACAATGTCATCCGCCTTCATCTCCCTCGTCCCCCCGATAAGTATTGGTTATCCCTAGCACTTCATAGCGCCGGTTACGTAAGTAATTTGTCAGCTCATTAATATAATTGGTTTTTTATCATCGTGCGATAAGAAAAGTTGTAGCTGCTCAGGGCTGGGATGTCCGAGGAAATTGACAGATGCCGACGGCGGGCGTAGGACAGCCGACGGCAACAACCTCAATTCCGTTTGCCGCCTACGGAATACAGGCCGGATAAGTCTGCGACGCCCCCTTCATTACGTTCTCGCTTCTTGCCGTTCTCGTCACAAAAATGCCCTTCTTTTAACGTCGTTGGAAACTAGCTAGCTGCTCTAAGGTGCTAGGTGGCGAAGGGATAGCAACAAGTGATAGAGCACGCTCCGTCTTGGGCGATGCGTAAAGTCGTAAATGGGAGCGTGCCTTTCCGGAGGAGTCGCTTTAATGGGAACCACGAAGCGAGTCGAATAGGTCGTCAATGGCACTGTCGGCGCTCATCTGCTCGTACCGTCGCTCCTTCATTTCTTCGTATATTCTGTCCTCGTGTTCTGCCTGACTCTCCTCCAGCTTGGCTTTGGCTTGCATGACTGCGTGAATCTCTCCCTCCAAATCGATTCCCGTATACTTCGCGATGATCCCCAGATCTTCCTCGAGGCCGTCGAACTCGGACTCGTTGTCACAGTGCCGAAGCTCGTCACTGAACCGATGCTGCCGGTAGATGCCTGCAGCGGTCTTAAGCAAAGTGGCCTGTTCCGAGTCAAGCTCCTCCGGCTCTACCATGTGTAGGAGCTCCCGCAGTTCATCGGATCTGCAGCCCGTCGATGCCTCGGTAGCAAGGGCTGTGATAATTCTTTTCCGCATATCGTCTTTCGATTGGAAAATTTGAAGTCTGCTCGTGCTGACACTGGATAACAGCGAGACTCCGTCGGAAATGTCCGCGCCCTCAGTTTTCCAGTCTGAGATAAGCTTTTCAATTCCCTTTACAGCAACCTCAGCAAGCTGAACTGAACCGAGGAGCTCCGCCACTTGGAGCAGCGTGCCGAGCCGCAGCTCGATACTGTCGTCGAGGTAGACAGTCCCACCGTTGGCGGTCGACGCCTTATGGGGTGCGGAAAGGAGCCGTTCGAAGGCAGCTGCCACTCGCTCGACTTCGGTAACAAGGTACTCCAAGACGGCGGGAGCCTCTGAACTGACAAAGGTCCAAACTTGCCGCGCCTGTTCGAACCTGATGGCCCCCTCGATCATGTCAAGTGCGTTTTGTACGTCTTGGCGCACGGCTGAGTTAAGCATGTCTAGTACGGATGGATCGATCACTTCAATCTGGATTCCTGGCCGGATGAACGATCCGTTGAGTTCGCCAAGGGCGCTGCGCCAGTCTGCTGGGCCCGTCTTGAAGCCGTAGCGTTTCGCGCGAAGGGCATGGAGCGAGCCAAAGGTGCGTTCCAGTAGCACAGGGCCACATTTCCCCCCATTGGTGTAGAGCGCCAGAAGCATGCTCCGTGCCGCATCGCTGATCTGTTGCTCGTAGGCGTGCCTCCATATCTCCGTCGGATTGGCGAGTAACGCCCTCACGAATTCCAGATACTGGCCCGGCGGAACCGATTTTAGGCGTCGATAACTAGAAAGCCACTCTACGAGACGCGGATTGAATTTCTTGTGTTTGATAATTTCCTGATAGAAGCGATTTTTGAGCAACTCCACCCGGTATTCTTCTGGTAGGTCGCTGAAGTAGATGTGGTTGTAAAGGATGCCCGCACGCTGGCCTGCGTTATAGTCCCTTATCTCGAGCACGCAGCGATCATCAATGATCCGCGCGTGCTTGAGCTTCTCAGAGGCTGCAACCGCTTGCCTGAGGATGTGCTCACGCGTGGTCATGACGAGCCTTGCCGTCGATGAAGCCCTGATCATTTCGACGAAGTCCAGGATTGCACAGTCCTCGTTCCGCGTGAAAGCTGATGCCCGTTCCCCGAGGAAGGTAGCGCCGATGAAGTCGTCGAAGTAGAAAATCTGCTTCTTACCGCGCTGGAAGCGCTCCCGTCCAGTCTGGAAGTCGGTCATGATTGATACCACCTCATACTCCTCGCAAACGTGCGCATAGAGCAGCATTTTCGCGAGGGAGGTCTTCCCCACTCCCGGCGGGCCGGAAATAATCACCACGTGGCTGTCTCGGAGCATGCCCTGCGCTCGCGGATATGCCGCGCTCGACACGTACCGCTTGATGTCCCGATAGACGCGCTCCACCTCGAATTCACTCTGAACCAACGAAGCGTTATGAAGCGCACGGTCAAGCACGGCGCGGCTTGCCAACCATAGCTTATAGTGCCGCTGCTCGACGTCAGGATGGAGTCCGAGCAGATTGTTGACATCATCTCGGCCGAGAATATCGCTAGATGCTAAAACGGACCCAAATAGTGCCTGGATATGGATTTTGTTGTCAGGTGAGAGACTGACAGACGTCACAAGTAGGTAGCGAGAAGGCTTGAGCCGTGCGACCTTCGGTACTTCCTTCTTCAGATCGCGCATCAGTCCCGCAAGTCCAGTTTCCGCATAGTGTTTGCATTGGACTATCGTAGCGTTCCTGCCAAGCGCGTGACGGAAGTCGATTCCTCCGTCTTTGCCAGTTTTGAAGGACTCTAACACGACATGATCGCGTGCCTGAATTAGGTCGCGGGAGAGTTCCTCGAAGTCGTGCGGTGAAAGTTGCTTAAAGTCATAGTGAGGCATATTTTCAGCTGTGGCTATTTTTGATTTCGTCTCTCCACGGAATATTCCCGTTTCGTGCTTCGCCGGCACTAGGTGTCATTCCTTGGCCTGGACTTTGCCAGCGGCAATCGCTTCACGCGCCTTTTCAAGTGCAGCGGCTTCTGCTTGCTTCGCTGTTTTACCTTCTGCTGAAAATTGCGCGTTAGCGGAGCTGCCGTCACGATAACCCACGAAAACTTCAACCCGATACAGACCGGGACGAATCTTTTCTGGTGGCCTGATCGTCCCGTCGAACATATCGTTAAAAACATGGAGTGCCATTGATATTCCTCTCCCGACTTTGCCGATTATTCCTTTATTTTATGCGGCGGTTGTATTGTCCGCACCAGACAGCGCCTTCAACCGTTTTTTTCATTGCATCAGGTCAAACCGAGCGACCGCGATTAGCATCAGCTGATTGCGCATCACTCCAATCGCTCAGCTTCTTCAGTTCTTCGGGCTTCAGATTGTCAAGCACGGATTTCAGCTGACCAGATGGCCCCCAGCACCACTGTCTGCAATCCATCTGGCTACAGCCAGTAAAGCTGGTCGAGTGTAAATTCAGCCTCTGACCGGCCCCAGACAATCATCAAAATTCGTGGCGTATTCCCCCAAAGAGCAGCTTTCCGATCCACCATATTGCGTTACCAAAGTTACCAATCAACTGCTCACCCTGACGAAGATGGGATAAGCTGGTGTCGACGCCAGCGAGGTCGAGGGCATCTCCGATCTTGGCACTGGTCGGATGCGCGTCACCTAGACGCATATCGTACACTCCAGCGATGACGCCGAAAATCTTCTTCGCCCGCTCCTCTCCAGCCTTCTTGGCCAAAATACTTTGAAGCAACTTGTTGGAGCCCAGCTTGTCCGTGTCGGGATGATCCGACAGCTTTCGAAGTGAGCGCACATCAAGTCGGTCGGAAAAAACACGAACAAGCTCTTTTGCGAGCCTTAACAAAGATGCTTGATCCTTGCTCGCGAATCGCGAGATTTGCTGCATCGAAGACTCATCATCAATGTCATGCGAGAACAAGGCAACGTTAAACTCTTTGTGGAATCCTTCAGCGAGCAACCGCATACATCCGAATAGCAACACCTCTACTGCATTGGTGTCCGCTACCTGAGCCCGTACTTGAGATGACAAGAGTTCACTGGATACTTTGCCTTCGGGGGCGACATTGTTCGCGGCCCAGAGAAACTGCTCCCAAGCGGGAAGTCTCGCTATGTCGTAGGCATAGACCGTGACTAGATCAGAGGAGTTAACGCCAAAATGCGTCGAATATCCGGAGCTAGATGCGAGCGCTCCCGTCTCGGCGGTGTACCACTTTAAGGAGAAACCCCGATGGCTCAGGAGCTCATTGACGACGGCTGGGCGAAAGAACAGCCATCTACCAATGTCCTCGTTGTCTAGTTCAGCCGAAAATTTCCGTGTGCCGTCTGTCTCAACAATGAAGTGAGGGAGATTATGATCGATGTCGCCGCGGACACGGTAGCTTTTCCCTTGATGATCAATCCATTCGTCTCGCCAGAACTCACCCTCGATGCGCACACCAGAGTAACCGCCACGATATCCTTCCGCCTGTTCCGAGGCTGTATTTTCGTCGTGCTCCGGCCCCATAACCGGCGCATCCTCTTCTTCATCGACGTCCGTTCGCCACATTCTGATCGATGCCCAACTGCCTCCAAAGACGGCCTCTAACTCCCGAATTCGGAGTTCGAATCTCCCGCCCTCGCGCTGGTCACGGATCTCAGAAAGCGCCGCATATGGGCTTTCTCTGAGGGTCGCGACGTTCTCGACGCGTTGCCGGTAATAAGACAGACGAAGCGACAGATTTCGTGCGGCGAGGTAGTCCATCAAGAACTCTCGCTTGATTTCTATTAGGCTGTGATCACCGTCGCGTCCCACTATCTCCCTCGCCACCACGGTAAAGTCTTCTTCTGGCCTGACCCAGTTATTTCCTTCCTTAATCAGACGTAACGCAACTACCAAATCCGGATTCAAAATCCACTGTCGGCCGCCGATAACCGGTTGCGGATGCTCGAAAACGAGATTGATTCCGACTGCTTGCTTGTCGTGGTATTGGTATTCGTCGATTGGGGAGTAATGACCGTCTGTGTAAGCGTAAGGAGCAACTGTATGTCCAATGCCAATGTCGCTCCAGCCCAAACTCTCAGCTAGTTCGCGGTGCTGCTGAGGAAATGCGACTGAGCCACAAGCGAACACATCGCTAACATATCCGATGTCTTTAATTCCTAGTTGCTCTTCGTTCTGAGAAGCGCGGAGTGGTATCCACGTTGCGCGTGCAAACGACCGCTTTGTTTCTGCGGTTTGAAGAATCCAGGCTTCGTCCATGGGGCTTTCTTTCGGTTGTCGGAGATTTTGCGGTCTTCGGAAGGATGAGACCTCCTATTTGCTATTTTCAAAGGATTGCAACCCGGCGGCGGCTACTTCTGGCCGATGGCAGATGAGCTTTGATAGTGTCGCAAAAGTTCAGCCACCCGTATAGGTGGCTTTCTTTTCTGCAACAATGCCTCGGGATCAATCTCTGACCAACTTTATTCATTGCTGTCACAGTGCTCGGGCATGTGTCAACTTTAATTGTTTTGTGTCGGACTTAATTGTTTTGTGTCGGACTTAATTGTTTTGTGTCGGACTTAATTATGGATGGACAACACTTGGTCAATTCAGCCCCCCTCTCACTCCACCGTCACCGACTTAGCCAAATTGCGCGGCTTGTCCACATCCGTCCCCCTGGCCAATGCCGTGTGATACGACAGCAACTGCAACGGCACCACGTGCAGAATCGGCGAGAGCACGCCATAGTGCTCCGGCATGCGGATCACGTGCAGACCTTCTGCCGAGGTGATGCGCGAATCGCCATCGGCAAACACATACAGCTGACCGCCACGCGCCCGTACTTCCTGCATGTTGGACTTGAGCTTCTCCACCAGCGCATCATTGGGGGCAATGGTCACCACCGGCATCTGGTCCGTCACCAGCGCCAGCGGACCATGCTTGAGTTCGCCCGCGGCATAAGCTTCAGCGTGGATGTAAGTGATCTCCTTGAGCTTGAGCGCACCTTCCAGGGCGATCGGGTAATGCAGGCCACGTCCCAGGAACAGCGCATTCTCGCGGCGCGCAAAGGCTTCGGCCCAGGCGACGATGGAGGGCTCCAGCGCCAGGACGCTCTGCAGCGCCGCCGGAAGGTGGCGCATGGCCTTGAGGTGCTCGGCCTCCTGCGCTTCACTGAGCAGGCCGCGCGTCTGTGCCAGCGCCAGCGTCAGCAGGAACAGCGCCGCCAGCTGCGTGGTGAACGCCTTGGTCGAGGCCACGCCCACTTCCACACCGGCACGGGTGATGTAGGCCAGTTCGCATTCGCGCACCATGGCACTGGTGGCCACATTGCAAATGGTCAGCGTATGCTGCATGCCCAGGCCACGCGCATGCTTCAAGGCCGCCAGCGTGTCGGCCGTCTCGCCGCTCTGCGAGATGGTCACCACCAGCGACTTCGGATTGGGTACGCTGTCCCGGTAACGATATTCGCTGGCAATCTCGACGTTGACCGGGATCTTCGCGATCGATTCCAGCCAGTACTTGGCCGTCAGCCCGGCGTAATAGCTGGTGCCACAGGCCAGAATCAGGATCGAATCCACTTCCTTGAAGACCTTGTAGGCCTTGTCGCCAAACAGCTCGGGCATGATGCCGACCACCCCCTCCAGCGTGTCGGCGATGGCGCGCGGCTGCTCGAAGATTTCCTTCTGCATGTAGTGCTGATACGGTCCCAGTTCGACCGCGCTGGTGTAGGCCTGTACGGTGCGCACCTCACGCTCGGCCGAACGGCCAGCCGCATCGACGATCCACACCCTCTGCAACTGCAGGTCCACTACGTCGCCTTCCTCAAGATAGATGATCTGGTCGGTCGTGCCGGCCAGCGCCATCGCGTCCGAGGCCACGAAGTTCTGTCCTTCACCCACGCCCACGATCAGCGGCGAACCCTGGCGCGCCGCTACCACACGATGCGGCTCATCCGCGCAGAAAACCGCAATGGCGTAAGCACCGGTCAGGCGACGCACGGCCTGCTGCACGGTCTGGAAAAGATCGCCGTCATACATGTGATCGACCAGATGGGCGATCACCTCGGTATCGGTCTGGCTCTCGAAGACGTAACCGGCAGCCTGCAGTTCGGCACGCAGCTCGTCATGGTTCTCGATGATGCCGTTGTGCACCAGCGCAATGCGGTCGCGCGAGAAGTGCGGGTGCGCATTGTGCGTGGCCGGAGCACCATGGGTGGCCCAGCGGGTATGAGCGATGCCGGTGAAACCGGACAGCCCGCTCTGCGCCACCTGCTGCTGCAACTCGGCTACCCGCGACGTGCTGCGCGAACGCTGCAGCTTGCCATCCACGTGCAGCGCCACGCCGCAGGAGTCATAACCCCGATATTCAAGGCGCTTGAGGCCCTCGAGCAGAATGGGAGTGACGTTTTGCTGCGCTACCGCGCCGACGATGCCGCACATGGAATACCTCGCTGGAAAAGATGTGCCTGCATATTAGGCGAGGCGATGTGAAATAAGATTTCTAAAAAATTAGAGTTTTGAATTATTATTGCTTCATTGCTTGGTGATGAAATATTATTAAATTCATGTAAGTTTTTTGAATTTATATATCATGTGTGCTGGCTTGTACTCAGGCAATGCCAGGCAAATTCACAAGTTTTCCTTTGCGCCCATGAAAGCACCCCTCGATCTGGACGATCTCGACCGCCGTATTCTGCAAGCCTTGCAGAGCGATGCCAGCCAGACCAACCAGGAGTTGGCTGCGCAGGTGCATGCCTCGCCGCCGACCTGCCTGCGTCGGGTCAAGCGGTTGGTGGAGGCGGGGGTGATCGCGCGCCAGGTGGCCTTGCTGGATCCGGCTCAGGTTTCTGCCACGCTCACGGCGCTGGTGGAAATCACGCTGGACCGCCAGGGCGAGGAAGAACAGCAGGCCTTCGAAGCGCTGGTGGCCGGGGAGGCGGCGGTACAGCAGTGTTACCGGGTGTCGCCGGGGCCGGATTTCGTGCTGGTGGTGCTGGTGCGCGACATGCCCGCCTATCACGCCCTGGCGCATCGGCTCTTCGCTTCGCAGCGCAATGTGCGCAACGTGCGCAGCTACTTCTCCATCCACCGCAGCAAGTTCGAGACCGCCATCCCCCTCGAGCTCGGCGCCGCCCCATGAAAAACGGCCGATACCTTCAGGTATCGGCCGTACGGGCTTGTGGACAAGTCAGGAAGCAGCGTATTTCCGGGATTTTTCCTTCATATCGCCCTAAAACCACCCCTCAGTTGGCGTTATCCACAGGGCAGGCTCACTTTCGCCGCGCCTATTTCTTGATCTTGACCGGTCGTTGCCAGCCCGCCAGAGACAGCTGTTTGGCGCGCGACAAGGTCAGTTGCCCGGCCGGGGCGTCCTTGGTCAGCGTGGTGCCCGCGCCGATGGTGGCACCCTTGCCCACGTGCACCGGAGCGACCAGCTGGCTGTCGCTGCCGATGAAGGCGTCGTCTTCGATGATGGTGCGGAATTTGTTGGCGCCGTCGTAGTTGCAGGTAATCACCCCGGCGCCGACATTGACGCCGCTGCCCACGTCGGCATCGCCCACGTAGGCCAGGTGATTGGCTTTGCTGCCCACGCCCACGATGCTGTTCTTGACTTCGACGAAGTTGCCGATGTGCACGTCCTGCGCCAGTTCCGTGCCGGGGCGCAGGCGCGCGTAGGGGCCGATCTGTGCGCCGGCGCCGACCACCGCATCTTCGATATGGGTGAAGGGCTTGATGGTCACGCCGGCACCGATGCGCGCATTGCGGATCACGCAGTGGGCACCGATGCTGCTGCCTTCGCCGATGCTGACCTGGCCTTCGAAGACGCAGTTGACGTCGATGCTCACATCACGTGCACATTCCAGCACGCCGCGCACATCGATGCGGGCCGGGTCGGCCAGGGTCACGCCGGTTTCCAGCAGGCCATGGGCGATGTTGCGCTGGTGGACGCGCTCCAGCTCGGCCAGTTGCACCTTGCTGTTCACGCCCAGGGTCTCGGTTACGTCATCGGGTTGGGCCGAGACCACTTCCACGCCATCGGCCACGGCGGCCGCGATCACGTCGGTCAGGTAGTACTCGCCCTGGGCATTGTTGTTGGAGAGATTGGCGAGCCACTGGCGCAGCCGCGCCGTGGGCGCAACGATGATGCCGGTATTGACTTCGCGGATGGCGCGCTCGGCCGCGCTGGCATCCTTCTGCTCGACGATGCGCTTGATCCGGCCGTCCTCGCGCACGATGCGGCCATAGCCGGTGGGGTCGTCCAGGGTCACGGTCAGCACGCCCAGCTTGTCGTGGCCGGCGGCCTCCAGCAGGCGCCGCAGGGAAGCCGCGGTGGTCAGCGGCACATCGCCATACAGCACCAGGGTAGGTACGTCATCGTCAAGATGCGGCGCGGCCTGCATGACTGCATGCCCGGTACCCAGCTGCGGTTGCTGCAGGGCAAAGGCCAGGCCCTGGCCGGCGAAAGCCTGCGGTACGGCATCGCCGCCATGGCCGTAGATCACGCACAGCTGCGTGGGCGCAAGCTGGCGCGCGGTATCGATGACATGGCCCAGCAGGGGCTTGCCGGCCAGCGGATGCAGGACCTTGGGCAGGGAGGATTGCATGCGTTTGCCCATGCCGGCGGCGAGAATGACGATGTTCATGGCAGTGTGAAGCCAAGGAGGCAAAAGAAAAAAGGACCGAAACTGGAGCGCGGAGTCTACCATGCGCACCATCCATTCCCCAGGGGATTGAGCGCCCGGTATCCCGGTCTGGATGTTGCATTGGTGGCAATTTCATAAATCAGGAATAAACCTCAAAAGTCATATTAATCTCCTGATGTAGTTGCAGACGACCATGATTAAATGACTAAAAACAATGTTGATGCGTCTACCCGTGAGGCATTGCGTCTTCAATGTTTCCTTCTTACGGTTGCGCCCACCTTTGGCGCCCAGGCGACTCCATGGCAACTGAAAAAACTTTTGATCTGCTCTACATGCACAGTCCGATCACCTATTCGATCGGGCGTCATCTTGTCGAGAATGGCTATCTGGAAAACGAGCTGCTCGTGGTCTGCGGGCGCAACACGCAATGGGACGGGCCCTTCATCAGCGTGGAAAACGATGGTGTGTGGTCGATCTCGCGCACCTGCGATTATCTGGAAAAGATCTGCGCAGTCCTGAAGGGCTATGCCGCGATCGGCCTGAACCTCTACGTGCCGCACAGTGGTTTTCTGGTGGGCAAGCTCTTCAGCATGGCCGGGGTGGTGCGCAAGGTGCACTACATCGAGGAAGGGACGGCCGCCTACGATCCCTCCAACGTTCTCACGCCATGGACCAGCCCGGAGATCGATGTCGGTCTGCTCACCGATGAGCTCGAGCGTCGAGGCGTCCTGGATGTGCTCCAGATCGACCGCCAGCGTCTGGCCGGTCTCAATGCGATGGATTCCTGGTTCTTCAATCCGCGCCTGCCCGGTTTTGCCGGCGCCTTCTGCGTCTCGGACAAGGCCTTCCCAACCCTCTCCGAGGTCACGGTGCTGCCGATGAGCACGCGCGAGATCATTCCGGCCAATGAGACCGTCTGGCTGTGTCTGCTGCCGTGCCTGATCAACTTCGTTGCCGAGCACGAGAAGAACAAGCCCCTGCTGGACAAGTTCCTGTATGGCCTGCTGATGATGGTGCGCATGCAGGCGGCCCTGGTGAAAAACGTCGGCGGTGCGCTGGTCATCAAGTTCCACCCGGCCGATGACGCGTATTTCAACGAAGGGTTCAAGAACAATTTCTATGCGATGGGGACCGGCTACCGTGATTTCTTCGACATGAACGATTTCCCGGTCGGCTATGAACCGGCCTTGTACAACTTCACGAAGTTCATCGTGGTCAACGATTCTTCCGCCTTGCTGTATGTCCGCCAGTTCCGCGGGGAGGACAGCGTCGTCCCGGTCAAACTGGACTGAAGACGGATCCCTGATCCACGCGCCCGGCATCGCAGCCATCTCACTTACCGCAACGGCACATCATGCTTACCAACCAGTCCATTCTCGTTACCGGTGGTACCGGGTCATTCGGCCATACCTTTGTTCCGATGACCCTGGCCAAATACAACCCGCGCCGACTCGTGATCTTCTCTCGCGATGAAATGAAGCAGTGGGAAATGGCCAAGCTGTATGCCGACGATAGCCGCGTGCGCTTCTTCATCGGTGATGTGCGCGACAAGGATCGTCTGGGACGCGCCCTCTCCGGCATCGATTACGTTGTCCACGCCGCCGCCACCAAGATCGTGCCGACGGCAGAATACAATCCCTTCGAATGCGTCAAGACCAATGTCATCGGCGCCATGAATCTCATCGACGCCTGCATCGATCACGGCGTCAAGCGCGTGGTGGCGCTTTCTACCGACAAGGCCAGCAGTCCCGCCAATCTCTATGGTGCCACCAAGCTGGCCTCGGACAAACTCTTCGTGGCCGGCAATTCGTATTCGGGTGGCAACGAGACCCGCTTTGCGGTGGTGCGTTACGGTAACGTCATGGGGTCGCGCGGTTCGGTGATTCCTCATTTCATGGCGCTGGCGGAGAGCGGGAAAAAATTTCCCATCACCGATGAGCGCATGACGCGCTTCATGATCACGCTGGAGCAGGGTGTGGAACTGGTATGGCATGCCTTCGAGGACATGGTGGGCGGGGAAATCTACGTCAAGAAAATTCCCTCGATGCGACTGCCGGATATCGCCCGTGCAGTGCGTGCCGATGCCGAGTTCGACATCGTCGGCGTGCGTCCCGGCGAGAAGCTGCATGAGCAGATGATCGGCATCGAGGATGCGCCCTACACCTACGAATATCCCGAGCATTTCAAGATCCTGCCGGCCATTCACAAATGGAGCGAAGATCCGGCCCGGATTCGCGATGGTCACAAGGTCGCTGCCGATTTCGTCTATTCGTCCGACAACAACCAGGAGTGGATGTCCTCGCAAGAGTTGGCAGGGTGGATTGCGGCGCATCGCAATGTCGTCGGAAAACTCTGATGACTCCCATTCCTTACGGCCGACAGGACGTCACGCAGGACGATATCGATGCCGTGGTCGAGATCCTGCGATCGGATTTTCTCACCCAGGGACCTGCCGTCCCTGCCTTTGAGCAGACGCTGCAGGCGCATTGCCAGGCCAGTCATGCCGTGGCTTTCTCCAATGCCACGGCGGCCCTGCACATCGCCTGCCGTGCGCTGGAGGTCGGACCGGGCGACCTGGTCTGGACCTCGCCGATCACCTTTGTGGCCAGCGCCAATTGCGCACTGTATTGCGGTGCCGAGGTCGACTTCGTCGATATCGATCCGCGCACCTGGAACATGGACCCGCAGGCCCTGGCGGCCAAGCTCGAGCAGGCCAGCCGCAGCGGACGACTGCCCAAGGTGGTCATCCCCGTGCACCTGTGTGGCCAGTCTTGCGACATGCGGGCCATCGGCGCGTTGGCTGCGCAATATGGGTTCAAGGTGATCGAAGACGCGTCCCATGCCATCGGTGGAACATACGCGGGCGAGCCCATCGGCAATTGCCGCTACAGTGATATCACCGTCTTCAGCTTTCATCCGGTCAAGATCATCACGACCGGGGAGGGTGGCGCCGCGCTGACCCGGAGCGACCTGCTGGCGAGCCGCCTGCGTCTGCTGCGCAGCCACGGCATTACGCGCGAGGCCGGGCTGATGCAGGAGCCCCCTCACGGCGACTGGTATTACGAGCAGATCGATCTGGGCTTCAACTATCGCATGACCGATATGCAGGCCGCCCTGGGCAGCAGCCAGGCCAAGCGCCTGGAGCAGGTGGTGGCGCAGCGGCACCGTATTGCGCAGCGCTACGATAGCCTGCTGGCCGACTTGCCACTGCAGCTTCCGTGGCAGTTGCCGCAGACCTATTCCGGCATGCACCTCTACGTCGTGCTGGTGGGCGAGCAAGCCGGGCGTGATCGCAAGGCCGTCTTCGATGGCTTGCGCGCGGACGGCATCCTGGTCAACGTGCATTACCTGCCGGTCTACCGGCAGCCTTATTATCGCCAACGGGTGAGTTGCGATCCTGCCCAGTTCCCGCATGCCGAGCACTATTACGCCCATGCGATCTCGTTGCCCATGTATCCGGGTCTCAGTGAGGCGCAGCAGGATTTCATCTGCGAACGACTGGCTTTTTACCTTGCCTAGCGCTGTTATTTTCGCTTCAGTTGAGGTGCTGCAACCCGGCGTGAAGTCTTGCTGAGCGTGGCTTGTGCCGGCAACGATAATGTTGCAGCTGCTGACCGGTGACGAGATGACCACTGCGCCGGGCACGGCAAGCCCACTCAATCTGATACGAATACGGAAACTTCAATGACTTCTTCGTCGCCATTTCCTGACACTTTCCCGGCTGCAACGGACCAGGATGTCTCGATGCAGCCTGGCTATTATTTCGAAGACAGCGTCCAGCAACAGGAGCGCGAACGCATCTTTGCCCGCTGCTGGAATTTCGTCGGTTTTGCCGAACAGGTCGCCGAGCATGGTCAGTTCCTGACGGTGGAGATCGGCGGTACCTCGGTCGTGGTCCAGAACTTTCAGGGCGAGCTGCGCGCGCTGCACAATGTCTGCACGCATCGTTTCGCCAAGATCCAGGAAGAGAAATGCGGCAAGCGTGCGCTGACCTGTCCCTATCATGGCTGGACCTACGACAAGGAGGGCACGCCCTTCATCCCCGGCAATGCCAAGTACTTCCAGCTCGATGACGCCGGCCGCAAGGCCCGTGCGCTGCGCAGTTTCAAGCTGGAGCAGTGCGGTCGCTTCCTGTTCGTACGGCTGGTCGAAGAGGGGCCGTCCCTGCCGCAATACCTGGGCCCTTACGCGGACATCCTGCTGCATCTCTCGGAGATATTCACGGACCAGGTCGATGACCAGCGCAGCCTCTGGCAGGCCAACTGGAAGCTGGGCGTGGAGAGTGTGCTGGAGGTCTACCATGTGGGCCTGGTGCACCCGGAGAGTTTCAAGAATTACGTGCAGGTACGCTGGGAGATCGATGTCGGCGAAGGCTTCAACAACGGTGTGGCCTATCTTTCCGAGAACAGCGCCAAATGGTGGGATGGGGTGCGTCAGCGCCTCAAGCTGCACCAGAGCCAGCGTTTCCCGAACTATGACCACTTCTTCATCTTCCCGAACCTGGCCATCGGTCTGTCCCATGGCTGCCTCATGAGCGTGCAGACCTATACGCCGCTCACACCGCAGACCAATGAGCTGCATTACCGTATCTTCATGGCCGCCAGCGACCTCGAAGCGGGGCGTCAGGCCGCGGTGCGCAAGGCGGTGGTGGAGAACGTGACCACCTTCAACCGGGTCATTCTCGGGGAAGATCAGCACATCATGGAGCAGGTGCAGAAGGGCAACGCGCAGATGAGCATGGCCCCGGTTCACGGCAGCAACGAAGCGCGCATCCGCAAGTTCCATCAACACTGGCATCACTGGATGAGTCTGGCTTCCGGTGAGAATGCCAAGCGCGACTGAGAGCCCGTCATGTCCTCTTCCCTGGTCCTGTTTCGCGTCGATGCAACTGCGGCGATGGGCATGGGCCACCTGATGCGCTGCCGTGCCATTGCCGAAGCCATCACTGAACAGGGCGGCACGGTCGTGTTTGCCATGGTCGATCCGCTGCCGGCGGCGCAGGCGATGATGGCGGCCATCCCCGCCCAGTTGATCGCGCTGCCGGGGCCGGCCAACAGTGAAGAGGACCTGGCCGCTTTGCGGGAATTGATGCGCGTGCTCAGGCCGCGTATCACCGTCGTGGACGGCTATCATCTCGATGACGCCTACCTGCGTGCGGTGGCCCGGGAGGCCCCGCTCGGGGTGCTGTGGGACAGTGCCGAGCATCAGGACGTGGCCGCCGATCTCATCATCGATGCCTCCCCCAACGCGCCCCGGGACGCCTACGCGGCGATCTCGGCGCAAGCCTTGCTGCTGCTGGGGCCGAGGATGGCGCTGATCCGTCGCGACATCCGCCACGCCGCCGCACAGCCGCAGCAGGCGCTGGCTGCGCGTGAGCAGGTGCTCATCAGCTTTGGCGGGTCGGATCCGCTCAATCTCTCGATGGCCTTGCTGCCACTGTTGCGTGAACGCTTGCCGGCCAACGTCGGGTTGACCGTGCTGGCCGGTGCAGCCTATGCGCATCATCAAGATTTGCAGGACCTGGCCGATAAACTAAGTCCGGCAGTACGGGTTGTGGTCAATCCGCCGTCGGTGGTGCCGCTGTTTCTTGGTGCAGGGCTGGTGGTGTCGGCAGCCGGTGGCACCATCGGCGAACTGGTGGCGCTGGGGCTGCCGGCGCTGTCGGTGGTGGTGGCGCAGAATCAGGTGGCCGCCAGTGTCGATGGTCCGTATCCCTGCGTGGATGGCCGCACGGCCGCAGCGCCGGAACACATCGCCACGATGGCGGCGGCAATGTGGCAAGATCTGCCGGGACGGGAACGCCTCGTGCAGGGACTGCGCGGTGTGGTCGATGGCCAGGGTGCCGTGCGTGTGGCCAACGCGCTTCTTACAACACATTTTAGGGAAAGACTTGCGTCATGAATCATGTCAAGATCGCCGATCGCGTGATTGGGCCGGGACATCCTCCGTACATCATTGCGGAGATGTCGGGCAACCATAACGGAGAGATCGCGCGCGCCATCGCGCTCATTGATGCAGCCGCCGATGCGGGGGCCGATGCCGTCAAGATGCAGACCTATACGGCAGACAGCATGACGATCGACTCCACCGCGCCCGGCTTTGTCATCGAGGGCGGGTTGTGGGCCGGGCGCAGCCTGTATGACCTCTACCAGGAAGCGGCCACGCCCTACGAGTGGCACCCTGCGCTGTTCGAACATGCGCGCAAGCGCGGCATTGCTCTGTTCAGCAGTCCGTTTGACCGTGCCGCAGTGAAGATGCTTGATGAGCTTGGGGCGCCAGCCTTCAAGATCGCCTCCTTCGAGCTCAACGACTTACCCCTGATCCGCTATGCGGCCAGTTTCGGCAAGCCGCTGATCATGTCGACCGGTCTGGCCACGCTGGCCGAGATCGAGGAAGCGGTGGAGACAGCCCGCCAGGGAGGCGCCGATGGCGTCATTCTGCTGCATTGTGTGAGCGCTTATCCCAGCGATCCGCGCGAGAGCAATCTGCGCACGATTCCTCATCTGTCGCAAGCCTTCCAGGCACCGGCCGGCCTGTCCGATCATACCCATGGCACTGCCGTGCCGACCGCTGCGGTGGCTCTGGGCGCCAGCGTCATCGAAAAGCACCTGTGCCTGGCGCGCGCTGACGGCGGCGTGGATTCGGCGTTTTCGCTGGAGCCGGAAGAACTGCGTCAACTGGTGGTGGCGGCGCGCACGGCCTTCGATTGCCTGGGCGAAGTGACCTACGGTCCGACGCCGGGCGAAGGAAAGGGACGCGACTATCGCCGTTCGCTCTATGCCGTGCAGGATATCGCCGCCGGTGCCGCCTTCACCGCCGAGAACGTGCGCTCCATCCGCCCGGGACTGGGGCTGCCGCCCAAGCATCTCGACACGGTCATCGGTGCCAGCGCCAGCCGCGACATCAAGCGGGGCGAGCCGTTGGCCTGGCCCATGGTAAGGCTTTCCGAGCAGCGCTGATGAGCCATCGACCCAAGGTCGTCTGCATCACGCAGGCGCGGACTACCTCGACCCGACTGCCGCGCAAGGTCCTGCTCGACGTCATGGGCAAGACCCTGCTGGCGCACCACATCGGGCGCCTGCAACGCAGCGTCACGGTTGATGAGGTGGTGCTGGCCACTACGACCAACGCCAGCGATGATGAAATCGCCGCGCTCGGCGCAAGGCTGGGCGTGAAGGTGGCGCGCGGTCCCGAGCATGACGTCCTGGCCCGTTTCGTCATCGCCGCCAGGATGGCCGAGGCTGAGGTGATCGTGCGCGTGACCTCGGACTGTCCGCTGATCGATCCGGTCTTGCTGGATCAGGTGGTCGCGGCCGTGCTTGAGGATCCGCAGGTGGACTATGCGCATCTGGACATGAATTTCTATCCCCGCGGTCTGGACGTGGAGGTCTTCCGACGTGCATTGCTCGATCAGGCTGACCAGGACAGTGCGACGACTCCCTATGAGCGCGAGCACGTCACGCCCTATATCTATCATCGTCCGGAACGCTATCACCTGCGCGCCGTAGCGGCGGGAGCAAGCGATCCCGCCGGAGCGCCGGGTTGGCGGTGGTGTGTGGATGAGCCGGCCGATTTTGAACTGGTCTCCCGGATCATGGAAGTATTGTTGCCCGGGCATCCGGATTTCTCCTGGCGCGATTGCGATGCGGTGATGCGACAGCATCCCGACTGGGGGCAATTGAACCAGCATGTCCGGCAGAAAGGAGAAAGCGCATGAACAGCATCCGTTGCGTCATCTGTGATGACGATGAATGGGATCGCATTGGTGCGGTCCACGCCGGCGAGACCCGCCGCGAGGGGACCTCACTGCAACGCGTCGAGCAGGAATTCGCCTTGGGTGCGTGTCGCAATTGCGGGCATGTCCGCACGATTGAGCAATACGATGCCGCCGTCTTTTCCAGGCTCTATGCACAGGAGAGTCAGCAACCGGTGTCCTGGGGCGACCTCAAGGGGGCCGATGCCCTGCAGCCCTATGCGGAGATGGTGGAGCTTGCCGGCGGCGCGGCGCTGAAGTCCTCGGCAGGGCTGATCATCGACGTGGGGTGCGGCAATGGTCCGCTGCTGGTCACGCTGGCCGAACGCTTCGACATTGCCTTGCCACGCCTGCTGGGCATTGATTTCAATCGCATGCTGCCGGACCGGTTTGCGTTCCGGCAGGCCGATCTGAACACCACGGATCTCATGGCGCTGGTGCAGGCCGGCACACCCGTCGATGCCGTCATGTCCTCCCATGTCATCGAGCACGTCCTCGATCCGCGTCGCTTCCTGCGGCAGCTCAAGAAGCTGGTGCAACATTGCGGCGGGGTGATTTACATCGAGACGCCGGACTTCTCCGCCGTTGACGTCGGTCGTCCGGATGTGTGCAATCTGATCCATCCGCAGCATATCAACTATTTCACCGCAGACTCGCTGGCAAAACTGATGGCATCGGTCGGCTTGCTGGTCGAGCATGTCGATACACAGGTCACCGGGGGAATCCCGCGCTTGCGCATGCGGGCGCGCGCCGCGCCCGCCGACGAACCGGCGGCCAGGCTGCGCGCCAGTCTGCAAGCGGGTGTCGAGACCAGGGCGCAGATCGCGCGCAGTCTGATGTGCGCCGGTCCGGTCCTGCTGTGGGGCGCCGGTGGTGATCTCTGGCGCATGCTCGAAGAGCACCCGCAGACAGGGGCCCTGCTGGAAAGCGGTCGGGTACGCATTGTCGATCGTGCGCTGGCCGGTGCGACGATCCATGGCCAGCAGATACTGTCCTCGTCCGATATCCGGAATCAGGAGGGGCCGGTGATCCTCATGCCCGCCTATTCCGGTACCCGCCGCAGCATGATTAATTTTGCCCGGTCTGAAGAGTTCGACGCTAGACTTGTCGACCTCTATGCCCAGTAACGTACTCTGATATTCAGGATCGCCGCCATGCACGCCACAGTCCAAGACATCGCTTTCGCAGGGTTCCGGGTCGCCGTCCCGGTCCATCGTCATTCCTACGTCAGGGAACCCGGCATCTTCACTCCCGCCGAGGCGGAAAAGCTGGAGCAGAGTACCGGCATCTACGAGCGCCGCGTGTTGCCGCCGCATCTGTGTGCCTCCGACATGTGCGTGGCCGCAGCGGAGGATCTGCTGAAGTCGCTGCAATGGGATCCGTCGACGGTGGAAGTGCTGATCTTCGTTTCCCAGGACAGCGATTACAACCTCCCCGCCACGGCCTGTCTGATCCAGAATCGCCTGGGTTTGCCAACCAGTTGCGCAGCGCTTGATATCAACCTCGGTTGCTCGGGCTTCATCTATGCGACCTGGATCGCCTCCACCATGCTCTCCGGGGCCAGTGGCAAGCGGGCACTCGTGCTGTGCGGCGATACCAGCACCAGGCATCTGATGCCCGATGACCGCTCCACCCGCCCCCTGTTCGGTGACGCCGGTGCCGCTGTCGCGCTGGAGAAACGGCCGGGCAGTGGCGCCATGCACGTGGTCATGGGCACCGACGGACGGGGTGCACCGCATATCGTCGTCAAGGCCGGTGGCCGTCGCAACCCGCTCATTCCGCAAGAGCAGCCGATGAATGCGGAGCAGCATGAAGCGGCCTATCGCGATGCCCGCTTGAGCCTGAATGGTCCCGAGGTATTTTCCTTCTCCTTGCGTGCAGTGCCGCCCCTGGTCAAGGCCAATCTGGAACTGGCCGGGGTGAGCAGCGAGCAGATCGATCATTTCGTATTGCACCAGGCCAACAAGCTGATGCTCGACCAGATCCGCCGCAAGATCGCCGTCGATGCCGAGCGCTTCATCGTTGATCTTCACGATTACGGCAATACCAGTTCGGCGTCGATTCCACTGGCCATTTGCAGCAGTCTGGCCGAACAACTGGGCAAGGGCACCCGCAAGCTCATGCTGGCCGGCTTCGGGGTCGGTTGGTCGTGGGCCTCATTGGTCGCCGACGTCGGGCCGATCCCGGCACCGGCGGTCATCGAGATCCCTGACGATTTCCCGCCACTGCGGCTCGGCGGACGATGAGCGAGTCAGGGAAATGGCGGGGACAGCGCATCCTGGTCACCGGCGCGTCCGCCGATTCGGCCATCGGGCTGAGCATCTGCCGGGAGCTGGCCGACCTGGGCGCTGCGCTGGTCCTGCTGGGGCGGCGAAGGGATGCGCTGGAACAGACGCGGGATACCATCGCCCATCCTGAGCGTCACACCGTGGAAGTGATGGACCTGGCCGAGCTGGATGCAATCCCGGCACGGATCAAGGCCATCGCCGCTGAGACTGCTCTGAACGGGCTGGTGCATTCGGCGTCGTTCCAGGGATATTCGCCCTTGAGCCGCATCAATGCCGAGCAGTTCGATCGGTATTTTCATGTCAACGTGGCCGCGCCTCTGATGCTGGCCAAGGGCCTGCGTCAGAAGGGCGTCTCTGCGGCCGGTGCCAGCATGGTGCTCATCGGTTCCGTTGCCGGGCTGCGCGGGCAGAAAGCCCGTAGCCTGTATGCGGCGTCCAAGGCCGCGCTGGTGTCGCTGACCCAGTCGCTTGCGCTGGAGCTGGCCGACAAGCCGATTCGCGTCAACTGCCTGGCCCCCGCCGTCGTGCAGGGCCCCAAGGCCGATGAACAGTTCCAGCTGCTGGCCGAGGCGCAGCGTCAGGCGCTGCTGCAGGCCCATCCGCTGGGACTGGTGCGGCCGCTTGATATCGCCAAGGCATGCGCCTTTCTTCTGGGGCCTGACAGTGCCTGGATCACCGGGGCAACGCTGCCCGTGGATGGCGGCTATCTGGCTGGCTGAGCGGGTTTCCGCCCGGCCTGGCCCCGTTAGAATTGGCCGGGAAAACCGGCGTTTCTTACTTGTATGAAGCCGTGATGCGGGTGTTAAGATGCCCTCCAGTCAATTTGCGTACAGAGGCCCATAGTGAACGATCAAGACATCATCAACGCACTCGCCGAAATTCTCGAAGTGGATGCCAGCGAGATTTCCGCTGCCACGCCGCTCGATACCCTCGATACCTGGGATTCGCTGGCGACCATCAGCTTCATCGCCCTGGTCGATGAAAAGGCCGGTCACGTCCTGGCGGGCGACGATCTGCAAAAGGCCAAGACCATCGGTGACCTGGTCGCACTGGCCAAGGCTGGCAACTGAACCGGCTGCTGTTGCGGCGGTGCCATGACTGATCCCTTCGATCTTGCCGGTCGGCGCATCCTCATCGCAGGCGCCTCGGCCGGCATCGGACGTGCTGCCGCCATCCTGGTCGCCAGCCTTGGTGCCAGCGTGATCCTCAACGGCCGTGACGGCGAGCGCCTCGAGGCCGTGCTGCCCGAACTCGCCGGCGAGGGCCATGCCATTGCTCCCTTTGACGTTACCCGCCTCGATGAGGTGCCCGCCTGGTTCAAGAACGAAGTGTGCCGGCAAGGGCCGCTGCATGGCATGGTCTATTGCGTAGGCGTGCAGCAGACGCTTCCCGTACGCAGTTTCAGTACTGCGCATTTCGACAGAATCATGCACACCAACCTGGGCTCGGCCCTGGCCCTGGCCCGAGGCATGCGGCAGAAAGGATGTGCCGCGCCTGCTGCCTCCATGGTCCTGGTGTCGTCGATCGGTGGTTTTCTCGGTCAGCCGGGCAATGTGGTCTACGGTGCCAGCAAGGCCGGCCTGATGTCTGCCGCGCGCGGCCTGGCCATGGAGCTGTTGCGCGATGGTATCCGGGTCAATTCCGTGGCGCCCGCCATGATCGATACGGCCATGTCGCGCAAGGCCTTTGCCGAGATGAACGAGTCCCAGGTCGCCTCCATCCTGCAACGCCATCCCATGGGCATGGGACAGCCCGAGGACGTCGCGGCACCCATCGCCTTCCTGCTCTCGGACGCCAGCAAGTGGATCACCGGCACCAACCTGACCGTAGATGGCGGTCATATGGTCGGCTAGGTCTTTCATGGAAGTCACGACGGTTTCCGGTCGGCGCGCCCGGCATCATGTGCTCACTCATGGCCGGGAGAGCTCCTTGCCGATCGTGATGCTGCACGGTTTTCTGGGCGACATGTTTTCCTGGCAGTACTGCATCGTGCCTCTGGCGCGGTACGGAAGGATCATGGCGCTGGATTTGCCCGGTCATGGGCGCAATCTGGCCTCATGGTCCGGTCATCCGGCCGGCTGGCTGGAGGATGCGCTGGACGCTCTCGAGGTGTCGCGCTGCCATGTCGTGGCCCATTCTTTCGGCGCCTGGATTGCCTTGCAGGGGGCATTGCGTGCGCCGGATCGATTCGCCTCGCTGTCGCTGGTGGCCTGCGCCGGACTGGACAGCCGCTTCAATCTTCCCCTGCTGCGCCAGGCGCTGGCGGCCGATGATCTCGACAAGGCGCTGGCGTATGCACAATCGCTGGCCGGACGGAGCTGCGACAGCGTACCGCGCATGGCGCGTCATCACCTGGAACAGATGGGCAGTGCCCAGCGCAGGACGATACTGACGGCGATGCTGGAGGACATGATCGTGACTGCCGCCTCCGGTGAGGCGCGGACCGTGAACTGGGAGGCGCTGCCCATGCCGCTGCGATTCTTCTGGAGTCGCGATGATCGTATCGTTCCCCTGCCGGAGAGTTCGTCCTTCCCGCCTGCGCCGGACCTCATGCTCAACGAGGATGGCGGCCACATTCCCCACATTCTGCGGCCTGCCTGGCTGACGGCGGGGATCGGCGACTTCCTCGCATCTTTGCAAAGGCAACCCGCATGAGCATCACCTTCCGACGCCCCACCCTGGATGACGCCGCGCTGATCCTGAGCTGGCGCTCGCAGCCACGCATCAACGACATGATGTTTTCGGATGTACAGCCGGACCAGCTCGAACAGCAGCGTCGCTGGCTGGCCGGCTGCGAAGCCCGCAGCGACTACGAACATTTCCTGATCCTGGGCGATGGCGAACCGGTCGGTTTTCTTTCCTATGCCGATATCGATCGTGTCAATGGTCGCTGCAGTTGCGGCTCCTACTTTGGCACCGTCGAGGCTGCCCGCAAGTTCGGGGGACATGTGCATGCCTACTTCATGGATTACCTGTTCTACGTGCTGGGCATGCACAAGAACGTCATCCAGATCATCGACGCCAATCAGCGCGTGCTGAAGCTGCAGAGACTGCTGGGAATGCGGGAAGTCGGTGTACTCAAAGAGCATATAATCAAGAACGGCGTGTATCGGGACGTTCATGTCTTCGAACTGCTCCGCCAGGAGTGGGAGGCACGCCGCTGGAATACCCAAAGCATCGCTGATAGCCTCAGAGCATTCGGCATAGAGGAGAACAAGTGTCAGCCGTAAATTCCGACGTTCTCGACGTCATCATTGAAAGCCTGCGCGAGTTGCTGGCACAGAAGAACTTCCCGGTGCCCGCCACCCTGAGCGCCGATACGGTGTTCCTGCATGGTGAACTGCCGATCGATTCGCTGGACCTTGCGGTATTCCTGCTGGTTCTGGAAGAGAAGATCGGACACGATCCGTTCCGCGAAGGCTTTCGCTCCTTCGTCACGGTCGGTGATCTGGCCGCGATCTATTCCGAGCGTTGAGGCCTGTCGTGGCGTCGTCCAGACTGCACTTTGCGCCAGCATTGGTCCTCCAGGATGACAGGGGCGAGTGTGCTCTGCAGGAACTGCTGGGCCTGGCCGAGCAGGCCGTACAGGCGCTGGGCGACACCGTCAGGCTGACGCTCGATGCCCGCAGTGCGCGCGCAGCTTTGGTGGGGGTGATCATGGCGCAGCTTGCGCCGCTGGATATCGCCCTGGCGCGCGAAGGCACGGTCGAGCAGTATGCCGGCCTGATGTCGCGCGAGCTGGCGCCGGGCGTGCCGGCCTGGATCGATCCTGAGCAGTCCGACGCGCAGCCCGGCTTGCGGCTGTTTACGTCCGGCACGACCGGACGCGCCAAGTCTGCGGTGTATTCGCTGCAACGGCTGCTGGCCGGCGTCCGTCATCATCCGCACGGCAGCCAGGCGGTCTGGCTGCTCAGCTATGAACCCGCATCCTTCGCCGGTCTGCAGGTGCTGTTGACGGCAGCCGTCAACGGCGCCCGTCTGCTGGCACCCGAACGCAGCATCCACGCACTTTGCAGCGCCCTGCAAAGTGGCGCCACCCACGTGAGCGCCACTCCTTCCTTCTGGCGCGCCCTGTTGGCGGCCTTGCCCGCCGATCCGACCTGCACGCTCAAGGTGATTACCCTGGGCGGCGAGGCTTGCTCGCAGCCCCTGCTGGACGCGCTGAGCCAGCGATTCCCGCAGGCGAGCGTGCGACATATCTACGCCTCCACCGAGGCCGGCGTCGGCTTCACCGTTGCCGACGGCAAGGCCGGCTTTCCGGCGCAGTGGCTGACCCATCCGGTGGAAGGGGTGCACTTGCGCATCCATGAAGGAGAACTGGAGATCCGCAGTGCGCGCGGCATGCTGGGCTATGCCGGCGGTACGACGGCAGAGCTTGATGGCTGGCTGCGTACGGGGGATCTGGTGGAGCTGCAGGCCGATCGCGTGCAGTTCGTGGGCCGACGCGATTCGGTCGTCAATATCGGCGGGACCAAGGTCGTACCGGAGAAGGTGGAAGCCTTGCTGGAAGGCGTGGATGGGGTGGCCGACCTGTGCGTGATTGCGCATCCCAATCCCATTCTCGGCCATCTTCTGGTGGTTCAGGTGTGCGCCCGCGAGGGCAGTGATCCAGCCGTCGTGGAAGCGGCACTCAGGGCGCGTGCCGTGGAACTGCTGCCTGCGGTAGCCAGACCGGCGCGCTATCGATTCGTGGACAGTGTGGTCCTGGAGTCCGGAAAGAAAGGTAGAAAACATGTCTCCCAATGAGCAAGGACAGGATGTCCAACTGGTGCTGGTCACCGGTGCCAGCAAGGGCCTGGGCCTGGCGTTTGCCACCGCCCTGCTGGAAGCCGGATATGAGGTCGCTACCTGCGCGCGCAGCGAGGAACCGGGGGCCGGGCTTGACGCGCTGGCGAGCCGTTTCGGCGCGCGCCTCAGCTACAGTCGTCTGGACGTGGCCGATGCAGATGCGGTGCCCGTGTTCGTCAGGCAGGCTTGCACCCGGCACCAGGTCAAGAGCCCCTATGCCCTGATCAACAATGCCGGTGTGGCACGCGATGGCGTGCTGGCCACGCTGCCCAGTGTCGAAATCAGGAAGATGATCGACGTCAACCTGGTCGGCGCCATCGAGATGACGCGTGCGGTCGTGCAGCTGATGTTGCGTCATGGCGGAGCCGGTCGCATCATCAACATCAGTTCCATCATCGGCAGTCATGGCTATAACGGCCTCGGTCCGTATTCCGCGACCAAGGCCGGGCTCGATGGCTTCACCCGTTCGCTGGCGCGCGAAGTGGGCCGACGCGGCATCACGGTCAATTCGGTCGCGCCCGGCTACATGGAAACCGACATGTCCTCATCGCTGCAACCGGAGCGACGCCAGCAGATCGTGCGCAGAACCCCGCTGGGTCGCCTGGGCCGTGTCGATGACGTGGTGCCGATGGTGCGCTTCCTGCTCTCTCCCGAGGCGGCATTCATTACAGGGCAGGTCATCACCATCGATGGTGGCATCAATGCCTGATACCACATCCGCCCTGCACAGCCGTCTGGCCGGCATCCACCTGCGGGGCCTGGTGGCCGCCCTGCCAGCGCAGACCGAAGACGCCGACACGCTCACCCGTCAGTGGGGCTACGAGAATGCGCACAAGGTCGCCGCCGCCACCGGGATCCACACCCGCCACCTGGTCCCGCCCGGCATGACCGCCTGCGATCTTGGCGAGGCCGCGGCACGCAAGTTGCTGGAGGGCCTGCAGTGGCCGGCCGACAGTGTGGATCTGTTGATCGTGGTGACGCAGACCCCTGACTACCCGCTCCCCGGCAATGCGCCTTTGCTGCAGCATCGGCTGGGGTTGCGCAAGCATTGTGGCAGCCTGGATATCACCAGTGGCTGTTCCGGTTTCGTTGACGGCCTGTGGGTTGCGTCCAGTCTGCTGGCCAGCAGCAATGGCCGCCGTGCCCTGCTGGTGGTGGGGGATACCACTACCCAGTTCGTCCCGCCGCAGGATCACAATACCCGTCCCCTGTTCGGTGATGCCGTTTGCGCAATCGCGCTGGAGCGCGGTGACCAGGACAGCGGTTTCCTGGCCGTGGTGCCGGGGGTGGACGGCAGTGGCGCGCCCTATCTGACCGTGCGCGATGGCGCTGCGCGTCATCCGGTAGATGATGCCTGTTTCGGTCATCTGTTCATGGACGGTGCCCAGGTCTTCGCCTTCACCTTGCGCCAGGTCCCGAAAAATATCGCCGCGGCCATGGAGGTGGCCGGCTGGAACAACGCTGACGTCGATTACCTGCTGCTGCACCAGGCCAACGAAACCATGTTGCGGCATCTGGCCAACAAGGTCGGGTTCAGCGAGCAACAGATGGTGCTGGCACTGGACGGCTTCGGCAATACCAGTTCGGCATCGATCCCGCTGGCGATCGCCTCGGCCCTGGCGGGCCCGGCAGTGCAGGCGACGGCGCCGCTCAATCTGCTCATGAGCGGCTTCGGTGTAGGTTGGCGCTGGGCCTCGGCTGCATGGCGGACAGCGCCGTTGCAGTATTGCGAGATCGTGGAAGTCGCCAGTCCGGCGGCTTCACCCTCCTGATCAGGAGCAGAAATGTCACTTCAGTGTCCCATTTGCGTCGGCAGCGCCTTTGATCCTGTTGGCCGCGTTCCTTTCATGCTGGGCAGCAAGATGCACGAGCATCAGATCATGGGATGCCGAACGTGCGGGCATGTCATGGTGGATCTGCGCGTCATCACCGAAGAACTGATCGCCGACCTGTATGCGCGCCCGCTGGACGAGCAGGTCTGGTCGACGGACGGCAGTTCACCTTACGAAGACATGGTGGCGTTTGCCGCCGATGCCCTGGAAACGGTCAGAAAAACTCAGCAATCCCCTCGCATTGCCGACTTCGGTTACGGGCGCGGGGAGGTGCTCAAGGCGCTGCATCAGCGCTTCGGCGTGCCGCGCGAGCAACTGACGGGTTACGACTTTGCGCCATTGCCGCTGGATGGAATCTCTACGAGAACCTTGCGGTTGGATGTGCTGGATGAACATGCAGAGCAAGATGCGCAGTTCGACCTGGGATTCTGCAGCCATGTATTCGAGCACATCATCGACCCGCGTCGTCTCTTGCGCGGCTTGCGCAACCAGGCACGGCCTGGAGCCTATCTCTACCTCGAGACCCCCGACCACAGTTTGCTCAACGATGAGGTACTCAGCATGAGCAACCAGATCTGTCCGCAGCATCTTCATTATTTCACCGTGGACCGGCTGGCGGCCCTGGCGCGTTCCTGTGGCTGGACCGTCATGCGTGAAGAGGTCAGCCTGTTCGGGTTTGTGCCCCGCGCCCGTCTGCTGCTGCATCGGGAGGGCGGCACAGATGCCATCGGCTGTACCCGACGCTTCCTGACGTTCAGGGCAGATCTGAATGCCCGTCTGAGCCAGACCTTGTTGCGGCTCAGCGAGAGCGGGCCGGTGGCAGCCTGGGGAGCGGGTACCGATCTGCTGCTGGCCACGGCTGGCGATACGGTGCTCGCCGAGCGGGTAGGGGCCGGAAGGATCATCCCCCATGATCGCGAACGCGCCGGCGAACGCCTGGCGGGTGCCTTGATACAGAGTTCGGATTTGCTCAGCGCAGCTTCCATTCCGGTGGTCATCACCCCAAGACCGGCGCTGACCCGGCTCAACATGATGAAAATCGCCGGCAAGTCGGGTTTTTCCGCGCGCGTCGTCGACCCTTATCTGTCCTGAGGATGCGCCCGCCGGGCAGGGGGTGAGGCGACTAAGTCAGGCTCTGGTAGAAGGCGATCTGATTCTCGCTCAGGGTGCGCAGGTCTTCGTTGTTGAGATAGCCGGCATACCACTGCGCGGTCAGCTCAAGAGCGGTATAGAGTTCCATGCGCGGGATCCAGTCCAGGCGCTGCCGGGCCTTGGAAATGTCGAGGCGCAGCACGGCTTCCTGCGGCTCTTCCTCCGGTTCCAGCCGCACTTCGATCGGTTCCACATCGTTCTTCTGCAGTGAGTGGTTGAAGGTGGCGCAGATCTGGGCCACGGTCTGCAGGTCGGTTTCGGCCGGTCCGAAATTCCAGGCTTCGGCATAGGCGCTGCCGTGCTCGTAGAGCAACTTGCCAATCTGCAGATAACCCGACAGCGGCTCCAGCACGAATTGCCAGGGGCGTACCGCGCGCGGTTGGCGGATGATGACCGGCTCCTGGCTTTCCAGCGCGCGGATGAAATCGGGGACCAGCCGCTCCGGCGAGAAATCGCCCCCACCGATGACATTGCCGGTGCGCACCGTGGCCACGCCGACCTGGCTGCCCTTCTCGGGCGAGAAGTAGGAGCGGCGATAGGCCGAGGTCACCAGTTCGGCCGCTCCCTTGCTGCTGCTGAAGGGGTCACGTCCGCCCATGGGGTCATCTTCGCGGTATCCCCACAGCCATTCGCGGTTTTCGTAGCACTTGTTGCTGGTGGCGATCACGACGGCGCGCACGCTGGGCGTCAAACGCACAGCCTCCAGCAGATGGGCCGTGCCCATCATGTTGGTGGCGAAGGTATCCAGCGGATTGAGGAAGGCCTGGCTGATCTGCGGTTGTCCGGCCAGATGGAATACCACATCGGGTTGCACGGCCGCCAGCGTGTCGGCCAGATGCTTGGGGTCGCGCACGTCGCCGGTAGTGGTCTGCACGCAGTTCTGCAGACGCGCCAGATGGAACAGGCTGGGATTGGTCGGCGCCGGCAACGCGTAACCGCTCACCCGGGCTCCCATGAGGTGCAGCCACAGGGTCAGCCAGCTTCCCTTGAAGCCGGTATGACCGGTGATGAAAACGCGCTTGTCGCGCCAAAAGTTAGCCATCAGGCAGCCTCTTACACGTATGGCAGAGAGTCGTTCGGGGTGCAGAGGCATGACGGCGGCAAGCCGTTCAATGACGCGGATGGCGATACCACGCAGTCCGGCCGTGACACTGGCCGGGACCACGTTTCCCTGCGAAACCACGACTGCATGGTTATGTTTTTTCTTTCCCTGGCAATGCAGCCTCGCGGCTCGGCATTGCGATGGGACAGATTAGAACATGCGTGTTTTGGCCTTCAAGCGCGGAAGAGGAGGGTATTTGATGCCCAATCCCCGACTATAGCCGCACGACAACAAAAATTTACTTTTGCATCATCTCCCGGGAATCGGCGATGGGCGCGAAAGCCGCGCCGCAGGGGGATTTCGCCCGGATGAGGTGGAACGCAGTGTCTCGTCGAACTAAGTTTTTTGCGAGACGCTGCGATGAGCCGAAGCGTCTCGCCGGCTCACACCAGGTTGATGACAGACTGGCCCTGGTCCAGTTTGTCGTCACGGTCGAAGAGGGTGTCGCCCTGTGCCTCTTTGCCTGCACCGGCGGTGAAGTTCGTGAAATCGAACAGGCTGCGGTCCAGCATGTGCGAGGGCGTGATGTTGGCCATGGCGGTAAACATGCTCTTGATCCACAGGGGATTGGTCTTCTCCCACTGGTTCAGCATCTCGCGCATGGCCTGGCGCTGCAGGTTGGGCTGTGAGCCGCACAGGTTGCAGGGGATGATGGGGAACTCCATGGCCGCCGCATATTTCTTGATGTCGGGCTCGCGCACGTAGGCCAGCGGGCGGATCACCACGTTCTCGCCGTCATCGGCAATCAGCTTGGGCGGCATGGTCTTGATCTTGCCGCCGTAGAACATGTTGAGCATGAAGGTGTGCAGGATGTCATCGCGGTGATGGCCCAGTGCGATCTTGGTCGCGCCCAGTTCCTTGGCTACGCGGTACAGGATGCCGCGACGCAGGCGTGAGCAGAGCGAGCAGGTGGTCTTGCCGGGGGCGATCTTTTCCTTGACGATGCTGTAGGTGTCTTCCTCGACGATGCGATAACGCACGCCGATACGTTCGAAGTATTCCGGCAGGATGTGCTCGGGGAAGCCCGGTTGCTTCTGGTCCAGGTTGACCGCGATGATCTCGAACTTCACCGGTGCTACCGTCTGCAGGTAGCGCAGCGTATCGAGCATGGTGTAGCTGTCGGCACCGCCCGACATGCAGGCCATGATGACGTCGCCGTCGCGGATCATGTCGAAGTCGGCGATGGCACGACCGGTCAGGCGGCGGATGTTCTTTTCCAGCAGCTCGAAGCGGCGCGAACCGCGCGCGGTCACTTCGGGCTGGCCGCGTTCTTCCTGCTCCTGTGCGGAGGAGGCATCGAGGTCGGCGAGGTCGGACAGTTGCACTGCAGCGGCAATGTCGTTCATGGGATATTCCTTCAATCGGTAGGCTGTTGCTGCCGGACGAGCAATGTTGCCGCTCATCCATGTCCGTAGGGGATAGGGGCGGAAGGCTGCGTGCGGGCGGAGGACCGGCATTTTCTCATGCAGCGCCGGATCCTGCCATTTCTGCGTGGCTTGCTGCGCGGCAAGCGTCGCATGGATGCCTCATATCGCTGCTGGGTCCGGCTCATTTGTCGGCTTGCAGCCCGCCCAGTTCGTGGCGGGTACGGATCTGCCGGATCGCCGCCACCAGGAAGTCGATGAAGGCCGCTACCGCCGGCGGCAGCTTGCGTCCAGCCATGGTCTGGACCTGCAGGGTGCGCTGATGCAGTTCGCTCTCGGCCATGGGCACCAGGGCCATGCCGTCTTCCTCGGCGCGTTCCTGTACGGTGAGGAAGCCGCCCAGCGCCACGGTGTCGGGCGAGCGGGCGGTGAAGCGGTAGACCGCGCCCAGCGAGTGGCTGGTGAAGACGGGCGCGAACAGCAACCCGCGCATGCCGCAGGCAATGTCGAACAGCTGGCGTACCGTGGAGCCCTGTTCCGGCAAGGCCAGCGGGTAGGGTGAAAGATCGTTCAGGGCGAGCAGCGTGCGCGCGGCCAGCGGATGGTCGCGTCGCATCAATGCGAAGATTGGTCCCGATTCGCGGTAGGCGATGTTCAGTCCTTCCACCGGGCCCAGGCTGTAGGTGACCGAGATATCGGCCTCGCCATCAATGACCATCTGCGAGGCCTTGGCCGCACCCACCACGTTGAGCTTGAACTGCATGCCCGGATATTGTTCGCGAAAGTGCGCCATCACGTTGGGCAGCAGGTCCCAGGCAAAGCCTTCCGAGCAGGCCAGCGTGACCACGCTCTGGCCCACGGCATGCAGGCCCTTGACCTCGGCCATGACCTGCTCCACCTCCAGCAGGTTGCGCCGCGCGAAGGCCATCAGCACTTCGCCCGCCGGCGTGAGCACCATCCCGCGCGCGCGGCGCTCGAAGAGGGGCACGCCGGTTTCTTCTTCCATCTTGGCGATCTGGCGGCTCACCGCCGAGACCGCCACATGCAGCCGTTCGGCGGCGGCGGTCAGCGAGCCGGTGCGACCAACCTGATAGAAATAGCGCAGAGCGGTACTTTGCATGGCAGAAATGGCTTTCTGATTTTGGCAAGATGAAGAGAAAATCATTGCAAAGCTGCGCAAGACCATCATGGTGCACAACAACAATGATGCACGAAATAATCGGCATACTACTGGATTCGTGCACGCTTCTTGGGCTGAAATGCCGTATACAACACAATAAATTATTTTGCCAATTTGAGAAAGAATCGTTTTAAAAATTGACATTGTTGGAAACCATGGTGGCTTCTAGAATCGTCTCCAATGACAGTTCACCTGGAGTCCTTCATGTCCCGCAGCAGCGCCCTTCGTCTGGCCACAGAGTATTTCGATTCGGGCCGTTTCCAGCGTGATCTGCAACGTCGCATTGCACTGCCAACCGAAAGCCAGAACCCGGCGCGCGCCGACGAGCTGGCCACCTACCTGCGTGAAGAGATCGCACCGGCGCTGGCCGCGTTGGGTTTCGAGACGCGGCAGATCGTCAATCCGGTCGAGGGCGCGCCGCCCCTGCTGCTGGCACGCCGTATCGAATCAGTCGAGGCGGTGACGGTGCTCATGTACGGCCACGGCGATGTGGTCAACGGCCAGGAAGGCCGCTGGCGGCAGGATCGCTCCCCCTGGCAGCTGAGTCCGGACGGCGAGCGCTGGTACGGGCGCGGGACGGCTGACAACAAGGGCCAGCACAGCATCAACCTGGGCGCGCTGGCCTCAGCCATCCAGGCCGCTGATGGCAAGCTGGGCTGCAACCTGAAAATGATTTTCGAAATGGGCGAGGAGGTGGGCTCGCCCGGTCTCTACGAGGCCTGCCGCGATCATGCCGATTATCTGGAGGCCGATCTGTTCCTGGCCTCGGATGGCCCGCGCCTGGCCGCATCCAGTCCGACGCTGTTTCTCGGTTCGCGCGGGGCGCTGCAATTCAAGCTGGTGCTCGATACGGGCAATGGCGCGCACCACGCCGGCAACTGGGGCGGGGTGCTGCGCAATCCGGCCACCGTCCTGGCCAATGCGGCCGCCTCGCTGGTGGATGGGCGCGGCGTGATCCGGGTGCCGGGTCTGCGTCCACGCAATGTGAGCGAGCGCGTGCGCTCGCTGGTGCGCGATTTTGCGGTGGGCAGCGATGCCGGTGATCCGGTGCTCGATGTGCACTGGGGGGAGCCGGGCCTGAGCGCCGGTGAACGCCTGTTTGCCTGGAATACGCTGGAGCTGATTGCCTTCGAGGCCGGCAATGCGCAGCGCCCGGTGGGGGCGATTCCGGCGCGGGCACAGGCGGTGTTCCAGCTGCGCTTCGTGGTCGGCACAGTCTGGGAAGACGTCCAGCAGAGCCTGCGCCGCCATCTCGATGAACACGGCTATGCCGATGTACAGATCGAGATCCAGGCGGCCGCACCCGCCACGCGGCTCGATCCGGACGATGCCTGGGTGCGCCTGGCCACCGGCTCCCTGCAGCAAACCTGTGGCAAGCCCGTGACCATCCTGCCCAACCTGGGCGGCACCATCCCCAATCACTGCTTCTCGGAAGCGCTGGGCCTGCCCACGCTGTGGATGCCGCACTCCTATCCCTCCTGTTCGCAGCATGCGCCGGACGAACACCTGCTCGCACCGGTGGCGCGCGAAGGCCTGCAACTGATGGCGGGCCTGTTGTGGGATATCGGCCAGCAGGGACGGCAGGTGCGCCAGCAGCGGGCGCAGTCTGCGGTTGCCTGAATCCCCCCTTTTTCATTTTCATTTTCGCGAACGCAAGCCAGCGCAGTCCATCTTCCAACGGGAACACGACCATGAACGCAGCGTCACCCTCGGCAACACCGGAAATTTCTCCAGCAGCAGAAGCGTCCCCCGCGCCGATGTCGGCCGCGCGCACGCGGCGACTGATCGTCGCCTCCTCCATCGGCAATGCGCTGGAGTGGTTCGATTTCGTGGCCTACGGCTTCTTTGCGGTGACCATCTCCAAACTCTTCTTTCCCACCGGGGACGATACGGTCTCGCTGCTGGTGACCTTTGCCACCTTCGGCCTGTCCTACCTGTTCCGTCCGCTGGGTGCGATCCTGCTGGGCTGGTATGGCGACAAGGTCGGCCGCAAGCCGGCGCTGCTGGTGTCTCTCTCGATGACGGTGGTCGGTACCCTCATCTGCACCGTCATCCCGACCTACCAAAGTATCGGCGTGGCTGCGCCCATCGGTATCCTGGTGGCGCGCATCCTGCTGGCGCTGTCGGCCGGCGGCGAGTTCGGCTCGGCCACTGCTCTGCTCACCGAGACCGGCTCCAAGCGCCGCGCCTTCATGGCCAGCTGGCAATTCTCCAGCCAGGGCGCCGCCGCGCTGATGGCGGCACTGGCCGGGTTCTTGTTGAATCAGTGGCTCACGCCCGAGCAGATCGCCGCCTGGGGCTGGCGCCTGCCGTTCGCCTTCGGCCTGCTGATCGCGCCGGTGGGTTTGTACATCCGCCGTCATATCGATGAAGTGCCGATGGCGAAGAAGGTGCAAGTGGCTGGCGAGGACGATGCCAGCTGGGACCTGCAACTCACGCGGGTGCTGGTGGCCATGGGCATTCTCTCGGTCTCTACCGCCGCCACCTACCTGATGCTGCTGTACATGCCGACCTTTGCCATCAAGCAACTGTATCTGCCGCAATCGACTGCCTTTGCCGCTGCCGCCGTGACCGGTGCCATCCTGATGATCGGCGCACCCTTCATGGGCATGCTGGCTGACCGCGTGGGCCGGACCCGCATCATGGTGGTGTCCACGGTACTGACGCTGGCCACCATCTACGCATCGTTCGTCTGGGTGATCGCCGTGCCGACGGTGTGGGTGATGATGGCCATCATGATCTGGGCCGGCATCCTCAAGGCGGTGTATTTCGGCTCGCTGGGCGTGGTGCTGTCCTCGATCTTCCCGCCGGCCACGCGGGTGCGCGGCATGGGGATCAGCTATAGCCTGGGGGCCACCATTTTCGGCGGCTTCACCCCCTTCATGGTGACCTGGCTGGTGGGCAGGACCGGCAACCCGGTCTCGCCCAGCTATTACCTGATGATTTGCGCGGCCATCAGCCTGGTGTGCGTGAGCATTTATCACTTCCGCCTGAAAAAATACCTGTGAAAAAACGCACAGGTGGCACACGGCACGGGAATTTTTTCCCGTGCCGCGCTACCATGGCGGTCTTGCCGGACAAGTTCAACGCTGCCGGCACCGGCGTTTTCCCACATTGACGAGGTCCTCATGTTTTC
The DNA here is from genome assembly GCF_057809315.1 of Herbaspirillum sp. FG34. Taxonomy (NCBI): domain Bacteria; kingdom Pseudomonadati; phylum Pseudomonadota; class Betaproteobacteria; order Burkholderiales; family Oxalobacteraceae; genus Herbaspirillum; species Herbaspirillum sp. FG34. Next base: position 146,941 of record NZ_JBMDJS010000003.1, on the reverse strand, counting down.
GCATCTCCCGCCGTATGCCGGCGATCCCATCCTGAGCCTGATGGAACAATTCCAGCGCGACGAGCGCAGCAACAAGGTCAACCTGAGCATCGGCATCTACACCGATGGTCGTGGCGTGGTGCCGGTGCTGCCCTCCGTGCGCACCGCTTCGGCTGCGGTGGCCGAGACCGGCGCACCCTACGTCTATCTGCCCATGGAAGGCCATGCCGCCTATCGTCAGGCCGTGGCCAAACTGCTCTTCGGTGCTGATCTGCCGTCCTCCGAGCACCTGGCCATCGTCCAGACGCTGGGCGGGTCGGGCGCATTGAAGGTCGGTGCCGACCTGATCGCGCGCTTCTTCCCGCAGCCCACCATCTGGCTGCCGGACCCGACCTGGGACAACCACGTCGGCATCTTCGAAGGTGCGGGCTTCAAGACCGAGCGTTATCCCTACTACGATGCCCAGACCAAGGGCCTCAATTTCAACGGCATGCTGGACAAGCTGCAAAGCCTGCCCAAGGGCGCTGTGGTACTGCTGCACCCCTGCTGCCACAACCCGACCGGCGTCGACCCGACCCGTGCGCAGTGGGAGCAGATCATCGCCGTGGTCGAGCAGCGCGGCCTGCTGCCCTTCTTCGACCTGGCCTATCAGGGCTTTGCCGAGAGCCTGGACGAGGACATCTGGCCGGTGCGTGAAGCGGTGCGTCGCCAGATTCCCTTCTTCCTCTCCAACTCCTTCTCCAAGATCTTCTCGCTCTACAGCGAGCGCATCGGCGCCTTGTCGGTGTTCTGCCCGCAAGCGGGTCAGGCCGCCAACGTGCTGGGCCAGCTCAAGCTGACCGTGCGCCGCAACTACTCCAGCCCTGCACGCAATGGTGCGCTGCTGGTGGCCCACGTCCTCAATGACGAGAAGCTGGCCACGCAATGGCGCGCCGAAGTCGAGGAGATGCGGGTGCGTGTGCGTGACATGCGCGTCAAGCTGGCCTCGCAATTGAAGAGCGCGGTGCCGGACCAGGACTTCTCCTTCCTGCTGCGCCAGAACGGCATGTTCGGCTACACCGGCCTGACCTCGGCCCAGGTCGATCGCCTGCGTGACGAGTTCGGCGTCTATGCCGTGGGCACCGGCCGCATCTGCGTGGCGGGCTTGAACGACAGCAACGTTGCACGCGTGGCCGAGACCATGGCCGAGGTGCTGCGTGGCTGAAGTGGCAAGCAAGGCCGCCGTTTCTGCGGCCGACCTGCGCCACAAGAGCTATGAAGACGTGCTGGCCCTGGTGGCCGGTACGCTCTTTGTCTCGCTGGCGGTGAACATGTACAGCCAGGTAGGCCTGTTGACCGGCAGCACTGCCGGCCTGGCCTTCCTGACGCATTACTTGACGGGGCTGCCCTTTGGCGTGGTGTTCTTCACCATCAACATCCCGTTCTACTATTTCGCGTTTCGCCGCATGGGCTTGCGCTTCACCGGCAAGACCTTCTGTGCGGTGGCGTTGGTGTCGGGCTTTTCGCTGATGCACCCGCATTTCATCGGCTATGCCAAGCTGGACCTGTTTTACAGTGCGGTGCTGGGTGGACTGCTGATGGGGGTGGGTTTCGTGATGTTGTTCCGCCATGGTGCCAGCCTGGGTGGCATCAATGTGGTGACGCTGTTCCTGCAGGACCGCTACGGCCTGCGCGCGGGCAAGCTGCAGATGGGCGTGGATGTGCTGATCGTTCTGTGTTCGCTGTTCGTGGTGACGCCGCGCGTGCTGCTGGCGTCCATCCTCGGGGCGGTGACGGCCAATCTGGTGATTGCCCTGAATCACCGGGCGGGCAGGTACATGGGAATGTAAGAGGGGAAGGCGGGATCGCCTTGCCGGAATGAATGCCGTTCAGTGCAGACTGGGCGGCATTTTTTTTGATGGTCGGGGCTCTGCTGCGCTACTGCTTTCCGTTCGGACTGAGTAGATCCGAAGGATCGTATCGAAGGCGCATGCACTCATCTGACAGGGGCGCCTTCGATACGCTTCGCTACTCAGTCCGAACGGCCATCTGGATGCGACCTTGATTCAAGCCTTGATCCGGAAAGTCTCCACCCCCACCGAATCACAATCCGGATACACATCCGGCTTCTCGGTCGACACCCGCACCGCGCGCACCTTGGGGTGGGCCAGCATGGCGGTCATGACGTCGTCGCACAGGGTTTCCTGCAGATGGATGTGGCCGCGCGCCATGCGCTCGGCGATGGTGGAGCGGATGAAGTCGTAGTCCACCACTTCGTCCAGGTGGTCGGCGGTCGGGGTGGTCTCGGCCAGCGGGACGTAGAGGTCCACATTGATCAGGATGCGCTGCTCACCCTTCTTTTCGAACTCGTGCACGCCGATGTTGATGAACACCTCGTAGTTGCGCAGGAACAGGCGGCGGCAATCTTGCAGGGAAGGATGGGAGAGAAAGAGCATGATCAGAAAAAATTAAGGTTATTTCGCCACGAACATGACGTCGCGCGAAAGGGGAAGCAAATGCTGGCCGCCATCGACCAGCAGGGTGGTGCCCGTGACGGCCCGCGCCGAAGCGACGTAGCAGACCGCAGCGGCAATGTCCTCGGGCGTGCTGCCACGGCCCAGTGGGGTGACCGTGTGCGCCTTGTCGAACTGCTCCTCGGTCTGGTCGCCCGAAACCATGGTCAGCCCGGGCGCCACGCCGACCACCCGCACCTTGGGCGCCAGTGCCTGTGCCAGCAGCGTGGTTGCGCTGTGCAGGGCGGCCTTGGAGAGGGTGTAGGACAGGAAGTCAGGATTGGGATTGTACAGTTTCTGGTCCAGCAGGTTGATGACCACGGCTTGCTGGCCTTGCGGCGTGGCCTCGAACAAGGCCTGTGCCAAGAGCACGGGAGCGCCGACGTTGGCGCTCATGTGACGCAGCAGGCGTTCGTTGCCGAAGCTGGCGGCGTCATCGTAATCGAACAGCGAGGCGTTGTTGACCACGCAGGTGACGCGGCCCAGCGGTGCAGCCTGGGGCAGCAGGGTGCGCACCTGGGCTTCGTCGCCCAGCTCGCCCTGCACGGCCAGGGCGCGCCGGCCCAGGGCTTCGATCTCGCGCACCAGCGTGTCGGCTTCCTCGCGCGAGCGGTGGTAGTGGACCGCCACGTCCCAGCCAGCGCGCGCCAGGGCCAGGGCGATGTGACGGCCGATACGGCGTGCTGCGCCGGTGACCAGCGCAACGCCTGCAGAAGAGGATGAAGTCATGTTCCTGGTTTCCAATACAATACGGCCCATGCAACTGCAACTACCCGAACCCGGCGCTGACGCACAGTCCGCCTCGCAGACCCTCCAGCACCTGATTGCGGACGAGATCGCCGCAGCCGGCGGCTGGATCTCCTTCGAACGTTACATGGAACTGGCCCTGTATGCGCCGCAGGTCGGCTATTACAGCGGGGGTTCTTCCAAACTGGGCAAGGAAGGGGATTTTACAACCGCCCCGGAAATCTCGCCCTTGTACGGCGCGACCCTGGCCCATCTGGCTGCCGAAGTGATCGCATCCAGTCCGCAGGTGGCCAATGTGCTGCTGGAATTCGGTGCCGGCACCGGCAAGCTGGCGCGCGACATCCTCACCGAATTGCAGACGCGCGGCGCCCTGCCGGAGAAATATTTCATCGTGGAAATCTCGGCCCAGTTGCGCGCCCGCCAGCAGGAAGCCCTGGCCGCCTTCGCACCGCTGGTCGAGTGGCTCGATGCCCTGCCGGAAACATTCTCGGGCGTGGTGGTCGGCAATGAAGTGCTTGATGCCATGCCGGTGCGCCTGGCCATCAAGGCCGAAGATGGCTGGCAGGAACGTGGTGTCACGGTCGATGCCACGGGCCGCCTGCAGTTTGCGGACCGCGCCGCGAGCGATCTGCCGGTGGCGCAGATTCCTGATGCCGACGCATTGCCGACCGGCTATCTCACCGAACTGTCGCCAGTGGCCATCGGCTTCATGCGCACGCTGGGCCGCATGCTGGCCAGCGGTCCCGGCGCGCTGGCGATCCTTCCGGATTACGGATTCCCCGCCGCAGAATATTATCTGCATGATCGCGACCAGGGCACGCTGATGTGCCACTATCGCCATCACGCCCACACCGATCCCTTCTACTGGCCGGGCTTGCAGGACATCACCGCGCACGTGGATTTCACGGCCATGGCGGTGGCCGCCGTGGAAGAGGGTGCTGAAGTGCTGGCCTACACCAGCCAGGGCGCCTTTCTGCTCAATGCCGGTATCGGTGAGCTGCTGCTGCGTACTTCGCCCGAGGACAGCCTGCGTTATCTGCCGCTGGCCAACGGCATGCAGAAACTGATTTCCCCGGCCGAGATGGGCGAGCTCTTCAAGGTGCTGGCCGTCGGCAAGAACGTTGAGTGGCCCACGCGCATGTTGCGCCATGACCGCACTCATCGCCTGTGAGGAGCCACGCATGATTCGCTGGATCGTCGTCATCTTTCTTTCGGTCATCGTGTTCTCGACCTTGCTGCCCTGGCTGGAAAAGCTGGGTATCGGGCGCTTGCCGGGGGACTTGCGTTTCCGTTTGTTCGGCCGCATCTTTTCGCTGCCCTTCGCCTCGACCATCCTCATTTCCATGGTGGTGTTCCTGCTGGCGAAGATTCTCTGAGTCCGATCAGGAGTTGTAGACATGCGCGTATTGCTGGTGGAAGACGATCCCATGGTGGGTGAGGCCGTGCGCAAGGGTTTGCGCCAGGATGGCTTCACCATCGACTGGGTGCAGGATGGCAAGTCGGCCGACGTCGCCCTGCGCGCCGAGGACTACGCCATGTTGCTGCTGGATCTGGGCCTGCCGCAAAAGGATGGCCTGGCCGTGCTGCGCACCCTGCGCGAACGGGGCAGCGTCATTCCCGTCCTCATCACCACGGCCCGCGATGCGGTGGCCGACCGCGTTGCCGGACTCGATGCCGGTGCCGACGATTACCTCATCAAGCCCTTCGACCTGGAAGAACTCTCGGCCCGCATGCGCGCCCTCTCGCGCCGCCAGGCCGGACGCGCCGAAAGCCTGGTGCAGGTGCGCGAGGTGGTCTTGAATCCGGCCACCCATGAAGTGACCGTGAGCGGCAAGCCGGTCAACCTGTCGGCGCGCGAATTCACCCTCCTGCATGCCTTCATGGACCGGCCCGGTGTGGTGCTCTCGCGCGCCCAGCTGGAAGAAAAACTCTACGGCTGGGATGACAGCATCGAGAGCAATGCCGTCGAAGTCCACATTCATGCGCTGCGCAAGAAGGTCGGCAGCGACTTCATCAAGAACGTGCGCGGCGTGGGCTACCTGGTGCCGGCATGAAATCGATCCGCAACAAGCTGTTGCTGTGGCTGGGCTTGGGACTGTTTTCCATCATCGTGATGGCCGGGGTGGCGCTGTACTTCCAGGCGCGCGGCGAAGCCAATCAGATCTTCGATTATCAGATGCGTCAGATCGCGGCCTCGCTGCCGCGCCAGGCATTTTCTCCCATCTCTCCCGGCCAGCAATTTCCCGAGCTGGAAGACGAGATCATGATGCAGATCTGGGACAGTCGCGGCGCAGTCATCTATCACTCCCATGCGCGCGGTGCCATGCCGCGCCAGGCCGAACTGGGCTTTGCCAATGTGCGCGGACCCAATGGCATGTGGCGTGTCTACAGCGCCCAGATCGGCAGTACCGTGGTGCAGGTGGCCCAGCCGCAGAGTGCGCGCGACGAGATCGCGGCGCAGATGGCGATCAAGACGGTGGTGCCCTTGCTGTTGTTGTTCCCGCTGATCGGTGTGCTGTCGTGGGTGGCGGTGAGCCGGGGGCTGGCGCCGGTGCGCAAGGCCGCCGCCGAGGTGGCGGCGCGCGACATGAATTCGCTGCAACCCTTGTCGGACGTGGGCATGCCCCAGGAGATACAGCCGCTCACGCATGCCTTGAATGATCTGCTCACGCGCCTCAAGCACGCCACCGAAACGCAGCGCGCCTTCGTCGCCGACGCCGCCCATGAATTGCGCACGCCGCTGACGGCCCTGCGTCTGCAGGCCCAACTGGCCGAGCGCGCCACCGATGAACAGGAGCGACGCGCAGCCTTCGACGACCTGAAGAACGGATTGGAGCGCGCCACTCATCTGGTGCACCAGCTGCTCACGCTGGCGCGCCAGGAGCCGGATGCCATGGGTTTTGCCGAGGTCGACCTGCGCGCACTACTGGGCAGCGTGGTGGGGGACCTGTCCACGGTAGCCGAGCATGGTGGCATCGATCTGGGTCTGTCGGAACAGGGTGATGATGGTCGTGCGCTGCGGGTACAGGGCAACGCCGACGCCCTGCGCATTCTCTTCAACAATCTGGTGGACAATGCCTTGCGCTACACCCCGACGGGAGGTGTGGTCGATGTCGGCTTCGAGTTTGGCGCGGCCGACCAGTGCACGGTGGTGATCCAGGACAGCGGGCCGGGGATCGCAGAGAGCGAACTGCCGCGCGTGTTCGACCGCTTCTATCGGGCAAGGCGTAGCCAGGAGCAGACCAGCGCGCGGGGTGCTTTCGGTAGCGGGCTGGGGCTGGCCATCGTGCGCCAGATTGCCGATCTGCACCGCTTGCCGGTGGACTTGCGCAATACCGGGCATGGCCTGCAGGCCCGGGTGGTGTTCACGCTGCTGAAGTCCTGAGGGGATGGCAGCCTGCGAGCATTAAGCGCAGATGAATGCTGCTTTTTTCAGCCTTAAGTTTCTCTTAATTTTCACTGCTTAATCTTCACTCCAACGGTTGAGGCCAACAGGCGCTGCAAGCGGCGCTGCCAGGGTTCAGCCATCGATATCCCGTTCGATCAAGGAGAAGAAGATGAGCCGTCGTATCGTTTTTGTTCGTAACACTTTGGCCGTCATGATTGCCGCAGTGGTCGGCGGCAGCTACGTCTATTTTCGCGGCGTCGACCTGCCGTCGGCGCACGCGGCCGCGCTCAACGCCCCGGTGGTGGCCTCCAGCACCGCGTCCGCTGCCCCGGCCGGACCGGTGGTCGCGGCGCCGACCGATTTCTCGGGCATCGTCCAGCGCTATGGCCCGGCCGTGGTCAACATCAGTGTCACCGGCAAGGCCCGCAAGGTGTCCGATGATGAGGACAACGGCCTCGATCCCAACGATCCCTTCTCCGAATTCTTCAAGCGCTTCGGCCCGCAGCTGCAGATGCCGCAGCAGCCGCGCATCATGCACGGGCTCGGTTCCGGTTTCATCATCTCGCCCGATGGCCTGATCCTGACCAATGCCCACGTGGTCGATGGTGCCCAGGAAGTGGTGGTCAAGCTGACCGACCGCCGCGAGTTCAAGGCCAAGGTGCTGGGCATTGACAAGCAGAGCGACATCGCCGTCATCCGCATCGATGCCAAGAACCTGCCGACGGTGCAGATCGGCGATCCTTCCCGGGTCAAGGTCGGTCAGCCGGTCCTGGCCATCGGCTCACCCTACGGTTTCGACAACACCGCCACGGCCGGCATCATCAGCGCCAAGTCGCGCAGCCTGCCGGACGACAACTACGTGCCTTTCATCCAGACCGATGTGGCCGTCAATCCCGGCAACTCCGGGGGGCCGCTGTTTGATCTGAACGGGCAGGTGATCGGTATCAACTCGCAGATCTACAGCCAGACCGGCGGCTTCCAGGGGCTGTCCTTCTCCATCCCCATCGACGTGGCGATGAAGGTCGAGCAGCAACTGGTCACGCACGGCAAGGTGACCCGTGGACGGCTGGGGGTCTCGGTGCAGGATCTGAACCAGGCCTTGTCCGAATCCTTCGGCATGAAGAAGGCCGAAGGTGCACTCATCAGTTCGGTGGAAAAGGGCAGCCCGGCTGACAAGGCGGGTCTGCAGGCGGGTGACGTGATTCTCAGTTTCGATGGTCATGCCATCAATCATTCGGTGGACCTCCCCACTCTGGTGGCCGATACCGCACCGGGCAGCAACAAGCCGATGCAGGTCATGCGTGGCGGCAAGGTGATGACCTTGAACGTGACCGTGGGCGAAATGAAGCAGGCCAAGAACGAGGCCAAGCCCGGCAAGTCCGATGATCAGGGACGCCTGGGTCTGTCGGTACGCCCGCTGACCAAGGATGAGCAGGCCCAGTTGGGCGGACAGAAGGGCTTGCTGGTGGAAGATGCCAGTGGTCCTGCGGCCATCGCCGGCATCGAGAGCGGTGACGTGATCCTGGCGCTCAACGGCAGCCCGGTCTCCAGTGTGGCGCAACTGCGCAAGCTGGCCAGCGAGGCAGGCAAGAACGTGGCCCTGCTGGTGGAACGTGGTGACGAGAAGATATTCGTCCCGCTGACGCTGAATTGATCCGGACGGTTCATGCGATCGACGTCGTTGAAGTCTTGAGGTTTAGCAGTGAGTAGTACCGGTGAGCAGTAAGCAGTGAGTAGTGAGTAGTGAGTAGTAAGTGGTAAGCAGTAAGCAGTGAGGGATTTGGCCGGATGTGCGCAAGCGTGTCCGGCCTTTTTTTATTCTTCCGACGATGGCGGGGTTGCTGCTGGTTTCTCGCGCCACTGGTCATGCGCATGGTCGCGCTCCATGGCCTCGCGGTCACCGGCGAACATGGCCTGCAATTCTTCGCGGGCCTGCACGGCCATCGATACCATCTGTGCCTGGTCCTTGTAGTGCGGGTAGAGCGCTGCCAGGGTTTTCAGATTGTGAGAGCGGAATTTCATGGCGGCCTCGCGCGCACGATAGGCGCCGAAGTCCAGTTGCTGCAACACCTGTCGCCCCATGTGCAGGGCGCTTTCGAAAGTCTCGCGTTCCAGTACCGTAACGCCCCGGTCCATCAGGTCATAGTAGTGCGTGACGTTGCGGGCACGGGCCGCGATCTGCAGGTGCGGGAATTCCTCGCGCACTTTTTCCACCATGTCCAGTGCGGCCTGCGCATCGTCGATGGCGATCACCAGGACCTTGGCCTTGTCGGCACCGGCGGTGCGCAACAGGTCGATGCGGGTGGCGTCGCCATAGAACACCTTGAAGCCGAACTTGCGCAGGAAATCGATCTGGTCCGGATCATGATCCAGCACCGTGGCACCGATGTCGTTGGCTGCCAGCAGACGTCCCACGATCTGGCCAAAGCGTCCGAAGCCGGCGATGATGACGGCATTGTCCTGCGGGCCGATCCGGTCTTCCGGGCGGCGCTTGCCGCCTTCCAGCCAGCGCACCAGCAGGCGGTCATGCACCAGCAACAGCAACGGCGTGACCAGCATCGACAGTGCCACCACGACCACCAGCATGGAGGAGACCTCCGGGGTCAGTACCTTGGCGGTGACGGCGGCGCCAAAGACGATGAAGGCGAATTCCCCGCCCTGCGACAGCAGGAAGGCAAAGAATAATTGCTGTCCTCGCGGGATGCCGAAGCAGCGTCCGAGGAACCACATCACCCCCGTCTTGATGGTCAGGAAGCCCGCCACCATGCCGAGGATGCGCCAGGGCTGGGCGAGGAAGACGCCAAAGTCCACCGACATGCCCACGGCTATGAAGAACAGACCCAGCAGCAAGCCCTTGAAGGGTTCCAGGTCGCTTTCCAGTGCATGGCGGTATTCGGAATCGGCCAGCAGCACGCCGGCCAGGAAAGTGCCCAGGGCCATCGACATGCCCACCGACTGCATCAGCAGGCAGGTGGAGATGACCAGCAGCAGGGCGAAGGCGGTGAAGATCTCGCGCATGTCGGTCTTGGCGATGATGCGCAGGATGGGGCGGATCAGCACGCGCCCGCCGAAGATCAGCAGCGCGATCACCAGTGCTACCTGGCCCGCGTGCAGCCAGCCCTGTCCGCTGCCCTGGCTGGCGGCCACGCCCAGCAGGGGGACGGCGGCCATCATGGGGATGGCGGCGATGTCCTGGAACAGCAGGATGGAAAACCCGGCCGCGCCTGCCGGCGTGGCGGTGAGCTTGCGCTCGCCCAGCGTGGCCAGGGCGATGGCGGTCGACGAGAGCGACATGCCGAGCGCGCCGATGAGCCCGATGCGCCACGGTACCCCCGCCGCCAGCGCAGCGGCGAACAGGGCCAGCGATACGGCGGCTACCTGCACGCTGCCCCAGCCGAAGATGGAACGGCGCAAGGCCCACAAACGTTTGGGGTCCAGTTCGAGACCGATCAGGAACAGCAGCAGTACCACGCCGAATTCAGAAAATTCGAGGATATGCTTGACCTCGGTAATGAGCCCCAGTCCCCACGGGCCGATGACGATGCCGGCCAGCAGGTAGCCCAGTACCGCGCCCAGTCCCAGGCGCTTGGCGATGGGCACGGCCGCCACCGCCGCCAGCAGGTAGACGAGGGCGATCAGCAGTTGTTCATCCATGGTGAGGTCCGGTCAGTTGAAGCAGTCGCGCGGGCATGCGCGAGGATTGGTGAGAAAGCAGCGGCGTGGCTCATGCCTGCAGGCCCTCCAGGTAGCGATCCACATGGTGCTGGAACGCTACCGGCGGGACGTGATGGGCGCCATGCAGGATCAGCGGCTCCACCCACTGCATGCCGCACAGGCGCGCGGTCTGCTGGTAGGGCGGCAGGAAGTCGGCGAAGTGATGGCCGTGGCGGCCGCTGCTCTGGTAGGACGCCGTCTCACCGCCGGTGGAGGCCACCAGCCAGAATCGCTTGCCCTCCAGCGCATGGCCGTCGTGACCGAAGGCCCAGCCGCGCGCCAGTACGCTGTCCAGCCATTGCTTCTGCAGGGGCGGCATGCTGTACCAGTGGATGGGATGCTGCATGACGATCAGTTCGGCCTGACTGAGCAACTGCTGCTCGTATGGCACATCGATGTGGAAGTCGGGGTAGTGCTCGTAGAGGTCATGCACGGTCACGCCGGGCAGGCGCGCGGCGGCCTGGAGCATCAGGCGGTTGGTGCGTGAGAGCTCGGCGGCGGGATGGGCATACAGAATCAGGACCTTGGACATGGTGGCGGTGCGGGCTAGGTAGGTGGCGGGCAGGGCGGACACTTGCGGCTGCGGCGCAAATGGCCGGAACATGCGTGGCCTTTGTGTTGTCTGCCATGATGAGCAAAGGGAGTGTGCCATGAAAGCACATGGGCCGGCTTGTATGAAACTGCTCGCCCACTGTCTGGCGGGCAGGTGTCCAAAGCCGGGCAATGCGCTTATACTCAGCCACTCCCCGGGCCCGTCGCGCCATCGCCGGCTAGCTTGCCGACGATGCCACTGGCCGCAGTTCATTCATCCTGATCACTTATTGCAGCCATGTCCGACATCCAAGATTCCGAAGCCAACCTGCCGCCAGACCGCACCCCGGGTGCGGCGCCGGCCAAGCCAGTCTCCGCCGATGCCTCCGGGGCGCCGGCCGCCTCCCAGACGCCTGCACAGCCTTCCGTCGCACCGGCTACCACGGTGGTAGCCGCAGCGGCAACGGCCGGGACCCCGACCACGCCGGCCCAGCCGGGACCGGGCGCGCAAACCGTTGCCGAGGCGACCGAGGCCCAGGCGACAGGTCAGGCGCAGCAGAGCGTCTACACCTCCTTGCCGCCGCCGCCCCATCATGCGGGCGATGCGCCCTGGGCGCAGACCTGGCGCTTCCTGACGGCGCGCCTGCGCCAGCTGTCGGACAAGGCCGGGCGCCGCGTCATGCAGCGTACCCTCAAGATCGGCGTGTCGGCACGCATCTTCCATCCTGAGAGCGGCGCCAAGGGCTTGCGCAGCAAGACCCTGCAGTACCTGGAAGAATCGATCGCGCAATGGGTGATGTCGCGTGACGTGCTGGTGTTCATGATCCCGACCGTCAATACCAATGGCCTGGTCCACCCCAGCAACATCCGCCTGCGTGACTATGCCAAGCATCTGGATGGCCTGGTATTGCAGGGCGGTGCCGACGTTTCGCCGCAGAGTTATGCGCAGGCCGCGACCCGCCCCGAATGGAGCGGCGACCGCGTGCGCGACATGTACGAGCTGGAACTGCTGCATGAATTCATCGAGGCCGGCAAGCCGGTACTGGGTATCTGCCGTGGCTGCCAGCTGATCAACGTGGCTTTCGGCGGCACGCTCTACCAGGACATTGCCACTGACGTGCCCACCGCCATCCCGCACGTCAACGAGCAGTACGACAGCAATTACCACGCCCTGCATTTCCCGCAGGGTTCGTCCCTGGCGGGCATGGTCAAGACCGAGAATGCGGTCGTCAACTCCATCCACCACCAGGCGGTACACAACCTGGGACGGGATCTGTCGGTGGAGGCCGTGTCGGGGCCGGACCAGATCGTGGAGGCGATCCGCTATCGCAAGGCGCCTTTCGTCATGGGCCTGCAGTGGCACCCGGAATTCCACCGGGCCGGCGGTCCCGAATTGCTGGACTGCACGCCGATTCTGGACAGTTTCCTGCGGGCAGCACGCGAAACCCGTTTCTGATCCTGCCGGATTGGCCGGAACCTAAGCCCGCCGGCGTCATCGAACCCTCTTTGCGCTGGCGCAAGCCAGCTGCATCGCCTTTGCAGCATGGCTGCAATGCGCTATCCGCTTCGTTGCGGACTCTGTAGAATCAAAAGGTCGTCGCAATGCAGCATCTGTCGAGGTGCAGCGTTCAGGGAGCGGCGACTTGCTTGTCTTTTTCATCACCGGCAAAAAAGGAGAATTTACATGCCTCAATCCCCCGCATTGAAGACCGTCCGCAATGACATGAAGACACTGGTCAAGGACGCCCAGGCATTGTTCGCCGAAGCCGCCGCCGCCACCGGCGAAAAGGCTGACGAGCTGCGCGCACGCGGCCTGACCCTGCTGGAGGCCGCTGCCGAAGCCGCCCAGACCGCCCAGACCGCCGCCATCGAGAAGGGCAAGGAAGTCGCTGCCAAGACCGACGACTACGTCCATGAGAATCCGTGGCGTGCCGTGGCCATTTCGGCAGGCCTGGGCCTGCTGGTGGGCCTGGTCATCGGTCGCAGCAAGTAAGCGCCGCGCCGATGGCGACTCCCCACAAGGAAGGCCCGACCGCCCACGCCGCCAACCCAGGTCTGACGGCGGGTTTGCTGGGTCTGGCCAAGAACCTGCTGGGCCTCATCATCAGCCGCATCGAACTGGCTTCGCTGGAGATGTCGGAGATCGGTGCCAACCTGGTCCGCTTCGCCGTCATCTTCGTGTTGGCGGCGGTGGCGCTGTGGTTCGCCATCGCCTTCTGGTCGGTGCTGGTGGTCATGCTGGCCTGGGACACCTGGGGCTGGAAGATCCTGGCACTGCTGGGTGTGGTCTTCAGCGTGGCGACCGTGGGTCTGGTGTACTACGCCAGGTCGGTGCTGATGCAGGGCAAGCTGTCGTTGCCACAGACCATGTCCGAGCTGCGCAAGGATCGCGATGCGCTGTTGTGATGAGACGGCCTGCACGTGATGTCTGTGGCAATTTTCCTAGTTCAATGAGGACTGCATGAGCGATCAGGACCAGGGCATGACCCATGAGGAACGCAAGCGCAAGGTGCTGGCGCAGGGCGCGTTGTACCGGCTGGGCGTGATGGAGGCGCGCGAAGTGGTGCGCGAGAATCTGAGCGCCGAGTCGCTCGCTAAGGGCGCCTTGAGCCGAGTGGGCCATTTCGCCGCCTCGCTGTTTGGTGGCGGCAGAACGGTACAGTCGATCAAGTCGCTGAAATCGCTTGGCGGCGGGCTGGGCAACCTGAACCTGCAGACGGTGACCCCATTGCTGATGACGGGCGCATCGCTGTTGTCGCGCCGCTGGTTGCGCAAGCCGCTGATGATGGGTGCCGTGATCGCCGCGGCGGGCGGGTTGACCTACTACTTCAGCCAGCGTGGCAGCGCCCGCGAGGAGGCCGACGCGGCCGCACTGCAAGGGCCGCCCGAGCAGGAATGATGGCTGCACTACGGGCTGCCGGGCCGTGAGGTTTCCCCGAAGGCATCCGGAGTTCCGGATGCCTTTGTCGTTTATGCGTGGCGCGTTGCCAAGCGCGGCAGGAACATATCGGCCCCGATGCGCTCTGAAGGACACCGGCCCATGGCCTGGACAACAAGACTGAGAAGGCAAGAAAGGACATGACATGAAGAAAATTTCAATTGCAGCGATCGCCGGCGTACTGGCGCTCTCCGGCTGTGCCGACATGAGCCCGACCCAGCGCGGTACGGCCACCGGTGCAGGTATTGGCGCGGGCCTGGGCGGCATCATCGGTGCGGCCACCGGCGGCGGCGGTGGCGGACGTGCACTGGGCGGTGCGGCCATTGGTGGTGCCATTGGTGCGGTGGCCGGCAACATCTGGTCCAACCGCATGGAAAACCAGAAGCGTGCCATGGAGCAGGCGACCCAGGGTACTGGCGTACAAGTCACGCAGACCGCCGACAACCGCCTGAAGCTGGAAATCCCCAGCGATATCTCTTTCGATACCGGCCGTGCCGACATCAAGCCGGAGATGCGTCCGGTGCTGGACCGTTTCGCCGCCACCCTGGTGGAGAACCCGGCCACCACCGTGACCATCGTGGGGCACACCGACAACACCGGCAACGATGCCATCAACGACCCGCTGTCGCAGCAGCGCGCAGCGCGTACCCGCGATTACCTGACCGCGCGTGGCGTGGCCGCCAGCCGCTTCAGCATCATGGGGCGTGGCTCGCATGAGCCGCTGGTGCCCAACACCAGCGATGCCAACCGCGCCAAGAACCGCCGTGTGGAAATCTTCGTGGCCGAGCAGCAGGCCGCCGCACCGGGCAACTATCCACCGCCCCCGCCACCACAGCGGTATTGAGGCGATATGAAGGATGCTTCGGAACGTCCGGTGAGCGGGCGCAGCCGAAGCGGCTGATGTGCGGGGCCGTTTTTCAGCCCCGCATGCAGGTGAATGGAAATGAAAAAATCCCCGACGCCTGGTTCGGGGATTTTTTGTTCAGGCCGACCGCCGGGACGCCGGCGTTGCGGCGACTACTTGGCCGGTGCTTCGGTGGCTGGTGCAGCGCCTTCGGCGGCTGCCGGGGCCTTCACTTCGGGTTCCTTGAACTTGGCGCCGGACTGGTTGGCCATGTAGACCACGGTACGCTGGATTTCGACATCGTCCAGGTCCGGGTTGCCGCCCTTGGCGGGCATGGCGCGCAGGCCGTTGATGGCGTGCGAGACCAGGGTGTCATAGCCTTGTGCGATGCGGGCCTGCCAGGAGGCGGCGTCACCGACCTTGGGGGCACCGGCCACGCCGGCGCTGTGGCAGGCGGCGCAGGTGGTCTTGTAGACTTCTTCACCGGAGAGCAGTTGCTTGGGACCGTTGGCATCACGGAAGGTGAAGCCTTCGTCGGAGACGGGTTTGATGCGTGCCGCGATCATCTCGGGCGTCTGGCCGTCGGAGCCGGCCCCGGTTTTCTGGCCGTTGGTCACGTACTGCACGAGCAGCACGATGCACACGATGGGCACCATGAAACCTGCGACGACGGCTGCGATCAATTGCTTGGGAGTCTTGATTGCCGACTCGTGTTCATGCTGAGCTGAGCTCATGGGCGTCCCTCCGTAATGTTTCCTCGAAATTGGGGCGGAAAACGTCGGTTCCCTTTGTATCGCCTTATCGCCTGGCATTGCGTGGAACTGGGATCAGGCAGGGCTTTCATTGCGCTCTCTCGCCGAACTCTTGATTATAGTCACAATGCTTTCCGTTTGACACGGAAAAACCGCCAGCGCCATGGACGTCCCGCTGGAAAGACGGTATCCTTCAGGCCTTTCCGGGGTTCTCCCCATCAGCGCGGCTGTAGCTCAGTGGATAGAGTATTGGCCTCCGAAGCCAAGGGTCGTGGGTTCGATCCCCGCCAGCCGCGCCACCTTCTTCCTTGCGGTTCAGCTTCTGAACTCCCCGCCGCAACATCGGCGTCCGCCCGCGTCACCCTTCCGGCTCACCGCGACAGGAGCAGGTTTCCACGCTCCAACCCGGCATCAGGATAGATACAAACTTGTAAAAACAGCAACGTATTCTGCTGGGAAACAGTATGCAGGCGTTGCCGGACCGATGCTTTGCGCGATATCAACCCGCAGCCATGCTGCGCGGTCAATGAGATGACGGCAAAGACGCCATCAGGGCAAGGCACTGATCCAGCGCCTCGGCCCAGTGGGGCAGATCCAGATGGAAGGTGTGTCGCAGTTTGTCGGTATGCAGCCGCGAATTGGCCGGGCGTCGGGCCGCCGTCGGGTAGGCCGCGCTGGCAATGCCCTGCACGTCCCGGCTGCTCATGCGCGATACCAGGCCCAGGGAGGGCATGGCGTCGATCAGCTTGCAAGCATAGGCATGCCAGCTGGTCTGGCCGCCGCAGGTGAGGTGATAGATCCCGGTGCTGGCCCGCATGTGCTCCGTGATCCGGCCTTTGCCCGCTTCCAGCATCTGCCTGAGCGTCTGCGCGATCACTTCGTCGAAGGTGGGTGCCCCAAACTGGTCATTGACGACGCAGAGCGCGTCACGTTCTTGCGCCAGCCGCAGGATGGTCTTCATGAAATTGCCCCCATGCCGGCCATACACCCAACTGGTGCGCAGGATCCAG
This sequence comes from Herbaspirillum sp. FG34, assembly GCF_057809315.1. Classification (NCBI taxonomy): domain Bacteria; kingdom Pseudomonadati; phylum Pseudomonadota; class Betaproteobacteria; order Burkholderiales; family Oxalobacteraceae; genus Herbaspirillum; species Herbaspirillum sp. FG34. The sequence goes on along the minus strand of NZ_JBMDJS010000003.1, from coordinate 130,546 downwards.
AAGGCGCAGCCGCTGTCGATGATGGCGGATTCCCCGTCCCGTTTGGTGCGTCCATAGACGTTGATCGGGCAGGTCGGGTCGGATTCGAGATAGGCCTCTTCCTTGGTGCCATCGAAGACGTAATCGGTGGAAAAATGTACCAGCCCGATGCCGTGAAGGGCAGCCGCCTGCGCCAGTGCGCGGACCGCTTCGGTGTTGATGAGCCTGGCCAGTTCCGGTTCGGCTTCGGCCTTGTCGACTGCCGTATAGGCGGCCGGATTGATGATCAGATCGGGTGCGATGCGCTCCACGCAGGAAGCGATCCGGTCCGGCCTGGACAAGTCCAGGGCATCACGACCAGGCATCACCAGCGTGTGGCCTCCCAGCGTTTCGGCCAGGGCATGGCCGACCTGGCCGGTCGCGCCGGTGAGCATGATCTTCACGGATACACCTCGGCTTGGGCCAGCGGCTTTCCTTGCTGATCCTTGGCAGACAGGCTGGGCGGGCCGTCCAGCTCCCAATCGATGCCGAGGGCGGGATCATTCCACGCGATACAGCGTTCATGCTCCGGCATCCAGTAGTCCGTCGTCTTGTACTGCACCTCGGCCCACTCGCTCAACACCGCAAAGCCGTGTGCAAAGCCGGGAGGGATCCACAACTGATGCTTGTTCTGCGCTGACAGACGCATGCTTTGCCACTTGCCAAAGGTCGGCGAACTGCGACGGATGTCCAGCATCACGTCGAGTATCTCGCCCACCGTGACCCGCACCAGCTTGCCCTGTGGCCGCCGGATCTGGTAATGCAGGCCACGCAGCACATGGCGCGTGGAACGTGAATGGTTGTCCTGAACGAAGTCCGGATGCAGCCCCGTGAGCTCGGCAAATGTGCGGGCGTTGAAGCTCTCGTAGAAATAGCCGCGTTCATCACCGAACACCTGCGGTGTGATCTGCAGTACGCCATCCAGTGAGGTAGGAAAAATCTGCATGTTCAGATGTCCGGGTCCGAAAGCAGTTGCAGCAGATACCGCCCGTAGGCGTTCTTCTTCAGCGGCATGGCCAGTTGTTCCAGTTGCGCGGCGTCGATGTAGCCACGTCGATAGGCGATCTCCTCCGGACAAGCGACCTTCAGTCCCTGGCGCTTCTCCAGGGTGGCGATGAACTGTCCGGCATCGAGCAGCGACTCGTGGGTGCCGGTGTCGAGCCAGGCGATCCCGCGTCCCATCAGTTCCACCTTGAGCTGGTTACGCATCAGGTAGGCGCGGTTGACGTCGGTGATCTCCAGCTCGCCCCGCGCCGAAGGCTTGATCTCCGAAGCGATGTCGATGACCTGATTGTCGTAGAAATACAGGCCGGTCACCGCATAATTGGAAGCGGGCTTCTGCGGTTTTTCTTCGATGCCGATCACGCGGCGGCGATGATCGAATTCGACCACGCCATAGCGTTCCGGATCTTGCACGTGATAGGCGAAGATGGTGGCCCCCTCCACACGCTCATTGGCCGAGCGCATGGGCCAATCCAGATCACGGCCATAGAAAATGTTGTCGCCCAGGATCAGTGCCGATGGCGCGTTGCCGATGAAGTCGCGACCGATCAGGAAAGCTTGGGCCAGGCCGCCCGGGGAGGGCTGCACCGCGTAGCTGATATGGAGCCCCCACTGCTGGCCGTCGCCCAGCAATTCGGCAAAGCGCGGCGTGTCCTGCGGGGTGGAAATGAGCAGGATGTCGCGGATTCCGGCCAGCATCAGGCTCGATAGCGGGTAATACACCATCGGCTTGTCGTAGATCGGCATGAGCTGCTTGGAGACCACGGCGGTGGCAGGATACAACCGGGTGCCGGAGCCACCGGCCATGATGAGTCCCTTGCGCGCAGGCGCTTGCAAAGTAGCGCCCATCACAGTGCTCCCGGCGGATGATCGCCATATTGTTGTCGCAGCCAGTTCAGGTAGGCCCCCGAACGTACCTGGGCGACCCAGTCGCCATGGGCCAGATACCACCGGACCGTCTTGCCGATGCCGCTCTGGAAGCTCTCGGTGGGCCTCCAGCCCAGTTCGTGCTCCAGCTTGCGGGCATCGATCGCATAGCGCCGGTCGTGACCGGGACGGTCCTTGACGAAGGTGATCAGCTCACGATAGCTGCCCCAGGCGCGGGGGTGCAGTTCGTCCAGCGTGTCACACAGCGTCTGCACCACATGCAGGTTGGTCTGTTCATTCCAGCCGCCGATGTTGTAGGTTTGTCCAATCCGGCCACGCGCCAGTACCGCACGCAGGGCGGTGCAGTGGTCGCTGACGTACAGCCAGTCACGGATCTGCTGGCCATCGCCATAGAGGGGCAGCGGCTTGCCGGAGAGGGCATGGGAGATGACCAGCGGGATCAGCTTCTCCGGAAAGTGATACGGGCCATAGTTGTTGGAACAGTGGGTGGTCAGCGTGGGCAGACCGTAGGTGTGGTGACTGGCACGCACCAGATGATCCGCAGCCGCCTTGGAAGCCGAGTAGGGGCTGTTGGGGCTGTACGGCGAGGTTTCGGAGAAGGGCGGATCGTCGGGGGCGAGGCTGCCATAGACCTCGTCGGTGGAGACGTGCAGGAAGCGGAAATCGGCGCGCTCCCGCTCCGGTAGCGACTGCCAGTAACGCAGTGACTTGTTGAGCAGATTGAAGGTGCCGTTGACGTTGGTCAGTATGAATTCGTCGGAACGATGGATGGAGCGGTCGACATGACTCTCCGCCGCAAAGTGCAGGATGGCCCTTGGCCGGTAACGCGATAGCAGGGTGGCGATCGCCTGTTCGTCGCAGATGTCGGCCTGTACGAAGGCATAGCGAGCATCACCGGCCACGGAGCTGAGGTTGTAGGGATTGCCGGCGTAGGTCAGCTTGTCGATGTTGAGCACTGGCTCGGCGTGCGGATCTGCAAGCCAGTCAAGGATGAAATTGCTGCCGATGAAGCCGGCGCCGCCAGTGACGAAGATCATGATGCAGACGGGCGGATCAGGACCTGAAACCGTTGGGATTCATCTGCTGCCAGCGCCACGAATCGGCACACATGGCGTCCAGCCCCAGCCTGGCTTCCCAGCCGAGCTTGCGGCGCGCTTCGGCCGGATCGGCATAGCAGGAGGCGATGTCGCCCGGGCGGCGTGCAGCAATGATGTAGGGAATCGGCTTGCCCGAGGCTTTCTCGTAGGCCTTGACCACGTCCAGCACGCTGTAGCCGTTGCCGGTGCCCAGGTTGACCGCAAAGCATTGCGGTTCGGTCAGCGCCTGCAGGGCCGCCAGATGGCCGACGGCCAGGTCGACGACGTGGATGAAGTCACGTACGCCCGTACCATCGGGGGTCGCATAATCGCCGCCCCAGATGTTGAGCCTCTCGCGGCGACCCACCGCGACCTGGGCCACGAAGGGCATCAGGTTGTTGGGGATGCCGCCCGGATCTTCACCGATGAGCCCGCTCTCGTGCGCCCCCACCGGATTGAAGTAGCGCAGCAAGGCAATTTTCCAGTCGGGATGGGCACGATGGTAGTCGCGCAGCATGTCCTCGATGACGATCTTGCTGCGGCCATAGGGATTGCTGGCCGACAGCGGATGCGCCTCGGTCAGCGGCAGGTACTGCGGATCGCCATAGACCGTGGCCGAAGAAGAAAAGACGATGGTCTTCACGCCCGTGGCCTCCATGGCCTCCAGCAGGCGCACGGTGCCGACCACGTTGTTGTCGTAGTACATCAGCGGCTGCTCAACCGATTCGCCCACGGCCTTGAGCCCGGCGAAATGGATGACGGCCTCGCACTTGAATTCGCGCAGCACGCTTTCCAGCTGCTCGCGATTGCGGATGTCACCCTTTACCAGCGAGAGCGTGCGCCCGGCAATCTGCTGGACCCGCGCCGCCGACTCCGGGCTGCTGTTGCAGAAATTGTCGAAGACGATGACTTCATGGCCGGCCTTGAGCAATTCCACGCAGGTGTGCGAACCAATGTAGCCGGCACCGCCGGTGACGAGAATGTTCATATGAGCTTCGCTTGATAAGTTGGCAACCTCGTGATTATCTCAGACTCTGCATGATCCTTACGCTTTCTTCGGTCCGGACGCGTCGTTTGGCGCAGTGCACAGGGAGGGGGCGGAAGCCGCTGACCAAGCGTCGATGGACCGTCCATTTTCTTCATTTGCTGCTGTTTCGGCGGCCATCGCATATCGGTGAGCGGACGCCGCCCGGGAGGGGTAGTCCTGACACCGACCCGATGCCGTATTTCTACGGCATCGGCGGTCCGACCACTGCACCGGTCTGGTGAGTCGGCTCACTTTTGGCACGGCTTGCGCTGTGCTGCAACATGAGACACCAAAAGCGAGCCAGGTCGTCTGATCACTTCTGATTTCCTGACAAAATGTCAGCATTGTCCGTCAACGTTTGCGAGCGGCCTGAGAATTTCCGTAAATCATTGAATTTGCGGGATATTTCTCTGGCGTGGCAGGACATTTTTGATTAAATTGGGCGCTGTTTCAAAAACCGGGGCAATTTTCCCGGCCAGGCCGTTGGCCTGCCAGCAAATTCACTGCCTCGCGCACAGATCTGAATAAATTAACAAGAAGGAATGATCCCTCGGGATCCGGAAGGGGTAGTTGACCGGAAACGGAACGAAGGCTCTCATGCTGCACTGCAAAAAATCGAAGTGGCTGCTTATTTGCCACAACTCACCGCGAAGTGCCCCAGATAAGCCCTTGATCTGGCTGTAAAAGGTTTGACTTACCGGAAAACGAACCTTTATAATCGCCGGGCTTTTAAGCTGCCGTCTGCTCGTAAAGAGTGCGGCGCATGCACGATATTGGATAGATATGCTGCGCATCATTCTGTTGCAGCTCGTAGCCACGGTCATCGCCACCTTGGTGGCGGGCATGCTGGGCGGACTTCCGGCGCTTTGGTCCGCATTGTTGGGAGGCGTCTGCTGTGTCGTCCCCAATGCCCTGTTTGCACTGCGACTTCATGTCAGTGCGCAGAAACCCGGTGGTACCAACCCGATGACGTTTTTCTTCGGGGAATTTATCAAGATTGCTACGACTTTTGCGCTCATGGGCGCGATCGTTTGGTTGTACCACGGTGTGCACTGGCTCGCATTTTTGCTGAGCTTCATCGTGGTGCTTAAGAGTTATTTCATTTTACTGTTTAGACACCGACCATGACCGTAGAAGCCGCAGAGCACGCGCTGACAGCCTCTGAATATATTGTCCACCACCTCGGACACCTCTCCACCCATCATCAGACCAAGATCGTCGACTTCTCCGTTCTCAACGTGGACACCATCTTCTGGTCCGTGTTCTGTGGCGTGGTGGGCTGCCTGTTCATGTTCCTGGCTGCCCGCAAGGCGACTTCCGGCGTGCCGGGCCGCTTCCAGGCCTTCGTCGAGATGGTCGTGGAAATGGTGGAAGACCAGTCCAAGGCCATCGTCCATGGCGACCGCACCTTCATCGCCCCGGTGGCGCTGACCGTGTTCGTCTGGGTGGCCCTGATGAACTCGCTGGACTTCCTGCCGGTGGACCTGGCTTCCAGCATCCTGGGCCTGTTCGGTCTGGGTGAAATGCACCACCGCATCGTCCCCACCGCCGACCTCAACGGCACCCTGGGCATCGCCCTGGGCGTGCTGGCCCTGATGCTGTACTACAGCGTCAAGATCAAGGGCGCCGGTGGCTTCATCCACGAACTGTTCGCAGCACCTTTCGGCATCTGGCTTGCGCCGTTCAACCTGCTGCTCAACATCATCGAATTCGCCGCCAAGACCGTGTCCCTGGGCATGCGACTGTTCGGCAACATGTATGCAGGCGAACTGTTGTTCCTGCTGATCGCATTGCTGGGATCGACCGCGACCGCATTCGGCTTCATCGGCCATGTGATCGCCGGTTCTATCTGGGCAATTTTCCACATCCTGATCGTGTTGCTCCAAGCATTCATCTTCATGATGTTGACACTGGTTTACCTGGGCCAGGCGCACGAAGCGCACTAACACAAGGCTTGCAGTACCTGTTTTTCAGTTTGTTTTTTGGTTTTGTATTTAATTTAACTTTTCTTAAGGAATTGTCATGACTGATGTCTCTTTCGTTGCTCTGGCTTGCGGTTTGATCATTGGCCTGGGTGCTATCGGCGCTTGTATCGGTATCGCGATCATGGGCGGTAAGTACCTCGAAGCATCCGCACGTCAGCCTGAACTGATGAACACCCTGCAAACCAAGATGTTCCTGCTGGCTGGCCTGATCGACGCCGCCTTCCTGATCGGCGTTGGTATCGCCATGCTGTTCGCATTCGCAAACCCGTTCATCGCCAAGTAATTCGCGCTTCATAGCCGATTCTCATCTGCCGGACGATTGGTTCCGGCACTCGTTATTCTGAGAAGGAAATTACCGTGAACTTAAATGCAACATTGATTGCACAGTTCGTGGTCTTCTTCATCCTCGCCGGCTTCACGATGAAATTCGTGTGGCCGCCGTTGATTAAGGCGCTCGACGAACGCGCCAAGAAGATTGCGGACGGGCTGGCAGCCGCTGACCGCGGTCGCGCCGATCTGGCCGCCGCCGAAAAGCGTATCCAGGGCGAACTGGCATCGGCTCGTGATGAAGGCCAGAAGCGCATCGGCGAAGCCGAAAAGCGCGCACAGCTGATCATCGAAGAAGCCAAGAAGACGGCTGCTGAAGAAGCTGCCCGCATCATCGCCAACGCTCGTGCAGACGCTCAACAGCAAGTGAACCAGGCGCGCGAAGAACTGCGCGGCCAGGTCGCAACGCTCGCCGTCAAGGGCGCGGAACAGATCCTCAAGCGCGAAGTGAATGCGGCTGCTCATGCCGACTTGCTGAATCAACTGAAGACAGAGCTGTAATATGGCCGAACTCGCAACGATCGCTCGTCCTTACGCCGAAGCCTTGTTCCGTGTGGCCAAGGCAGGCAGCCTGGCAGCCTGGTCCGATCTCATCGACGAGATGGCCCAGGTGGCAGCGCATCCCGAGGTGCAGGCCCTGGCGCAGAATCCTTCCGTAACGCACGACAAGCTGGCTGAAGTGTTTGCCGCCGCCGTGAAGACTCCGCTGTCCGTCGAGGCGAGCAATTTCGTCAAGACGCTGGTCGACAACGGCCGCCTGGTCCTGCTGCCGCAGATCGCCGAACAATTCCACGCGCTCAAGAACGCGTCGGAAGGTTCGGCCGATGCCAACATCGTGAGCGCCTTTGAGCTCAGCGATGCCCAGGTCAAGGATGTGGTCTCGGCACTGGAGAAGAAGTTCGGCCGCAAGCTGAACCCCTCCGTGACGGTCGACAGCAGCCTCATTGGCGGTGTGCGCGTCGTGGTCGGCGACGAAGTGTTCGATACCTCCGTGCGCGCGAAGCTGCAGCAGCTGCAAGCTGCTCTGGCCGCGTAAGTGCCTCTGGCTGGCTAAGCGAAAGAACAATTTTTAGGAGTTAGTATGCAACTCAACGCATCTGAAATCAGCGAGCTGATCAAGAGCCGGATCCAAGGCCTTGGCGATACCGCTGAGATTCGCAATCAGGGCACGGTCATCTCCGTGTCCGACGGTATCTGCCGTATCCATGGTCTGTCCGACGTGATGCAAGGTGAGATGCTGGAATTCCCGGGCAACACCTTCGGCCTGGCGCTGAACCTGGAGCGTGACTCGGTGGGCGCCGTTATCCTGGGCGAATACGAACACATTTCCGAAGGCGACCTGGTCAAGTGCACCGGCCGTATCCTGGAAGTGCCGATCGGCCCTGAACTGAAGGGTCGTGTCGTCAACGCACTGGGCCAGCCGATCGACGGCAAGGGTCCGATCAACGCCAAGCTGACCGCCCCGATCGAAAAGATCGCCCCGGGCGTGATCGCGCGTCAGTCCGTGTCGCAGCCGATGCAGACTGGCCTGAAGTCGATCGACTCCATGGTGCCCGTCGGCCGTGGCCAGCGCGAGCTGATCATCGGTGACCGCCAGACCGGCAAGACCGCTGTCGCCATCGACGCCATCATCAATCAAAAGGGTCAGAACATGACCTGCATCTACGTTGCGATCGGCCAGAAGGCTTCGTCGGTCAAGAACGTGGTGCGCGCACTGGAAGCCCACGGCGCGATGGAATACACCATCGTCGTGGCCGCGACCGCCTCCGAATCGGCAGCGATGCAATACGTGTCGGCCTACTCGGGTTGCGCCATGGGCGAATACTTCCGCGATCGCGGTCAAGACGCCCTGATCGTGTATGACGATCTGTCCAAGCAAGCCGTGGCCTACCGTCAGGTCTCGCTGCTGCTGCGCCGTCCGCCGGGCCGTGAAGCCTATCCTGGCGACGTGTTCTACCTGCACAGCCGCCTGCTGGAACGTGCAGCCCGCGTGAACGCCGACTACGTCGAGAAGTTCACCAACGGCGAAGTCAAGGGCCAGACCGGTTCCCTGACCGCACTGCCGATCATCGAAACCCAGGCGGGCGACGTGTCGGCCTTCGTTCCGACCAACGTGATCTCGATCACCGACGGCCAGATCTTCCTGGAAACTTCGCTCTTCAACGCCGGTATCCGTCCTGCGATCAACGCCGGTATCTCGGTGTCGCGCGTCGGTGGCGCTGCTCAGACCAAGGTCATCAAGGGCCTGTCCGGCGGTATCCGTACCGACCTGGCACAGTACCGTGAACTGGCTGCCTTCGCGCAGTTCGCTTCCGACCTGGACGAAGCCACCCGCAAGCAGCTGGACCGTGGTGCGCGCGTGACCGAACTGTTGAAGCAGGCTCAGTACACCCCGCAATCGATCTCGATCATGGCCGTCACCCTGTTCGCCGTCAACAAGGGCTACATGGACGACGTCGAAGTGAAGAAGATCCTGGCCTTCGAGTCGGGTCTGCACAACTTCATGAAGACCAGCCACGCTGACCTGTTGAAGAAGATCGAAGACACCAAGCAACTGGATAAGGATGCTGAGGCAGCCCTGGCAGCCGCCATCGCTGACTTCAAGAAATCCGGCGCGTACTAATTCTTACTGAAGCTATAAGGAGTCTTACTCATGGCTACAGGTAAAGAGATACGTGGCAAGATCAAGAGCGTAGAAAATACGAAGAAGATCACCAAGGCGATGGAAATGGTCGCGGCATCCAAAATGCGCAAGGCGCAGGACCGGATGCACGCAGCCCGCCCGTACAGCGACAAGATCCGCAACATTGCGGCCAACCTGTCGCAGGCCAATCCGGAGTACGTGCACCCGTTCATGGTCCAGCAAGACACGGCCAAGCGCGTTGGTTTCATCGTCGTCACGACCGACAAGGGTCTGTGCGGCGGCATGAACACCAACTCGCTGCGCCTGATGACCAACAAGTTCCGTGAACTGGAAGGCCAGGGCAAGGCCATCGAAACCGTCGCCATTGGCAACAAGGGTTTGGGTTTTCTGAATCGCATCGGCGCCCGTGTGGCCGCCAACGTGACGCAACTGGGTGATACGCCGCACCTGGAAAAGCTGATCGGCCCCGTCAAGGTGCTGCTCGACGCTTACCAGGAAGGCAAGCTGGACGCGGTGTACCTGGTGTACACCAAGTTCATCAACACGATGAAGCAGGAAGCCACCCTGCAGCAGCTGCTGCCGCTGACCAGCGACAAGCTCAAGGCTGACGAGGGTGCGCACTCCTGGGACTACATCTATGAGCCCGATGTGCAATCCGTGGTGGACGAACTGCTGGTGCGTTACGTCGAAGCGCTGATCTATCAAGCCGTTGCCGAGAACATGGCCTCCGAGCAATCGGCGCGCATGGTCGCGATGAAGGCCGCCAGCGACAACGCAGGTAGCGTGATCGGCGAGTTGAAGTTGGTCTACAACAAGACTCGTCAGGCCGCGATTACCAAAGAGCTGTCGGAAATCGTCTCCGGTGCGGCTGCGGTCGGCTGATCAGCTGGCGTAGCGTAGCGAAACAGAATTTAAATTTTATCTATTGAAGGAACGAAAATGGCTGATGGCAAAATCGTTCAGTGTATCGGCGCTGTGGTGGACGTGGAGTTTCCGCGCGATGCGATGCCCAAGGTTTACGATGCCTTGAAATTGGAAGGTTCGGATCTGACCCTGGAAGTCCAGCAGCAGCTGGGCGACGGCGTGGTTCGTACCATTGCGCTCGGTTCGTCGGACGGTCTGCGCCGCGGCCTGACCATCTCGAACACCGGCAAGCCCATCTCCGTGCCCGTCGGTACCGCGACCCTGGGTCGCATCATGGACGTGCTGGGCAACCCGATCGACGAATGCGGTCCGGTCTCGCACGAGCAAACCGCTTCGATCCACCGCAAGGCCCCTGCGTACGACGAACTGTCGCCCTCGCAAGAGCTGCTGGAAACCGGCATCAAGGTCATTGACCTGGTCTGCCCGTTCGCCAAGGGTGGTAAGGTCGGTCTGTTCGGTGGCGCCGGTGTGGGCAAGACCGTGAACATGATGGAACTGATCAACAACATCGCCAAGGCGCACAGCGGTCTGTCCGTGTTCGCCGGTGTTGGTGAGCGTACCCGTGAAGGTAACGACTTCTACCATGAAATGGCAGAAGCCAAGGTGGTGGACCTGGAAAACCCGACCAACTCCAAGGTCGCCATGGTCTACGGCCAGATGAACGAACCGCCGGGCAACCGTCTGCGCGTGGCGCTGACCGGCCTGACGATTGCGGAAGGTTTCCGTGATGAAGGCAAGGACGTGCTGTTCTTCGTCGACAACATCTACCGTTACACCCTGGCCGGTACCGAAGTGTCCGCGCTGCTGGGCCGTATGCCGTCCGCCGTGGGCTACCAGCCGACGCTGGCCGAAGAAATGGGCCGCCTGCAAGAGCGTATCACCTCGACCAAGACTGGCTCGATCACCTCGATCCAGGCCGTGTACGTCCCTGCGGATGACTTGACCGACCCGTCGCCGGCAACCACCTTCGCCCACTTGGACTCGACCGTCGTTCTGTCGCGTGACATCGCCTCGCTGGGTATCTACCCGGCCGTCGATCCGCTGGACTCGACCTCGCGCCAGCTGGACCCGCAAGTGGTCGGCCAGGAACACTACGAGACCGCCCGTGCGGTCCAGGGCACCCTGCAGCGCTACAAGGAACTGCGTGACATCATCGCCATTCTGGGCATGGACGAACTGGCACCGGAAGACAAGCTGATCGTCGCACGCGCTCGCAAGATGCAGCGTTTCCTGTCGCAGCCCTTCCACGTCGCCGAAGTGTTCACCGGTTCCCCGGGCAAGTACGTTTCGCTGAAGGACACGATCAAGGGCTTCAAGATGATCGCCAGCGGCGAACTGGACCACCTGCCGGAACAAGCGTTCTACATGGTCGGTACCATCGACGAAGCAATCGAAAAGGCCAAGAAGATCAACTAAGACTGACCACGCCGTGGGGCTCCGGTGCAGTACCGGATGCAGCCATGGCAGGTAAGTAATCATTGATTCATTGGCGCCGCTCCTGTTCGCAGGAGCGGTCAATCGACTAGGAAACGACATGGCACATACTATTCACGTGGACGTGGTCTCGGCGGAAGAGGAAATCTTCTCCGGCGAGGCAGAATTCGTCGCGTTGCCGGGCGAAGCGGGTGAGCTGGGTATCTATCCCCGTCACACCCCGCTGATCACGCGCATCAAGCCAGGTGCTGTCCGTATCAAGGTCTCGGGCCAGGCACACGAGGAATTCGTGTTCGTGGCAGGCGGCCTCCTGGAAGTGCAGCCTGACGCCGTGACCGTGCTGGCCGACACCGCCATCCGTGGTGCCGACCTGGACGAAGCCAAGGCCGCCGAAGCCAAGCGTCTGGCCGAGGAAGCGCTGGTGAACCGTGACTCCAAGATCGACCACGCCGCAGCCCAGGCCGAACTGGCCGCCGCAGTGGCACAGCTGGCCGCGATCCAGAAGTTGCGTCAGAAGCGCTGATCGCTGGTAGCGTTCTTTCCGGCGAAGAGCGCTCCGGCACGGCAGCACAGCAGTACAGTAGTACAGCAGTAGATGAAAGGCAGCTTCGGCTGCCTTTTTTCATGCGCGCACAGTTCCTCTCATGCGCGTGGCCAGTTCTTCCGTGCAGATCCTGGGCGCTTCTGCCGCCCCAGGGCTGACCAAATCCCGCGGCTTCCAGGCCGTATGAATCAACCTGGATCAAGTTTGCCCACATGTCGCACACACTGGCGCTGCGGCAACTTTCATCCTCGGGTAAAGTGCGCTGACGTGAAGGATAGAACCAATTCCGTCCGCCCCAATCATTGATAGCATTAGCCTCATTTCCATCAGCCGGACAGGAGCCCCCATGTCGTCAGCTGCACCCGCATCGTCTGCATCGCCTTCTTCGACCACAGCGCGCCAGCATGGCAAGCCCATCATTGCCGTGGTCGGCCTGTCCAACCGACCCGAGCGGGCCAGCTTTGACGTGGCCGCCTATATGCAGTCAGCGGGATACCGCATCGTCGCCGTCAATCCCATGTACGCCGGCCAGACCATCCTGGGCGAGCACTGCCATGCCAGCTTGCAGGAGGCCAGCGCGGCATTGGCGCAGGACGGCCTGCGCATCGCCATCGTCGATTGCTTCCGCAAGTCAGCCGACATCCCGCCCGTCGTCGACGAGGCCATCGCCATCGGCGCCCAATGCGTGTGGATGCAGCTCGATATCGTTCACGAAGAGGCCGCAGCCCGCGCGCGTGCGGCCGGGTTGAAGGTGGTCATGGACAAGTGCATCAAGATCGAACATGCCATGGGGCAGTCGCATGGCGTGTTGTAATGCCAGGCTGGCGAAATCCGTAAATCATTTATAACGAGAAAAGCGAGACAGCATGGCTAAGAAGATCGGGCCGCAATTCATCGTCCATCCCAAGTTCGTCCTCAAGGAAAGCGACGCCTCCACCAAACCGCTCTCCAGCGGCGACAAGGAAACCGACCGTGCCACCGTGCAGCGTCTGGCCGCACAGATCGGCCTGCAGCAGGAGATGCTGTATGCCGGCCACAAGCACAAGGTGCTGGTGATCCTGCAGGGCATGGATACCAGCGGCAAGGATGGCACCGTCAATGACGTCTTTGCCGCCGTCAATCCGCAGGGCATCCGTATCGCCAACTTCAAGGGGCCGACGGCCATCGAACTGGCGCACGACTATCTGTGGCGCGTCCATGCGCAGGTACCGGTGGCCGGGGAGATCGCGGTCTTCAATCGCAGTCACTATGAGGATGTGCTCATCACCCGCGTGCACGACTGGATCGATGAGAAGGAATGCAAACGTCGCTATCGTCAGATCAACGACTTCGAACGCATGCTGTGGGAAACCGGGACCGTGGTGCTGAAATTCTTCCTGCACATCTCGAAGACCGAGCAGAAGTCACGCCTGCAATCGCGCATCGATGATCCCGAGAAGCACTGGAAATTCGATCCGCAAGACCTGGCCGAGCGCAAGTTCTGGGACGCCTACCAGCAGCGCTACCAGGAGGTGCTGCGCCAGACCAGTACCCTGCATGCACCCTGGTACGTGGTACCGGCCGACTCCAAGACCCATCGCAACCTGCTGGTGGCCAATGTGGTCCTGGAGACTCTGCAAAAGCTCAAGCTGCGCTTCCCCGACCCCAAGCCCGAACTCAAGGATCTCAAGTTCGACTGAACAAGAGGGGCGGGGCCGCCGCGCTCTGGCTTATTTCAGCCACTTGTCGAAGATGCGCTGATATTCGCCGGTGGCCTTGGCCAGGTGCAGCCAGGTATCCACATAGGCCTTGAAGGCGACATCACCGCGCGGCAGCAGGTACGCCTTTTCAGCGAACTGCAGCGGCTGGTCAGGCTGTACCGGGCACAGCTCCGGATGCAGCTTGGATTGCCAGCGCGTCTCGCTGGCATCGGTGACCATCACATCGGCCTTGCCGTCGACGATCTGCTGGAAGATGGTGACGTTGTCCGGATGCAGCGTCAGGGTGGCATTCTTGTAGCGGGCCTTGGCAAAGCGCTCGTTGGTGCCGCCGGGGTTGACGATGGCGCGCGTGCCAGGCTGGTCGATCATGTCGAAGTTGCGGAACTTGTCCTTGTCGGCGCAGCGGATGATGGGCGCCTTGCCATCGACCATCACCGGCTCCGAGAAGGCTGCCTTGCGGGCGCGGTCCAGGGTGATCGAGATGCCGCCCATGGCGATGTCGCACTGGGCGACGAAGTCGTTCATCAGGTTGCTCCAGGTGGTCTTGACGAACTGCGCCTCCACGCCCAGCGACTTGGCCAGGGACTGGCCCAGTTCCACATCCATGCCTTCGAAAGTCTGGTCAGGGCGGTAATAGGTGAAGGGCTTGTAGTCACCGGTCATGCAGATGCGCAGCTTGCCAGCCTTGATGACCTGGTCCAGACGCGAAGCGGGGAGCGCCTCGTCGGCCTGTGCCGCCGACAGCGACAGCGAAAATGACAGAACCGCCAGACCCGCCAGCAGGGCGGTACGGATGATGGACTTCATGGAGTCTCCTCGTGGATGTGATGATGGATGATCAATGATGAACGCGGCCCGCTGCTAAATGGGTTCTAGTTGATTGGATGGGCCGCTTAAATACTGCTGCCAGATCATAGCAAAACCGCGCGCCAGGACCTGCATCAATATCAGCGCACGCCGATAGCGACAATTACCCGGAAGCCATGCGCGGAGGATGAGATAATGCCGGATTGTCGTCAGACCGCATTGCAGGCCGACCATGTCCTCTTCCTCTTCCATGTCCACCTTCGCTCCGCTCAAAAACGATACCTTCCTGCGTGCGCTGCTGCGCCAGCCCACCGACTACACGCCGCTGTGGCTGATGCGCCAGGCCGGTCGCTACTTGCCCGAATACCGCGCCACGCGCGCTCGCGCCGGTTCCTTCATGGGTCTGGCCACCAATCCCGACTATGCCACCGAGGTCACGCTGCAGCCGCTGGAACGTTATCCCTTGGATGCCGCCATCCTGTTCTCGGACATCCTCACCGTGCCCGACGCCATGGGCCTGGGCCTGTATTTCGCTGAAGGTGAGGGTCCCAAGTTCGAGCGCCCGCTGCGCGACGAGGCCGCCATCCAGGCCCTGCGGGCGCCGGACCTGGACAAGCTGGACTACGTTTTCAAGGCCGTCACCCAGATCCGCCGCGAACTCGATGGCCGCGTGCCCCTGATCGGCTTCTCCGGCAGTCCCTGGACGCTGGCCTGCTACATGGTCGAGGGCGGCGGCTCGGATGACTTCCGCCTGGTCAAGAGCCTGCTCTACCGTCGTCCGGACCTGATGCACCACATCCTCAAGACCAACGCCGATGCCGTGGCCGCCTACCTGAACGCGCAGATCGCCGCCGGTGCACAGGCCGTGATGATCTTCGATACCTGGGGCGGTGCCCTGGCCGATGGCATCTACCAGCAATTCTCGCTGGCCTACATGGAGCAGGTGGTCAGCCAGTTGCAGCGCCTGCAAGATGGTCAGCAGATTCCGGTGATCGTCTTCACCAAGGGCGGTGGCCTGTGGCTGGAGCAGATCGCCGCCATCGGTGCCGACGCCGTCGGCCTGGACTGGACCGTCAACCTGGGTGAGGCCCGTCGCCGCGTGGGCGACAAGGTGGCACTGCAAGGCAATCTGGATCCCAACGTGCTCTTCGCCGGCGACGACGCCATCCGGGCGGAAGTGCGCAAGCTGCTGGAATCCTTCGGCCGCCCCGGCGCCGGCAGCGGCCATGTCTTCAACCTCGGTCACGGCATCTCCCAGCACACCCCGCCGCAAGCCGTGGCAACCCTCGCCCAGGCCGTCCACGAGATCAGCCGCGCTCTGCGCGGTTGAACGTGCGTATATCTGTCGTTATCTGTTCGTATTTGTGCGGATGGGCAAGTCCCGATGCACATCCTTGCCAGTGCACCGGGACTTATGCACATGGCGGCCCATTTTCTTGTTGAGAATCAAATTTATTTGAATATGAAGGATTGTGCAGAAGGGTGCTGCACAAGTCATTGATTTTATTGGGTTTATTTTTTCGCCGTCTTGACGCGTTTTTGCGGGAAACCGCGCTGGCCGTGGGCTTCGGCCTTGTCAAGAGGCACTTGCCCACAAAGTTATCCACAGCCGCTGTGCATAAGATCGAAAAGCGTTTACAAAACCGCCGCTTATCGAAATCTTTGAAGGTTTACTTTAAGTTTGTAGGACAAGGAGGCGGCAGCCTGCAAGCCAAAGCCGACAAATTTTTGCCGCTCAGGGCTTGACAAACGCCGGCTCCGTGGTGCCGCCGGAAGGACTTATGCACACTGGATGATTTTGGCACCTGCACAATACTTCGCTGCAATTTTTTTTTCTGCAGGATAAGAGATGAGTCCAAGTCATTGATTTTGTTGGCTTTATTTTTTGCCTCGCCGTTGAGCAGTGCGCCGCAGGCCAGAGCCAGTCTGCGTGGGGAAATGTCAAGGGGTACTTGTCCCCAAAGTTATCCACAGCCTGTGTGGATAGGTCCAAAAATGATGATGAAACCGAGGCTTAGCCGGGTTTTTCAGGATTGACTTTAAGTTCGTGGAACAATGTCTGCTTCAGGTGGCGCTCGATACGCCCCTGCATACCGTCTTCGATTACCGCTGGCAACCCGCCACGCCGGACGAGCCCATGCCGGCCATTGGCCAACTGGTGGTGGTACCGTTCGGCCGCCGTGAGGCGGTGGGGGTGGTGGTCGGTCATGCGGCGCAGACCGACCTGCAGGCCGACAAGATCAAGGATGTCATTGCCGTGCGCCATCAGTTACCGCCGATGTCAGCGCACTGGCTGGCGCTGTGCGGCTTTGCTGCCGACTATTACCAGCGCCCGCTGGGCGAGGTGATGCTGCCGGGCCTGCCCAAGAACCTGCGCGCCCTGACCACGGTCGCGCTGGACAAGGCGCTCAAGGCCCTGGGCCGTCTGGCCGCACCCAAGAAGAGCAAGGCCAGGCGCAAGACCCGCACCGAGGCAGAAGCCATTCCCCAGGCGGTGGCGGAGTTAGTGCCGCCGGATGCCCCTGATCCGCTGCATCTGGGTGAAGCGCCTGCGCTGAACCCGGCGCAGCAGCAGGCCGTGGACGCCATCGCCGGCGCAAAGGACTTTGCGCCGCTGCTCCTGTACGGCGTCACCGGCAGCGGCAAGACCGAGGTCTACCTGCAAGCGGCTGCTGCCATCCTGCGTCGCGCTGCCGATGAGGTTGCCGCATCGCAAGCTGCGCCCGTCGATCCCGCCGTGGCCCCGGCCCAGATCCTGGTGCTGGTGCCGGAAATCAACCTCACGCCGCAACTGGAAGGCAATATCCGCGCGCGCTTCCCGCATCTGAACGTGGTGGCGCTGCACAGCGGCCTGGCCGAGGGCGAGCGCGCCCGCAACTGGCTGGCCGCGCACCTGGGGCAGGCCCACATCGTGCTGGGTACGCGGCTGGCGATCCTGTCTTCGTTGCCTGCGCTCAAGCTCATCGTCATCGACGAGGAGCACGATCCTTCCTACAAGCAGCAAGAGGGCCTTCGCTATTCCGCCCGCGACCTGGCCGTGTGGCGGGCGCACCAGCTCGGTATCCCGGTGGTGCTGGGCTCGGCCACGCCTTCGCTGGAAACCTGGCACCACGCCCAGGCCGGCCGCTACCGCCGCCTGGAGCTGCGCCAGCGCGCCGCCCAGCAGGCGGTGCTGCCCACCGTCAAGGTGATCGACATGGAGCGCGACAAGCCCGTCGATGGCCTCACCGCCGGCCTGATCGCCGCCGTGCGCAAGCGCCTGGAGCAGGGCGAGCAGTCGCTGCTGTTCCTGAACCGCCGCGGCTATGCGCCGGTGCTGGCCTGTGATGCCTGCGGTTGGATCAGCAACTGCATGCGCTGCGATGCCTTCATGGTCGTGCACCGGCCCGAGCGCCGCCTGCGCTGCCACCATTGCAGCCTGGAACTGGCCATCCCGCGTGCCTGCCCGACCTGCGGCAATGTCGATCTGCAGCCACTGGGGCGCGGCACCCAGCGGGTGGAAGAGGGCTTGCAGGCGATCTTCCCCGGCGCCCGCGTGCTGCGCATCGATGCCGATTCGACCCGCCTGAAGGGCTCGGCCCAGAGCGCCTTCGACAGCGTGCACCGGGGCGAGGTGGATATCCTGGTCGGCACCCAGATGGTGGCCAAGGGGCATGACTTCAAAAAGCTCACGCTGGTGGGCGTGCTCAATCCCGATACGGCGCTGTTCTCGCACGATTACCGCGCCAGCGAACGGCTCTTCGCCCAGCTCATGCAGGTGGCCGGCCGCGCCGGCCGGGCCGGGCTGTCGGCCGATGGCAGCTCGGGCGAGGTGCTCATCCAGACCCGCTACCCGCATCATCCGCTGTACCAGGCCGTGATGCGCCATGACTACGACGGCTTTGCCGGTGACCTGCTGGAGGAGCGCCGCCAGGCCCATTTCCCGCCCTTCATGTATCAGGCGCTGCTGCGCGCCGAGGCGCGCGAGCTGGACACGGCCCTGGCCTTCCTGAAGCAAGCCGCCACCCTGCTGGAGGCGCCCGCCATCACCATCAACGAGCCCATCCCGATGACCCTGATGCGGGTGGCCAATGTCGAGCGCGCGCAGTTGCTCGTTGAGTGCCCGTCACGCCCCGCCCTGCAGGGCTTCCTGAAACAATGGCTGGCCGCGCTGCGGCAGCTGAAAACCCGCGCCCGCTGGTCGCTGGAAGTCGATCCGGTCGATATATGAAGACAGGGCCGCAGCAGGCGGGCGGCAGGGCGGTTGTGAAGTTGCGGGTGAAGCTTTTTGCAAAAATCGGGGTAACAGATTTGTTGTGATTGAGGCATCTTTCTGGCGCAGAGAGCTTGCCCGCACGCAAGCTGCTTGCTCGGGCAGTCTACAGGGTGCGCCTAGCCGGTATAATCTCGGTTGCTCAACCAATTGCAAGCGATCCCTCCGCGCGGCGCAGCCTGCCAGACCAGCGCCTCGGCCGCTTCCGCTTTACCCCTCATTCCCATGCTCGCACAACAGAAACAACGCATCTCCGACTTGTTCTCGTCCGCCTTGCAGCCGCTGCTGGCTGATAGCGGCCTGACCCCGACCATCACCCTGGAGCGTCCGCGCGATGCCTCGCACGGCGACATCGCCTGCAACATCGCCATGCAGCTGGCCAAGCCGCTCAAGAAGAATCCGCGCGAGCTGGCGCAAGCCATCGTCGCCGCCGTCATGGCCGACCCGGCGCGCGAGGGGCTGGTGGAATCCGTCGAGATCGCCGGCCCGGGCTTCATCAACCTGCGCGTGGCGGCCGCTGCCAAGCAGGCGGTGGTCAAGGTGATCCATGAACAGGGCGAGGCCTTCGGCCGTGGCAGCCTGGGCGCCGGCAAGAAGGTGCTGGTCGAGTTCGTCTCGGCCAACCCCACCGGTCCGCTGCACGTGGGCCATGGCCGCCAGGGCGCGCTGGGCGATGCGCTGTCGTCGCTGCTGGAAGCCCAGGGCTTTGATGTGCTGCGCGAGTTCTACTACAACGATGCCGGCGTGCAGATCGCTACCCTGGCCACCTCGGTGCAGGCGCGTGCGCGCGGCTTCAAGCCGGGTGACGCCGCGTGGCCCGAGTCGGCCTACAACGGCGACTACATCGCCGACATCGCGCGCGACTTCCTCGACAAGAAGACCGTCTCGGCCAGCGATGGCCAGCCCGTCACCGGCAGCGGCGAGGTCGACGACATCGAATCGATCCGTCGCTTTGCCGTGGCCTACCTGCGTCATGAACAAGACCTGGACCTGCAGGCCTTCGGCGTGAAGTTCGACAATTACTATCTGGAATCCTCGCTCTACGCCGACGGCAAGGTGGCCGCCGCCGTGGACGCGCTGGTCGCCGCCGGCAAGACGTATGAACAGGATGGCGCGCTGTGGCTGCGTACCACCGACTATGGCGACGACAAGGATCGCGTCATGAAGAAGACCGACGGCACCTATACCTACTTCGTGCCCGATGTCGCCTATCACATCAACAAGTGGCAACGCGGCTACGGCAAGGTCATCAATATCCAGGGCAGCGACCACCACGGCACCATCGCGCGCGTGCGCGCCGGCCTGCAAGCCGCCGGCGTGGGCATTCCCCAGGGTTATCCCGACTACGTGCTGCACAAGATGGTCACCGTCATGCGCAATGGTGAAGAGGTCAAGATTTCCAAGCGCGCCGGTTCCTACGTGACCCTGCGCGACCTCATCGAATGGTCCGCCGGCGAGCCGGTCGAGGGCGAGCAGCGCGACCTCACGCGTGGCCGCGATGCGGTGCGCTTCTTCCTCATCTCGCGCAAGGCCGATACCGAGTTCGTCTTCGATGTCGACCTGGCGCTGGCGCAGTCCGATGAAAACCCGGTCTATTACGTCCAGTATGCGCACGCCCGCATCTGCACCGTGCTGGGCAAGTCGGGCGTGGATGAAGAGGCGCTCAAGAGCACGGCTGACCTGTCGCTGCTGACGGCCCCGCGCGAAGCCTCGCTCTTGGCCAAGCTGGCCGAGTATCCGGACATGCTGGCCCATGCTCTGCAAGAGCTGGGACCGCACCAGGTCGCCTTCTACCTGCGCGATCTGGCAGGCGAACTGCATAGCTACTACAATGCGGAACGCGTGCTGGTCGATGATGTCCCAACCAGGTCCGCACGCCTGGCGCTGTTGTCCGCCACCCGCCAGGTGCTGCGCAACGGCCTGGCACTGTTGGGCGTATCGGCTCCGGCCAGAATGTAAAACAAGCTAAAACAAGCAGCTAAAGAGAAACGTGAAACCGTTGAACGCGAAATATCACAAGCAGGCCGGCGGTACGCTGCTCGGCCTGATCCTGGGTTTGATCGTCGGCCTGGGGATCGCCGTGGGTGTGGCATTGATGATCACCAAGTCGCCCATCCCCTTCGTCAACAAGGTCGCGCGCCCCGAGCGCACCGATCCGACCCCGGCCCAGGCGGCCGACCCCAACCGGCCGCTCTACGGTAACCGCGACATCGCCCGCGATGCCGCGCGCGACCAGCAGCAGTCGCAGACGCCGGTGCCGCCCAACACGGCATCGGCGCAGCCGGTCCCGCCGGTGGCGCCGACCCCGCAGGCCAGCCCGGCACCGTCCAGGCCCGACGCCAAGGCCCCGGCGGCCACGTCTGCTACCTCCAAGAACGACACCAACGACGACAAGTGGACCTACTTCCTGCAGACCGGTGCCTTCCGCGACCAGGCCGACGCCGAAAGTGGCCGTGCCAAGCTGGCCCTGCTGGGCTTTGAGGCCAAGGTCAGCGAGCGCACTGCCGACAGCGGCGTGCTCTATCGCGTGCGCATCGGTCCCTTCGAGCATGCCGACGCGATGAACCGTACGCGCAGCAAGCTGTCCGATAACGGGGTCGATGCTGCCATCGTGCGCATTCCCAAATAATCAGAATGCACCCGTGGATGCCGGCGGCAGGGGATGACCGACCGGCACGACGGGCGCGGGGCGGCTACCGGCCTGTCCCACCGACTATCCATCAGAGAGGGTAATACCATGCGTTTCCATCAAAAGCTGCTGGCCGCGGTCAGCTTCGGCGTACTGGCCTTCACCGCCAGCGTTGGCGCCTCGGCCTCGCCGGCCAATCCGCAAGTGGGCAGCGACTACCGCGTGCTGGAGCAGGCCCAGCCGACCGATTCCGGCAACAAGGTCGAAGTGACCGAATTCTTCTGGTTCGACTGCCCGCACTGCGCCGCCTGGGACCCGTCGCTGACGGCCTGGGTCAAGAAGCAGGGTGACAAGATCAACTTCAAGAAGGTGCCGGTGGCCTTCCGCGACAGCTTCGTGCCGCAGCAGAAGCTCTACTACACCCTGGAAGCCATGGGCAAGGCTGAAGAGCTGACCCCCAAGATCTTCCACGCCATCCACGTCGAAGGCCAGCGCATCAATACCGACAAGACCATCCTGGCCTACATCGAAAAGATCGGCCTGGACAAGCAGAAATTCCTCGACCTCTACAACTCCTTCGGCATCCAGACCAAGGCTCGCCGCGCAGCCCAGTTGCAGGAAGCCTACAAGGTCGACGGCGTACCCATGATTGCCATCGATGGCCGCTATGTCACCTCGCCCGCCGTGGTCGGCGTGGCCCTGGCCAATCAGCCGGAATCGATGCAGCAAGCCGCTGCCCTGCAGGTGATGGATCACCTGGTGGCCAAGGTGGCCGCCGAGAAGGCCGCCGGCAGCAGCCACGCAAAAAAGAAATAAGCTTCACCCGTTCCGCACGGTCCGCGTCCGCAAGGCCGCGGACCGTTGTCATTTGGGCAGCAGAAATTACCTAAACCTTCATATCACCTCAGGAGCAGGCATGGCCAACCTTCCCGTCGTTGCAGCCCAGGAACGCGTGTTCCTGACCGGAGCTTCCAGCGGTATCGGCATGGCGCTGGCGCGGGCCTATGCCCGGCGTGGCGCCATCCTCGGCCTGGTCGCACGGCGCAAGGTCGAGCTGGAGGCCTTGTGCGCCAGCCTGCCGCATGCTGAGCGGCACCGTGTCTATGCCGTCGACGTGACCGACCACGCCGCGCTGGCTGCGGCCGCCGACGCCTTCCTGACCGAGTTCGGCGGGGCCGACGTGGTCATTGCCAACGCCGGCATTTCGCAGGGCACGCTGACCGAATACCAGGAAGACCTGCCGGCCTTCGAACGCATCCTGGCCGTCAACGTCACGGCCACCTTTGCCACCTTCACGCCCTTCGTGGCGCGCATGAAGGCGGCGCCCGAGGACCAGCGCCGCCGCTGCCGCCTGGTCGGCATCGGCAGCGTGGCAGGCATTCGCGGCCTGCCGGGGGCGGGCGCCTACAGCGCCTCCAAGGCCGCCGTCATCAGCTACTGCGAATCGCTGCGGGTGGAATTGCGCGGCAGCGGCATCCAGGTCGTCACCATCGCGCCCGGCTACATCGATACCCCGATGACGCGCGTGAACACCTATCCCATGCCCTTCCTGATGCCGGTGGAGCGCTTTGCCGAGCGCGCTGTCGAGAGCATTACCGAGGGCGTGAGCTATCGCGTCATTCCCTGGCAGATGGGCGTGGTGGCCAAGCTGCTGAGATTGCTGCCGAACTGGCTGTACGATATGGCCTTCGCCCGCGCCCCGCACAAGCAACGCAATCCGTAAATCTGGCGGTCTTGCTCGCCTTTGGAGTTTTTCATGAAGATCATTTTTGCCGGCACGCCGGAATTTGCCGCCGTTGCGCTCGAAGCACTCTACGCCGCTGGTCACGAGATCACCCTGGTGCTGACCCAGCCCGACCGCCCGGCCGGACGCGGCATGCAGCTGCAGGCTTCGCCCGTGAAGCAATGCGCGATCAAGCACGGCACACCCGTAGCGCAGCCGGTCTCGCTGCGTCTGAACGGCAAGTATCCGGAGGTGGCGCAGGAGGCCCATGCCCTGCTGCAATCGACCCCGCATGACGTGATGGTGGTGGCGGCCTACGGCCTGATCCTGCCGCGCAGCGTGCTCGACATCCCGCGTTACGGCTGCATCAACATCCATGGTTCGCTCCTGCCGCGCTGGCGCGGTGCCGCGCCCATTCATCGCGCCATCGAGGCGGGTGATGCCGAGACCGGCATCACCATCATGCAGATGGAAGAGGGGCTCGATACCGGCCCCATGATGTTGATTGAAAGCGTCCCCATCGCCGAGGACGACACCACCGGCAGCCTGCATGACAAGCTGGCCGCGCTGGGCGGCAAGATGATCGTGGAAGCCATTGCCAAGCTGGAGCACGGCGAGCTCTCAGCCACCCCGCAGCCCGACGAGGGCGCCAATTACGCCGCCAAGATCGCCAAGGAAGAGGCCGCGCTCGACTTCAGCCAGAGCGCCGACCAGCTGGCCCGCCGTATCCGCGCCTTCAATCCCTTCCCCGGCGCCACCGGTCGTTTCGGCGATACGGTCGTCAAGCTGTGGCAGGCGCGTCCGGTCAAGGTGGCGCAACAGGGCGAGCCGGGACAGGTGCTGTCGGCCGATGCCCAGGGCGGCATCGTGGTGGCCTGCGGTGAAGGGGCGCTGCTGCTGACCGAATTGCAGAAGCCGGGCGGCAAGCGCCTGGCCGCCGCAGAATTCCTCAAGGGCTTCCCCCTCGAAGGCGGGCGCTTCGCCTGAGCCCATCCGGCAGGCATTTCCGGCGCGAATGATGACTTAGTTTCAAACTCGGACAAAGTCTTCCATCCGGGCCTGGATGCCTGCGCGCCTCAACGCGCAGGTTCTGCATCGAACTGCCTGAGCACCAGCGGCAGATGCCGCCAGAACAGTTCCTCTCCCAGATGCACACGCGCCTGCCAGTCATCGGCAGCATCGTCATCGGCGCCATCGGTGATGAACTTGAAGGCCCGCCAAGGGATGCCGAAGTGGCTGCATACCCGGGCGATGGCAAACAATTCCATATCCACCAGATCCACCTTCTGCTGCCGCAGCCAGTCATCGGCGGCTGTCACGAAGCTGTCGCCGGTGCCGCACAAGACGCCCGGATAGCCGGAGACCAATCGGGAGGGTTGTTGCTCCTGGTTCATCAGCGGCGTCACCCCGCGCGGCGCCAGCGGGGTGGCATCCATGTCGCGCTGGAGCACGGCGGCCACTTCCAGCAAGCCATCATGCAGGGGATCGATCTTGCCGGCCGTGCCGAAATTGATGAGCGCGCGCGGACGATGCGTCAGGATGGCCTGCGTCGTATGCAGCGCGGCATTGACCTTGCCCACGCCGCAATAGACCACCTGTACGCCTGCCGGGGCCGCTGCGGCGTCGAGTTCACTTTCCAGGGCGGTCAGGATGAGGATGGGCGCTTGATCGGGCATCGGTATAAATAGTTAACGGTTTGCAACGAAGCACAGCCCGCAAAGCCTGCCGGGAGGCGGGGGAAGGGTGCTTTGACGTATAATCGGGTTCACTTTTTGCCTGTTGAACCGGTCCGTTTCTGGCCGGTTTTTTTATCCGCAGCGCGCCTGCGCGCGGGAACAGGCCTCGCATTGTTGCCGTAACCAGAGAAAAACGCCAGATGAAGCCGAACGAACTGTGCCAGACCGAATTGCTGCTGCGCGACCTGATGTCGCAGCGCATCCTCATCCTCGATGGCGCCATGGGCACCATGATCCAGCGCTACAAGCTGACTGAAGAGGATTATCGCGGCCAGCGTTTCGCCGACTTCAGCGTTCCCGGCAAGGAGATGTTCGTCAAGGGCAACAATGAACTGCTCTCGCTGACCCAGCCGCACATCATCCAGGAAATCCACGAGCAATACCTGGCCGCCGGTGCCGACCTGATCGAGACCAATACCTTCGGCGCCACCAGCGTGGCCCAGGACGACTACCACATGGCGCATCTGGTCTACGAGATGAACGTGGAATCGGCCCGTCTGGCACGCGCCGCCTGCGACAAGTACTCGACCCCGGACAAGCCGCGCTTCGTGGCCGGTGCCCTGGGCCCCACGCCCAAGACCGCTTCCATCTCGCCGGACGTCAACGACCCCGCTGCCCGCAACGTCACGTTTGATCAACTGGTCACCGCCTACCTGGAGCAGACCCGCGCGCTGGTCGAAGGCGGTGCCGACGTGCTGCTGGTGGAGACCATCTTCGACACGCTCAACTGCAAGGCGGCTTTGTTCGCCATTGATACTTTCTTCGAAGAGAGCGGCAAGCGCCTGCCCATCATGATTTCGGGCACCGTCACCGACGCCTCCGGCCGCATCCTCTCGGGCCAGACCGTGACCGCCTTCTGGAACTCCATCCGCCACGCGCGTCCGCTCACCGTGGGCCTGAACTGCGCGCTGGGTGCGGCGCTGATGCGTCCCTATGCGGAAGAGCTTTCCAAGATCGCCGACACCTTCGTCTGCATCTATCCGAATGCCGGCCTGCCCAATCCGATGAGCGACACCGGTTTCGATGAAACCCCCGATGTCACCTCGGCCCTGTTGAAGGAATTCGCCGAAAGCGGTTTCGTCAACGTCGCCGGTGGCTGCTGCGGCACCACGCCGCCGCACATCAAGGCCATTGCCGAGACGGTCGCCACGATTGCGCCGCGCACGCTCTCCGAGCCCACGCACGAGATGCGCCTGTCGGGCCTGGAGCCCTTCACCATCAATGACGATTCGCTGTATGTCAATGTCGGCGAGCGCACCAACGTCACCGGTTCGAAGGCTTTTGCCCGCCTGATCCTGAACGAACAGTACGACGAAGCCCTGGCCGTGGCGCGCCAGCAGGTCGAAAACGGTGCGCAGATCATCGACATCAACATGGATGAGGCGATGCTCGATTCGGTCGCCGCCATGACGCGCTTCCTCAACCTGATCGCCTCCGAGCCCGACATCGCGCGCGTGCCCATCATGATCGACTCCTCCAAGTGGGAAGTGATCGAAGCGGGCCTGAAGTGCGTGCAGGGCAAGTCCATCGTCAACTCCATCTCGATGAAGGAAGGCGAGGAAAAATTCCTGCGCGAAGCCAAGCTGTGCCGTCGCTATGGCGCCGCCGTCATCGTCATGGCCTTCGACGAAGTGGGCCAGGCCGATACCTTCGCCCGCAAGATCGAGATCTGCGAACGCGCCTATCGCCTGCTGGTGGACAAGCTGGACTTCCCGCCCGAAGACATCATCTTCGACCCCAACATCTTTGCGGTCGCCACCGGTATCGAGGAACACAACAACTACGCGGTCGACTTCATCGAAGCCACCCGCTGGATCCACCAGAACCTGCCCTACGCCAAGATCAGCGGCGGTGTCTCCAACGTGTCCTTCAGCTTCCGCGGCAATGACCCGGCGCGCGAAGCGATCCATACTGTCTTCCTGTATCACGCCATCAAGGCCGGCATGACCATGGGCATCGTCAACGCCGGCATGATCGGCGTCTATGACGACCTGCCGGCCGAGCTGCGCGAGCGCGTCGAAGATGTGGTCCTGAACCGCCGCGAAGACGCTACCGAGCGCATGATCGAGTACGCCGCCACGCTCAAGGCTGGCGACAAGAAGGAAGAAGCCACGCTCGAATGGCGCAACCTGCCGGTGGCCAAGCGCCTCTCGCATGCGCTGGTACACGGCATTACGCAGTGGATCGTGGAAGACACCGAAGAGGTGCGCCAGCAGGTCGCTGCCGATGGTGGTCGTCCTATCCACGTGATCGAAGGTCCGCTGATGGACGGCATGAACGTGGTCGGTGACCTCTTCGGCCAGGGCAAGATGTTCCTGCCGCAGGTGGTCAAGTCGGCGCGGGTGATGAAGCAGGCCGTGGCGCACCTGATCCCTTTCATCGAAGAAGAGAAGCGCCAGCTCGAAATCGCCACCGGTGAAGTCGCCAAGCCCAAGGGCAAGATCGTCATTGCCACCGTCAAGGGTGACGTGCACGACATCGGCAAGAACATCGTCACCGTCGTCCTCCAGTGCAACAACTTCGAAGTGGTCAACATGGGCGTGATGGTGCCCTGCGCCGAGATCCTGGCCAAGGCCAAGGAAGAGAAGGCCGACATCATCGGACTCTCCGGCCTGATCACGCCCTCGCTGGAAGAGATGGCGTATGTCGCCAAGGAAATGCAGCGCGATCCGTATTTCGCGGGTCTCAAGATGCCGCTGATGATCGGCGGTGCCACGACCTCGCGCGCCCACACGGCGGTCAAGATCGCGCCCAACTATGAAGGTCCGGTGGTCTACGTGCCGGACGCCTCGCGCGCCGTGTCGGTGGCGCAATCGCTGCTGGCTGACGAGCAGAAGACGCAATACGTGGCCGACCTGAACGCCGACTACGAACGCATCCGCGAACAGCACGCCAGCAAGAAGGCCGCGCCCATGCTGTCGCTGGCCGCAGCCCGTGCCAACAAGACCAAGCTGGAATTCGCCCCGGTCAAGCCCAAGTTCATCGGCCGTCGCCTGTTCAAGAATGTGGACCTGGGTTTGCTGGCCAACTATATCGACTGGGGTCCGTTCTTCCAGACCTGGGACCTGGCCGGTCCTTACCCTGCCATCCTCACCGATGAAGTCGTGGGCGAAGCCGCGACCAAGGTCTTCCAGGAAGCCCAGGCGATGCTGAAGAAGATCATCGATGGCCGCTGGCTCACGGCCAATGGCGTCATTTCGCTCTTGCCGGCCAACACCGTCAACGATGACGACATCGAGATCTACACCGACGACAGCCGCAGCCAGGTCGCCTTCACCTATTACGGCCTGCGCCAGCAGACCGAGAAGCCGGTGGTCGATGGCGTGGCGCGCCCCAACCAGTGCCTGTCGGACTTCATCGCACCCAAGGAGTCTGGCGTGCAGGATTACATCGGCATGTTTGCCGTGACCGCTGGCCTCGGTATCGAGAAATACGAAAAGCGTTTCGAGGATACGCATGACGATTACTCGTCCATCATGCTCAAGGCCCTGGCCGACCGCCTGGCCGAAGCCTTCGCCGAATACCTGCATGAGCGCGTACGCAAGGACCTGTGGGGCTATGCGGCTGACGAGAACCTGAGCAGCACCGATCTCATCAAGGAAAAATATCTCGGCATCCGTCCCGCGCCCGGCTATCCGGCCTGCCCCGAGCACACCGTCAAGGCGGACGCTTTCCGCGTCATGCAGTGCGACGAGATCGGCATGCAGTTGACCGAGTCTTACGCCATGTTCCCCGGTGCCTCGGTGTCGGGCTTCTACTTCGCGCATCCGCAGTCGAAGTACTTCGTGGTCGGCAAGATCGGCGAGGATCAGGTGGTCGACATGGCAGAGCGCCGCCATGTGCCCAAGCAAGACGTGGAACGCTGGCTGGCCCCTAATCTGTAAATGATTTACGGAATCAAGCAAACCGTCCGGCTCCTGTGCCGGACGGTTTGTTTCATTCCTGAACCTTTCTCGCTGGTTCTTGTATTGCGCCGTCGTCCTGCTATCATCCACGCCCGCCGTTCCGTCGCCTCGTTTTTTCCATGATTGATTCTGCTGACCACGTCACCCATGCACTGCCCGTGACCGTGGCTACGCGCCTGCACTTCACCGATGGCAACACGCGCGCCATCTTCACCGTCGACCTGGTGCAGGATCTGTTGGGCGACTGGGTGCTCACGCAAGCCTGGGACGGCATCGAAGGCCGCAGCGCGGTGCGCCGGGTGGTGGTGGCCGGGCATGAGGAGGGCTTGCGGATGCTGCAGAAGATTGCGCGGCACAAGGAGCGGTTGGGGTTTCGGCCGGTGCATCTTTATCACGTGGGGTGAGGCTGCCCGCTTTCCTTCCTGCTCGCCGTTCCCAGGCATTTCTAGAACCCATTTCATAAATAGGCGTGAGATGCGTTCTGTCCAGAAAGGGCGCTGGCAAGGCGCGCAACGCGGCCAGCGCCCTTTCTGGACAGAACCCGGAGGGAGCGGCCCGTTTGGGCGAATTGCTGCGTTACGAATTTGGGTCAAGACGCCCAGTCTTGACCCAAATTCGCGCCTTGCACTTCATCCCAAACGGGACTCGCTCGCACTCACGCCTATTTATGAAATGGGTTCTAGTTCCGCAAGTACCCTTGCCACATTGGTCCTCGTCGACTTTGCTTTGAGCTTGGCGGATCTTTCGTCAAGTGAAGCGTCCAGAAGCGGACACTAAAACTGACATGGAGGAAAATTGAAAATTCGCTCACTCAGCATGGTCTGTGCCGCTGTTCTACTGTTGACGTCATGTGCTGCGGCGTTGGTGCCGAAGGTCGATGATCCTGCAAGAAAATTGCAAGTTGCTCAAGATCTCTTT
Organism: Herbaspirillum sp. FG34; assembly: GCF_057809315.1. Classification (NCBI taxonomy): domain Bacteria; kingdom Pseudomonadati; phylum Pseudomonadota; class Betaproteobacteria; order Burkholderiales; family Oxalobacteraceae; genus Herbaspirillum; species Herbaspirillum sp. FG34. Next base: position 101,007 of record NZ_JBMDJS010000003.1, on the reverse strand, counting down.
GAGAATCACAACCGCCCACTTGCGGCTGAACCGCTGATCATCGATGCAATCGCCATTTATAAGGAAAAGCATGATGTCGCGGGACTGGTCGAGGGACAACGTATTTATGGACTGTTCTTGAGGTCAGCGGCCGTCAGGCTATCAAAGCAACACTATCTGGAATACGGATTCAGAGATAAAGAGGTCAACTTCGACAATCGCTTGAGCGCAGCATTGCTTTATTTTGAACGGGCGACAGCCCTGGCGAAAGAAGGTGGGCTGGTCGACATTATTCCCAACCTCTACTTGAACATTGCACTTACAAATTATGCTCAAGGCAATAAAGATGCAACCTGCACGGCGTTCGATGAAAGCCTTCATGCTGATGATGTTCGAGTCCAGCGCGATCCCCAGCGGAAGATTATCTTGCCTCGTGAATATGCAAGTTTCAGGGAAGCTGTGAAGGATTTGAAGATGAAGGCCGGATGCCCGGGCTGATCATTCAAAGCCGGGCTTCTTGCTCAATTCATTCCTGAAGAACTGATTGTTCTTGGTGAGTGTTAATCTTGGGGAATGAAGGCTGCCCAATGAACTGACGTCTTCCATCTACCAGGAGCCAACCACAAGATGCGCAAGCTGGATCAGGTCAGACTAATTTTCTGCTACAGTTCCCCAACAAAAATTCAGGAGGAAAAGAAACATGTCTTGCAGAAGCACCTTTATATGCCTGCTTGTCCTGTTGCTGACGGCTTGTGCCGCATCGAACGTTGATCGCGACTTTTCGCTGGAGAACAATCCGGATCAAGGTATCGTTATCGCCTCCGTTTCATTTGATCGCGCCGGATCCCGAAATTTTCAGGCCATGTTTTACCTTGACGAAGGCATCCCCGGCGCACCTGTTCCGGCCAGGCGTCTGGAGGCGCTCCCTGAACACGCGACGATTCGCATGGGAAGTCAGTTCAAGGATAGTTATGGGCAGGTCCTTGCCATCTCACTACCCGCTGGCAGACATACTATTTCGTCATGGCGCCTGGTTCGGAGCGCCGCATATAGCCTTTCGCCATCAGAGAAGATGCCCCCGCTTGAATTTCATGTAGCAGCCGGCAAGGTCCAATACATTGGCAACCTGCATCTGAACCTCGTCGAGGGAAAAAACATGCTTGGCCTTAGGATGGTGGCAGACGCTTCTCCTGAGATCCGGGATCGCCAGGACCGAGACTTGCCTATCATCAAAAAGAAGTATCCACAATTTGCCGACCGCATGGAAATCAGGCTGCTGCCACTCGGAACATGGGGAGGTGGCAGAACGACAATCCGCGATATCCAGCCCGTCGTCATCGTTCCGGTCAAATGAATCATTGGCACCTCAGCAGCGTGGGACACAGGCCGGCGGCAAGAAAAAGTACGACATCAAAGATGTATGGTCCGGTCTGTCAATCCGGCGGCGGTGGATTGGTTGCCGCCTTGATCGCCGAGCGCAGTGAGGTGCTGTGCGCGGTTTCCTCCTCGGGTGCGACTGCCGTCAAGCATCGGATCCTGGCGGCGGGGCGTAACAGCGACTACACCGGAAAGTCGATGGCCGAGATCTGGGACCCGATGGAACAGCTTGGCCGTGTGCGCCCCATGCACGGCTTCGGCATGTTCGTTACCAGCGATCAAACGGATGCCGAGGTCGGTTTCAGCTCGCAGGCCTACTACGTCAAGGCCGCGCAGCAGATAGTAGCGCGCTCACGACAGGATGCTCGCTTCCTGAACCTTTTGGTCATGCGCCGCGTCTTTGCCTGTTACCCATCATCGTCGCCACCAATACAAGCGCTCCGATCACGAGCCCTGTCCCCAATAATTCCGTCGGTTGCGGCAGGTGGCCCAAGGCCGCCCCAATTGCCATCGCTGAAACGGGTACCCAGTTGATGAACAGAATTCCGGTGGTGATTCCAAGGAGTCGTATCCCCAGGTTGTAGGCCAGCGCGGCCAGCACAGTGCCCACGGCGATGATGTAGATTGCGGCGGGCGCAACCTCCGACATTGCCTGAGCGCTCGGATAATGCGCGAAACCAAGCCCGGTGGCGAGTACAGCGATCGTTCTGGAACAAGATGAACCTGGCTATCACGCCGAGGATATGTCATTGAGCCTGAGTGTAGGCAGCAAGCAATGATCATCAGTAATACCGATCTCAATTCCTGCCGATGATCGACCGCTTTTTTTCGCTGCTTCCATGTTTGCGTTTCAACGTCCCGACTTAGTCGGCAAGCTTCCAGCAGCGGGCCTTCCTTGCGACTTTTTGGCAAATTCTGAATGGCACATAACGCCGACATGCCGTGCACACGCCGGTTCACCACTTTTGCATAATTTGGTGAGAACCATAGCAGTTTTCCACATCGGCGATCCTCGTTGTTCTTTGGGCTAAGATGTCCACTATCGGCCAGGAGCTGACTTTGATACGCGTGTGCCAACGCACTCAAACAAATTCCTCGGAATGGTCGAAATATATTTAATGTTTATCTCGGGCACATGCCGTCAACGGATATAAGCCCTCTTCTCAAAGAGACGTATGACGAAAAAGCAAATGGAACGGTTGGAGAAATGGCTGGAAACCAATCTTCATGAGGTTTATGTTGATTTGGCACCCGGGTGTTCGGAGGCAGATCTTGCAGAGTTCGAGAAACAGGTTGGGATAGCCTTCCCGGAAAGCCTGAAGGATCTCTACAGAATGCATGATGGACAGCTTGTAAGGGCTAACACGGGCCCCTTCTTTGGACTCGTCTTCCTGTCTTTGGCTGATGCACGTAAGCATTGGGAGGCGTGGAAAAAAGTGATCGACGAATGCTCGCCGGAGGACATGAAGGGCGCAAGCCGCTTCTGCAAATCGGCAAAGACGGGCGCGATCAAGGAGCTCTACGCAAACAAGTGCTGGATCCCTTTTGCGTATGACTACGGTGGAAACCATCTTGGAGTGGATTTGGATCCCGGAGAGCTTGGGAACGTAGGGCAAGTCATCAATTTTGGCCGAGATGAAAATGAAAAATTCGTTTTGGGAAGTTCGGTTGAGACATTCCTTGAGTGGCTGGTTGAGCAACTGGAATCGGGGAACGCTGCAATCAGAAATGAGGATGATGGTGGCCGGAGCCTGAATACGAAAGTGCCTGAAAAATTCCATTTTCTGGACTCGGTAAAAATCTTGTTTGCATCACAGCGCAGCGAATGAACCTGCGCTGATGGGACGTCCTGCCGAGCAAGCTTGGGAATCTGCCTCGATTCCTATCTACATAAAAAATGATGAGAAACAAGGCTGATCGGATCAAGCTCATCCCCCATTCAGCCTGAGGCAACCTGAAAGGCAGTTCGTGAAGCGTATTCTTTCCTCGCCGCGCAGATGACACTCTTCCGACCCCCAAACAAATAATTGGAAATGGTCCCTCGAGCCCAAACGCACACCGTTGACCACATTAAAAAAATGAACCCGGAGACCCCCATGCCCCCTTCCTCCCCCGCGCAGCCCGCTGCCACCGACCGGTACCAGGTTGATTCCTCCTATGCCGTACTGCGCCTGTGCATCACCCTGGTCCTCATGATCGTGGGCGCCAGCGGCATGTACGTGATGGCGGTGGTGCTGCCGGCGGTACAGGCGCATTTCCAGGTAGATCGCGGACTGGCCTCCATGCCCTATACCCTGACCATGCTGGGCGTGGGTGTCGGCGGCCTCTTCATGGGCCGCATGGCTGACCGCTACGGCATCATGCGCCCGCTGCTGCTGGGCGGGGCCTGCCTGGGTGCAGGCTTCATCGCGGCCGCGCTGGCGCCCAACATCTGGTGCTTCATGGCCGCCCATTGCCTGCTGATCGGCTTGCTGGGCACGGCCTGTACCTTCTCGCCGCTGGTGGCCGATACCTCGCTGTGGTTCCGCAAGCGGCGCGGCATTGCCGTGGCGGTGTGCGCCAGCGGCAACTACCTGGGCGGCGCGCTGTGGCCGCCCATCGTCCAGCACTTTGTCGATAGCGTCGGCTGGCAGCAGACCTACATCGGCATGGGCATCGCCTGCAGCCTCATCATGTGCAGCCTGGCCCTGCTCATGCGCGCCCGCCCGCCGGTGCAGGACAGCGCGACTGTCACCGCCCGCCCCGGCAGCGGCCCGCGCCCCTTCGGCCTGGCACCGGGCTCGGCGCAGCTGCTGCTGTGCGTGGCAGGTGTCGCCTGCTGCGTCGCCATGGCCATGCCCCAGGTCCATATCGTCGCCTACTGCGGCGACCTCGGCTACGGCCCGGCGCGCGGTGCCCAGATGCTCTCGCTGATGCTGGCCTGCGGCGTGGTCAGCCGTCTGGTCTCCGGCGCCATCTGCGACCGCATCGGCGGCCTGCGCACGCTGCTGCTGGGCTCGGCGCTGCAGGGCCTGTCGCTGCTGCTGTTCATCCCCTTCGACAGCCTGGCCTCGCTCTATCTCATCTCGGCCCTGTTCGGTCTGTTCCAGGGCGGCATCGTGCCCTCGTATGCCATCATCGTGCGTGAATACTTCCCCGCCGCCGAAGCGGGTCAGCGCGTGGGCGCGGTCATCATGGCCACCATGTTCGGCATGGCCCTGGGCGGATGGATGTCGGGCAAAATCTTTGACCTCACCGGCAATTACCACGCCGCCTTTGCCAACGGCATCGCCTGGAACCTGTTGAACCTGAGCATCGCCGTGCTGCTGTTGACAAGGGTGCGCGGCATGCAGCTGCGCGCCGCCTGAGAGAAATGGGCGCAACGGCGCAACGGCAGATGCGCCGTGGTTGGCAGCGTAGCGGCTTTCAGCTACGCTGCCGGGTCAACCTTCAATGCCGTTTTTTCTCATCGCGCCATGTTCATCCTTTTCCTCAAGGCGGTCGTCCTGATCCCGATCACGCTCTTGCCCATCCTCAATCCCCTGGGCATCGCACCGGTCTTCGCCAACCTGCTGGGCAACGTCAGCCGCAGCACCGAAAAGCGCATCGCGCGCCAGGTCGCCATCAATTGCTGGTTCATGCTGGTGGCGGCCATCTTCATCGGTTCGCACGTGCTGACCTTCTTCGGTATCTCGCTGCCCATCGTGCGCGTGGGGGGCGGTCTGCTGGTGGCGGTCTCGGGCTGGAAACTGCTCAACGACAACAGTCAGGACAGCTCCATCCCCACGCAAGTGGCCAAGTCCTATGACGAAGACCTGCCCGACGACGAAATCAAGGCGCGCAGCTTTTATCCGATGAGCTTCCCCCTGACCGTCGGCCCCGGCACCATCGCCGCTTCCATCACGCTGGGCGCCAATACGCCGACCCGCCTGCTGGATTGGGTCATCTCGGTCGGCAGTGCCGCCCTGGGCGCGGCGCTCACGGCACTGGTGATCTTCCTTTGCTACAACTATGCGCACAAGCTGGTGCTGCTGATGGGGCGCCTGGGCACCATGGTGGTGCTGCGCCTGTCGGCCTTCATCCTGCTGTGTATCGGGATCCAGATCTTCTGGTCGGGGATGTCGGCGCTGCTGGCCGAGGCTGGGATCAGTGGCGTGGCGCCGTGACGGGGTGGGAGGAATTTCAGGAAATCTGAAGCAGGATAGTTAGTTGCAATATGGAAATAACTAACTATTTCAGCCAGCCCAGCTCATCCAGCGCATCCTGCACCAGCTCCAGCCGCAACAGCGGATTGTCCAGCGCCAGCAGGCTTTGCTTGAGGTTGACGGTAATGGGCATCATCTCGGCCCAGCGGTTGGCCACCCAGCCGCAATCGTCCAGCCGGTAAGGCGCGGCGATGGGCACTTCGCTGTCCGGCAGGCCCTGGCGCAACACCGATTGCAGCAGATTCTCCAGCGCCTGCGCGGTATTGCGCAACTCCTCGGGGATTGTCACGGCGCGGTCCGCTTCCATCATCTCCACTTGCGCGGTCCATAGTCCGTGTTTCTGCTGCTCGGCCTGCACGATGCGAAAGCGTTCGCCACCCAGACAGGCGATGCGCATGAGACCGGGCGAGGGCGTGCTCCATTCCTGGATGCGTGCCAGCGTGCCCACACCGACGAAGCGTTCGCTCTGGCCGGGGCGCCGCACTTCCGATCCTTCCGTCAGGGCCACCACGCCGAAGCTGCTGCCCTCGGCGATGCACTTGCCTATCATGTCCAGGTAGCGCACCTCGAAGATCTGCAGCGGCAGCCGCCCTTCCGGAAAGAGCGTGCTGGCCAGCGGAAACAGCGGGATGGTCCGGGCCGAGATCGGCGGGCGCGGGGTGGCGGGGGCGGCGGGCATGGTTACTCCTGGCGGCGGTCACTCACGAACGCAGAGCATACCGGTTCTCGGCCACGCATTCATAGCGCTGCACGATGTAGCCGTTGTCGTCCACGCTCTCCAGATAGACGTCGAACTGCCACAGCCGCGCCATGTGGCGCAGCACCTCGTTGGTACTGTCGCCCAGCGAGCGGCCATCGCTGCGGAAGTGGCGCAGCGTGAGGCTGCGGTTGCCGCGCGTGTTGACCGACCAGACCTGGATGTTGGGTTCGCGATGGTTGATGTCGTACTGCCGGGACAGGGCCTGGCGCACGTACTGGAAGCCGCGCTCGTTGTGGATGGCCGAGACCTCGATCTCGCTGCGCGCCTCGTCATCCAGCACGGCGAACATGCGCATGTCGCGCATGAGCTTGGGCGAGAGATATTGCGCGATGAAACTCTCGTCCTTGTAGTTGCGCATCACGTATTGCAGGGTATCGAGCCAGTTGCGCCCGGCGATGTCGGGGAACCACTCGCGGTCTTCATTGGTGGGATTCTCGCAGATGCGGCGGATGTCGCTCATCATCGAGAAGCCCAGTGCATACGGATTGATGCCGTTGTAATACGGTTTGGTGATGGGCGGCTGGAACACCACATTGCTGTGCGAGTGCAGGAATTCCATCATGAAGCCATCGGTCAGGCGGCCCTGGTCATAGAGCGTATTCAACAGCGTGTAATGCCAGAAGGTGGCCCAGCCTTCGTTCATCACCTGGGTCTGACGCTGGGGATAGAAATACTGGCCGACCTTGCGCACGATGCGGATGACTTCGCGTTCCCACGGCTCCAGCAGGGGTGCATTCTTCTCGGCGAAGTACAGCAGGTTTTCCTGCGGTTCGGAAGGGAAGCGGCCTTCCACGGCGGCGGCCGCCGTTTCCTTTTTTGCCGGCAAGGTGCGCCACAGCTCGTTGACCTGCGACTGCATATAGGCTTCGCGTTCGCGCTGGCGCGCCTTCTCCTGTGCCAGCGACAGGCGTTGCGGACGCTTGTAGCGGTCCACGCCGTAATTCATCAGCGCATGGCAGGAGTCCAGCAATTCCTCCACGCGTTCGAAGCCATGCCGTTCCTCGCACTCGGCGATGTAATTGCGCGCATACACCAGGTAATCGATGATGGCGCTGGCGTCCGTCCACAACTGGAACAGGTAATTGCCCTTGAAGAAGGAGTTGTGGCCATAGGCCGCATGGGCGATGACCAGGGCCTGCATGGTCATCGTGTTCTCTTCCATCAGGTAGGCGATGCAGGGATCGGAATTGATCACGATCTCGTAGGCCAGGCCCATCTGCCCGCGCTTGTAGTCGCGTTCGGTCAACATGAAATGCTTGCCGTAGGACCAGTGGCGATAGTTGACCGGCATGCCGTGCGAGGCATAGGCATCCATCATCTGCTCGGCCGAGATGATCTCCAGCTGGATGGGGTAGATGTCCAGCTCGTAACCCTTGGCCACGCGTGCGATTTCCTCGTTGTAGCGCTCGATGAGATCAAAGCTCCAGTCCGAGGGGCAAGGCAGCGGGTCATGCTTGAAGCGGCTGTTCATGCGTGCACCTGCTTTTCAAAGAGTTCGCGGAAGACCGGATAGATCTCGGCGGCCGATTGCACCTTCTTCATGGCGAAGTGCGGATGCGATTCGATCAGCTGCATGTACTCGGTCCACAGGTTCTGTTCCGGCTCGGCCACCTGGATGTAGGCGAAGTAGCGCGTCAGTGGCAGGATGGCGGACTCCAGCAGTTCACGGCACTTGGGGGAATCGTCGTTCCAGTTGTCGCCATCCGAGGCTTGCGCGCCATAGATGTTCCATTCGCTGGGCGAATAGCGTTTGGTGATGATGTCGTGCATCAGCTCCAGTGCGCTGGAGACTACCGTGCCGCCACTTTCCTGCGAATGGAAGAAGGTGTTTTCATCGACTTCATCGGCGCGGGTGTGATGGCGGATGAAGACCACTTCGATGTGTTCGTAATTGCGCGTGAGGAAGAGATACAGCAGGATGAAGAAGCGTTTGGACAAATCCTTGCGCTGCTCATCCATCGAGCCCGATACGTCCATCACGCAGAACATCACCGCACGGCTGGAGGGCTGCGGCTGGCGCACCCTGTTCACATAGCGCAGATCGAAAGGGTCGATGAAGGGGATGCGCAGGATGCGGGCGCGCAAATGCTTCACTTCCTCTTCCAGCAGCGGGATGTCGGCGCTGTGCTCCTGAGGCTTGCGCTTCATCTCGGCCAGCGCTTCTTCGGCGGCATCGAGCTGGCGCTGCAGCGGCCCGCCCAGGGCGATGCGGCGGCCCAGCGAAGAGCGCAGCGAACGCACCACGTCGATATTGTTGGGCGAACCATCGACCGAATACCCGGCACGCTGGTTCTTCCAGTTGGGTACTTGCAGCAGATTGGTTTCCACCAGACGCGGCAGTTCCAGGTCCTCGAAGAAGTAGTGCATGAATTCTTCGCGGGTCAGTTCGAAGGTGAAGTCGTCCTGTCCTTCACCGTCGTTGCTGGCACTGCTGCCGCCCCCACCACCGCTGCCGCCGTTCTGGCGCGGGATGCGGTCACCCTGCAAATAATCCTGGTTGCCCGGATGCACGGCTTCGCGCTTGCCACCCTTGCCGTGATGGAAGAAGGGCTCCGAGACATCCTTGCGCGGGATGCTGATGCTCTTCGATTTTTCCAGATCGGTGATGCTGCGGTCGCGCACGGCGTCCGCCACCGAACGTTGGATATGCCCCTTGAAGCGCCGCAGGAAGCGCTCCCTGTTGGCGATGCTCTTGTTCTTGCCAGCCAGCCTGCGGTCGATGATCTGATGCAGCACTCGGTTCTCCTGCTAGTGGTCGGCGGTGCGCCAGGCGCACGGCGCCGAAGGGTCGCCGCGCGCATCGCCGTGCTTGGAGCGGGCGATGCGCAACAGCGGCGCTTACGAGGACTTGCGCACGCGCAGGTACCATTCGCACAGCAGGCGTACCTGCTTGGGCGTGTAGCCCTTGCTGACCATGCGGTTGACGAAGTCTTCGTGTTTCTGCATTTCTTCGGTGGAGCCCTTGGCGTTGAAGGAAATCACCGGCAAGAGGTCTTCGGTGTTGGAGAACATCTTCTTCTCGATCACCACGCGCAGTTTTTCATAGCTGGTCCACAGCGGATTCTTGCCACCGTTGTTGACCCGCGCACGCAGCACGAAGTTGACGATCTCGTTGCGGAAGTCCTTGGGGTTGCTGATGCCGGCCGGCTTCTCGATCTTTTCCAGTTCCGCATTCAGGGCCGCGCGGTCGAAGCTTTCGCCGGTATCGTGATCGCGGTATTCCTGATCCTGGATCCAGAAGTCGGCATAGGTCACGTAACGGTCGAAGACGTTCTGGCCATATTCCGAATACGATTCCAGATACGCGGTCTGGATTTCCTTGCCGATGAATTCGGCATAGCGCGAGGCCAGCGTGTCCTTCACGAAGGAGAGATATTTCTGCTCGACTTCCTGCGGGAACTGCTCGCGCTCGATCTGCTGCTCCAGCACGTACATCAGGTGCACCGGATTGGCCGCTACCTCGGTGGTATCAAAGTTGAACACGCGCGAAAGGATCTTGAAGGCGAAGCGCGTGGAGATGCCGTTCATGCCCTCATCCACACCGGCATAGTCGCGGTACTCCTGATAGGACTTGGCTTTCGGATCGGTATCCTTGAGGTTCTCGCCGTCATAGACCTGCATCTTGGAGAAAAGGCTCGAATTCTCCGGCTCCTTCAGGCGCGTCAGTACCGAGAACTGCGCCATCATCTTCAGCGTGCCGGGGGCGCATGTCGCCTTGCCCAGCGAAGAGCTGCGGATCAGCTTTTCGTAGATCTTGATTTCTTCCGAGACGCGCAGGCAATACGGCACCTTGACGATGAAGATGCGGTCCAGCAGCGCTTCATTGTTCTTGTTGTTGCGGAAGGCCTTCCATTCCGATTCGTTGGAGTGGGCCAGGATGACGCCATCGAAGGGGATCGCACCAAAACCTTCGGTGCCCTTGAAGTTGCCTTCCTGCGTGGCCGTCAACAGCGGGTGCAGCACCTTGATGGGGGCCTTGAACATTTCCACGAACTCCAGCAGGCCCTGGTTGGACAGGCACAGGCCGCCCGAATAGCTGTAGGCGTCGGCATCGTCCTGCGAATATTGTTCCAGCTTGCGGATGTCGACCTTGCCGACCAGGGTGGAAATGTCCTGGTTGTTTTCATCGCCCGGTTCGGTCTTGGAAATGCCGATCTGGCGCAGGATGGACGGATAGCGCTTGACCACACGGAACTGGCGGATGTCGCCGTTGTACTCGTGCAGGCGCTTGACCGCCCAGGGGCTCAGGATGGGTTTGAGATAGCGGCGCGGGATGCCGTACTGCTCTTCGAGGATGGGGCCGTCTTCGTCGTAATCGAACAGGCCCAGCGGCGATTCATTGACCGGCGAACCCTTGATGGAATAGAAGGGCACCTGCTCCATCAATTGCTTCAAGCGTTCGGCGATGGAGGACTTGCCACCACCGACCGGGCCCAGCAGATAAAGGATCTGCTTCTTCTCTTCCAGACCCTGCGCGGCATGGCGGAAATACGAAACAACCTGCTCGATGACTTCTTCCGCGCCATAGAACTCCTTGAAGGCGGGATAGACCTTGATGACCTTGTTGGCGAAGATGCGCGAGAGGCGCGGATCTTCCCGGGTGTCGACCTTCTCCGGTTCGCCGATGGCCATCAGCATCCGTTCGGCAGCCGATGCGTAGACTGCCGGGTCGTTCTTGCAAAGATTCAGATACTCTTCAAGCGATAATTCTTCTTCTCTGGTCTTGTCGAACCGGCTTGCAAAGCTGCTGTAGATATCCATACCACCTCCGTCGCTCTCAAAAAAGTACGAAACAGATTCATATGTCTGGACTTGCCATCTGCGGTTATCGAAGAACGCGTCGGTGACTCTGTACTGCGTCATTGCCGGTGTGTTCTTTGAAAGCCGTAGCATCCACAGCGTGATGCGAAGATCTTTTCGGATCGTGTTTTTATTCTATTCCTTTTTTTGCTTCCTCTTGATGATCCCATTAGTGCAGCTTCGTTCACCAAGCCCAGGATTTTCCCTGCATGTTCCCGTGCGTTGAGCTGACGCTCTGATCCCCTTGCCGACACAGGGATATTGGAAGCCTCGTTCACATCATGCTCTTTCAATGTGCGCAGCGCGTCAGCGGTTGACCATACGGTGCGCTATTTTCGCGCAGGACACCATGGTGAAATCCCTGATAGCCGACGCAAGAGAACAGGCGGACAATGCCCGTGGGGCCATTCAGAGCAGGCCGGACGGGCTGGTCCTGCCGATGCGGTGGTCCTCCTCCTCCCGGTGCCTTTTGCGCATGCTTGTGCACCGATCTCTTTCCTTCATATCCCCTTATAGCTGGAATCGTGCCAGGCATGTTTGTCATATTGCAGGGTGCCGCCCGCATGAACCATCTTTTTTGTAACGGCGACGATTGCGCTCTTGCTCTGTTGCTGATCCGCCTCATCCCCAGCCGGTGCGCATCCCGGGCGCACCGATGTCCAGCGCCGCTGAAAAAATGCTTTAGATGATTTACAGATTTGTTCATGCGCCGGGCGCATGGACTGTTTGCGTTTTCTTCATGCCTCCTCCCCATCCGATGAAGGCATTGGCAGGATCACGGGAGATGTCTTGCAAGCAACTTCATATCGTGTTTTTCCCGGGCAGGCGCGGCACCGGGAGAGGCCGGGATTGCGAGGGGATGCGGCAATTCCGCCACGTTCTGCCTCTGACGCCGGTCGTTGCGGGGGCGGGGAGGGCGCAAAAGCGCATAAGTCATTGACAGCCAAGGGGAAAATGCAGTCTAATTCAGGGTTCACCATCTGAAGAATTGCGCGCGGTGCCGACGCAGTGCTGTTTCAGTTGCCCACCGGTCGATTACCCAGGTATTGCACCGGGAGGCGGCAGAGGCCAACAGAGTTAATGGTGTCAGCGATGCAGGGGCTGCCGGCTTGTTGGGCGGCAGGGCATCGGTGATGCGGAACAGGCACACCGAAAGCGGTTCCAGAATTCCGATTTATTTTTGCTGTTTGCTCCAAGGCAGCCCAACTTAGCGAGTCCAACATGAAACGTACTTACCAACCTTCCGTCGTGCGTCGCAAGCGTACCCATGGTTTCCGTGCCCGTATGGCCACCCGTGGCGGCCGTGCCGTGATCAACGCCCGTCGCGCCAAGGGCCGCAAGCGTCTGGCTGCTGTTTAAGCCGGGGCCTTGCGCAGCCGTTTCGTGTGACGGACGTCCGTACATCGCTTCCAGCACGTCAAGCAGGCGACTTCCCACGCGATCGGCGAATCGTTAAAACGGATGAGTTTTCATCCGTTTTTCGTTTGCGCCCCGTGTATCGTACCGAGCATTTCGTGTTGTACGCACGCCGCAACAGCCTGCCGCAAGCCCGTCTGGGCGTGGTGGCGGCCAAGCGGCTGGCACCCCGTGCGGTCACCCGCAACACGATCAAGCGGGCTACCCGCGAGCTGTTTCGGCAGGCCCAGCTGCCTGCCGTGGACTGCATCGTGCGGCTGTCGCGCCCGGTCAATACCAGGAAGGATCCTGCCCGCAGTGTGGCAGTCAAGCTCATGCTGCGCGCCGAACTGACGCAATTGTTCGCCTTCCTGCCGAGCGCCCCCGCGTTCGCCAGGAAATAGCCAGGAAAACAGGAAGTGATGAAGACCCCTCTGCTCCTGCTGTTACGTGCCTACAAGCTGGGAGTGAGCCCTTTCCTGGGGCAGAATTGCCGTTTCTATCCCAGCTGTTCCGACTATGCCGCCGAGGCGGTGCGCCTGCATGGCGCGCTCAAGGGCAGCCTGCTGGCCGGCCAGCGCCTGTGCAAGTGCCATCCCTGGCATGCCGGCGGCCTGGATTTCGTGCCGGGTTCGGCCGAGGCACGTGCGCATGCCGAGGCAGAGGCAAGAGGCCCGTCTTCTTCGATTGCCGTTCCCGATTCCCCGACCACTGCGCTGCCGTCTTCGGTAGCGCGGCTGTCTCCCCCTGTGGCCGCTGACGGTTGCAGCCACTCCTGAACTCATCAATACGCATATGGATATCAAACGTACCGTCCTGTGGGTTGTATTCTCCTTCTCCCTGCTACTGCTGTGGGATGGCTGGATGCGCCATAACGGACATCAGTCGATGTTCTTCCCGTCGGCCACCCCGACTCAGGAGCAAGCCGCCGCCAATCCGGCCGCACCCACCGCCAGCCCGACCGGGTCCCCCGTGCCGCAGGCCGGCACGCCCGCACCGGCACCTGGCGCCGTGCCGGGGGCTGACGTGGCTGCCGCCACCAAGGGCGAAACCATCACCATCACCACCGACCTGGTCAAGGCCAGCATCGATACCGTGGGCGGTGAGTTGAAGCGCCTGGAATTGCTGAAGCAACCGGACGTGGTCGACCCGACCAAGAACGTGGTGCTGTTCGATTCCGAACCGGGCCACATGTACCTGGCCGAGTCGGGCCTGATCGGCGGTCCCTTCCCCAACCACAAGACCCTCTTCACTGCCCAGGCCGGTCCGCGTACGCTGGACAATGGCAATGAAATCCAGCTGGTGCTGGTGGCCGAGCAGGGTGGCGTGAAGCTGACCAAGACCTACACCTTCAAGCGCGACAGCTACCTGATCGACATCAAGCACACCGTGACCAACACCACGGGTGCGGCGATCAATCCTTCGCTGTACCTGCAACTGGTGCGCGACGGCAACAAGCCCGGTGGCGAATCGCACTTCTACAGCACCTTCACCGGTCCTGCGGTGTACAGCAACGCCGAGCATTTCGAGAAGCTGGACTTCGAGAAGATCGCCAACGGCAAGCAGCAGCACGTCAACAAGGCTGACAATGGCTGGTTCGCCATGGTGCAGCATTACTTCGTCTCGGCCTTCATCCCGCCCGAGAAGGCGCAGCGCGACATCTTCAGCAAGAAGGTCGGCGACAACCTGTATGCGGTCGGTTCCATCCTGCCGCTGGGCACCGTGGCACCGAACGCCAGCGTGACCATGGACAGCCAGCTGTATTCCGGCCCGACCATTTCCAAGACCCTGCAGGCCATTGCCCCGGGCCTGGATCTGGTGCGCGACTACGGCCACCTGACCGTGATCGCCGAGCCCATCTTCTGGCTGATGACCCACATCCACAACCTGGTGGGCAACTGGGGCTGGACCATCATCCTGCTGACGGTGCTGATCAAGCTGGTGTTCTTCCCGCTGTCGGCCGCCAGCTATCGCAGCATGGCCAAGATGAAGGCGGTCTCGCCGAAGATGCAGGCCATCCGCGAACGCCACAAGGGTGATCCGCAAGCCATGAACCGCGAGATGATGGCGCTCTACAAGACCGAGAAGATCAATCCGCTGGGGGGCTGCCTGCCCATCGTGATCCAGATCCCGGTGTTCATCTCGCTGTACTCGGTGCTGCTGGCATCGGTGGAAATGCGCGGCGCGCCGTGGCTGGGCTGGGTGCATGACCTGACCGCACCTGACCGTCTGTTCGGCACCATCCCTTACTTCAACATGCCCATCGGGCTGTTGCCGATCATCATGGCGGCGTCGATGTTCCTGCAGACCAAGCTGAACCCGACCCCGCCGGATCCGGTGCAGGCCAAGGTGATGATGTTCATGCCGCTGGTGTTCTCGTTCATGTTCTTCTTCTTCCCGTCCGGCCTGGTGCTGTACTGGGTGACCAACAACATCCTGTCGATCACGCAGCAATGGGTGATCACCCGCAACATCGATAGCGGCAAGACCAAGTAATCCGGTTCTTGCAGGCCATCAAAGGAAAAACCCGTGGAATCCACGGGTTTTTTTTCGGTCGTACCGGGCAGGCAGGTTTAACATGGCTTTACGTCGTTGCTCCGAGGGGGAGCAGCGGCGGTCTCACCTCAACACAACAACAAGTACTCGCAGATGACTTTCGATTCTTCTCCCATTGCCGCCATCGCCACCGCACCCGGACGCGGAGGCATTGGCGTGGTCCGCATTTCCGGCAAGAACCTGGCGCCGGTGATGCGCGCCGTCTGTGGTCGCGACAGCCTGTCGCCGCGTCATGCCACCTATCTGCCTTTCCTCAACGAGGATGGCAGTCCGATCGACCAGGGCCTGGCGATCCATTTCCCGGCCCCGCATTCCTACACCGGGGAGGATGTGCTGGAGTTGCAGGGGCACGGCGGCCCGGTGGTGATGCAGATGTTGCTGGCGCGCTGTGTGCAGGCCGGCAGCGAGATCGGTCTGCGCCTGGCCGAGCCGGGTGAATTCACCCAGCGCGCCTTCCTGAACGACAAGATCGACCTGGCCCAGGCCGAGGCCGTGGCCGACCTGATCGAAGCCACCACCGAGGCGGCGGCCAAGTCGGCCTCCGAATCGCTCTCGGGCGCCTTCTCCAAGGTGATTCATGAGCTGGTGGACCAGGTCACGCGCCTGCGCATGCTGGTGGAAGCGACGCTGGATTTCCCCGAGGAGGAAATCGATTTCCTCAAGCAGAGTGACGCCCGCGGTCAGTTGGCCACCATCCGCGCCACGCTGGAAGAGGTCTTCAGGCATGCGGCCCAGGGGGCCTTGCTGCGTGATGGATTGAATGCGGTGCTGGCCGGCAAGCCCAACGTGGGCAAGTCCTCGCTGTTGAACGTACTGGCCGGATCGGATGTGGCCATCGTCACGCCCATCGCGGGCACCACGCGCGACAAGGTGACGCAGACCATCCAGATCGAGGGCATGCCGCTGAACATCATCGATACCGCCGGCATTCGCGAGGCCGGCGAGGATGGCAGCGGCCCGGATGAAGTCGAGCGCATCGGCATCGAGCGCACCTGGGCCGAGGTGGCCAAGGCCGACGTGATCCTGCACATGCTGGACGCTGACCGTGGCCCTACGCTGGAAGATGAGAAGATCACCGCGCGCTTTCCTGAAGGCGTACCCATCATCCGCATCTGGAACAAGATCGACCGCTCCGGCCACAAGCCGGCCGTGGATACCATGCCCGATGCCACGCACGTTTACCTTTCGGCGGCCGAAGGACAGGGCGTGGACTTGTTGCGGGCCGAATTGCTGCGCATTGCTGGCTGGCAGCAGACAGTGGAGTCGCGCTATCTGGCCCGCGAGCGTCACTTGCTGGCGTTGAAGGCGGCCGATGAGCACCTGGCCCATGCGGCGGCGCATGCGGCGCTGGACAATGAGGCCGGTGAACATGCGCTGGATCTGTTTGCGGAAGAACTGCGGCTGGCGCAGGAGCGCTTGTCCAGCATCACCGGCAAGTTCACGCCGGATGATTTGCTGGGGGTGATCTTTTCGCGCTTCTGTATCGGGAAATGAGCTTGCTCCCAAGTCGGAGCATGTCGTGTTAGGGCGACAACAAGTTACCCGATCCTGACAGATAGCTCACAGTCCACTGCACAATTGCAACGGATGTTACAGCGTGTAAAAACGTTGGAGGCGCAAGAGGGGCATCGTTATTCTGAAGTTCCTCCCCCTCCAATTCATCACCCCTGAGAATTGGATTTAACCCGCCACCGCAAGGTGCGCGGGTTTTTTTATATCCATACCGATCTGTCCAGGCTCTGCAGCAAAGGAGCGGCGCTGCTAAGATGCCAGCTGCCTGAATTCATCCCTCTCACATCACCATAGGAAAAAGAGCATGTCCGCCAATCCGCGCAACGCTGACTATCCCATTGATCCGCAATTCCTGAACCGCTGGTCTCCGCGCGCCTACAACGGTGCCGAGATCTCTGAAGAAACCGTCCTGACTTTCCTGGAAGCCGCCCGCTGGGCGCCCTCGGCCTACAATGCGCAGCCCTGGCGCTTCGTCTACGCGCGTCGTGGCACGCCGGCCTGGGACAGCCTGCTGGGCCTGTTGAACGAATTCAACCGTAGCTGGTGTGCCAATGCTTCGGCGCTGATCGTGGTGTTGTCGCGGACCGTGATGGTGCCGCCGGGTGCGACCGAGGCGGTGCCTGCGCCGACCCATTCCTTCGACACCGGCTCGGCCTGGGGATATCTGGCCTTGCAGGCGTCGCTGTCGGGCTGGCATGCGCACGGCATGGCCGGTTTCGACAAGGACCGCGCCCGCACTGAACTGAATGTGCCGGCTGAATTCTCGGTGGAAGCCATGGTGGTGGTGGGCAAGCTGGGTGACAAGT
This sequence comes from Herbaspirillum sp. FG34, assembly GCF_057809315.1. NCBI lineage: Bacteria > Pseudomonadati > Pseudomonadota > Betaproteobacteria > Burkholderiales > Oxalobacteraceae > Herbaspirillum > Herbaspirillum sp. FG34. The sequence continues at coordinate 83,638 of NZ_JBMDJS010000003.1, read as the reverse complement.
CGGTCCTGCCGGAAGGGTTGCAGGCACGTGAAGTGCCCAGCCCGCGTGAGCCGCTTTCCAAGCTGGCATTCGAGGGCAAGTTCAAGGCATAAGGCCTGCTCGTAAAATATTTCGCAATTTTCTAAAAAAGGCCTGGCTTTTTGAAAAAGCCTCTCCTATAATAGCGATCTTTCAGCAAGCAAGGACAGCTGAAACGGTTTTAGGAGTGGTAGTTCAGTTGGTTAGAATACCGGCCTGTCACGCCGGGGGTCGCGGGTTCGAGCCCCGTCCGCTCCGCCAGATAAAACGCCTCATTCGCAAGAATGGGGCGTTTTTGTTTTTGCGCTTTCTTCTTCGTGCGATCAGCGTGAATCTGAAAAAAGCCGATGCAGCCCCAAGATACATCGGCTTCTTCACAAGACAGGCAAGACCTGTTAGCCCTTCGCCTTACCACCCGACAACTGCTCCACCACCTGCCTCGGCGCTTCGGCATAGTGCTTGAACTCCATCGAGTAAGTCGCCCGCCCCTGTGACAATGACCGCAGCGTGGTCGAGTAGCCGAACATTTCCGACAGCGGGACTTCAGCACGCACCAGCTTGCCGCCGCCCACGATGTCTTCCATGCCCTGCACCATCCCGCGCCGCGACGACAGGTCGCCCATCACGTTGCCCATGAATTCCTCGGGCGTTTCCACCTCGACCTGCATCATCGGTTCCAGCAGCATCGGACCGGCACGCTTCATCGCTTCCTTGAAGGCCATGGAGCCGGCCATGCGGAAGGCGTTTTCGTTGGAGTCCACATCGTGGTACGAACCGAAGGTCAGCGTAGCCTTCACGTCCACCACCGGGTAACCGGCCAGCACGCCCGCCTTGAGCGACTCCTGGATACCCTTGTCGACCGCCGGGATGAATTCGCGCGGGACCACGCCACCCTTGATGGCATCGACGAATTCATAGCCCTTGCCGGCAGGCTGCGGCTCCAGCTTGATCACCACGTGGCCATACTGCCCGCGTCCACCGGACTGCTTGACGAACTTGCCCTCGACATCTTCCACGCCTTTGCGGATCGCTTCGCGGTAAGCCACCTGCGGCTTGCCCACCGTGGCCTCGACGTTGAACTCGCGCTTCATCCGGTCCACCAGAATTTCCAGGTGCAGCTCGCCCATGCCGGACATGATGGTCTGGCCCGATTCCTCATCGGTATGCACGCGGAAGGACGGATCTTCCTGCGCCAGGCGATTCAGGGCGATGCCCATCTTTTCCTGGTCGGCCTTGGTCTTCGGTTCCACTGCCTGCGAGATCACCGGCTCAGGGAAGATCATGCGTTCCAGGATGATGGGATGTTCCGGATCCGACAGCGTATCCCCGGTGGTCACATCCTTCAGACCCACGGCAGCGGCGATGTCACCCGCAAACACTTCCTTGATCTCCTTGCGCTCGTTGGCGTGCATCTGCAAGATGCGACCCAGGCGTTCCTTCTTGCCCTTGACCGGGTTGTAGACCGTATCGCCCGAATTGACGATGCCGGAATACACGCGGAAGAAGGTCAGCTGCCCCACGAAGGGATCGGTCATGATCTTGAAGGCCAGCGCCGAGAACGGTTCCTCGTCCGAGGGATGGCGCTCGATCTCGCTGTCATCTTCGCCATGCCCGGCGATGGCCGGCACGTCGACGGGCGAGGGCAGGTAGTCGATTACCGCATCCAGCATGGCCTGTACGCCCTTGTTCTTGAAGGCGCTGCCAGCCAGCATCGGCACGATCTCGTTGGCCACCGTGCGCAGGCGCAGGCCGCGCTTGATGTCGTCTTCGCTCAAGGGATTGCCGGAGAGATATTTCTCCAGCAGTTCCTCATTGGCCTCGGCGGCCTGCTCGACCATGTGATCACGCCACTGGCGTGCGGTGTCCTCCAGCTCCAGCGGGATGTCTTCATACTTGAACAGCACGCCCTGGCTGGCTTCGTCCCAGATGATGGCCTTCATCTTGACCAGGTCGATCACGCCCGAGAAATGGTCTTCCGCGCCCACCGGAATCTGGATGGGGACGGCTTTGCCTTTGAGGCGTTCCTCGATCTGCTTCTGCACGCGGAAGAAGTCCGCACCGATGCGGTCCATCTTGTTGACGAAGGCAATGCGCGGCACCTTGTACTTGTTGGCCTGGCGCCAGACGGTCTCGGACTGCGGCTGCACGCCGCCCACCGAGTCATACACCATCACCGCGCCATCGAGCACGCGCATGGAGCGCTCCACTTCGATGGTGAAGTCCACGTGACCGGGGGTGTCGATGATGTTGATGCGATGCTCGGGATAATTGCCGGCCATGCCCTTCCAGAAGGCCGTGGTGGCCGCCGAGGTGATGGTGATGCCGCGTTCCTGCTCCTGCTCCATCCAGTCCATGGTGGCCGCACCGTTGTGCACTTCACCGATCTTGTGGTTCACACCCGTATAAAAAAGAATGCGCTCGGTGGTCGTGGTCTTGCCCGCGTCGATATGCGCGCTGATACCGATGTTGCGGTAGTTTTCTATTCGGGTCTTGCGGCTCATGGCATGTCCTTTCGATGGGTGCCGTCAAATGCTGGATTCAGTACTGCCGGGTTAATGTTTGATTAGGGCCTGTTCACATTCAATCTGTGAGATGCGTTGCCCCCAGAAGGCGTGGTGGCAAGGCGCGCGTCAGGGCTGGTGGTGGTGCCACCAGCCCTGACGTGCAACGCGGCCAGCGCGCCTTCTGGGGGCAACCCTCCGGGAGAGGCCGCCAAGCGTCGCCTGCCGTTGTTGCAGCTCCTTGCCGTGGCACCACCACGGCGCGTCGCTGCGCCTAGGCAGACAACGCTTGGCGACCTCTCGCACTCACAGATTGAATGTGAACAGGCCCTAATGATGTTGCTCATTACCGTTTATTTATGTAATGAGCATTAGATAATAGGAACGTCTTCCCCAAAGTTCAAGGGCTGGCGATTTAATTTTGTAATGCCGACTAAATTAAACTACACTTCTCCGCAACACCATTACCGCCAGGGGTAATGCCCCGCAAAGGAAACCGATGATAAAAACCCGTGGCCGTCCGCGCAGCTTCGACCGCGACCAGGCGCTGCAGCAGGCCATGCAAGTGTTCTGGAGCAAGGGCTATGAAGGCACCACCATGGCCGATCTGTGCGAGGCCATCGGCGTGAAGGCACCCAGTCTCTACTCGGCCTTCGGCGACAAGGATGCGCTTTTCCGCGAAGTCATGGAGGTTTACTCGCGCACCATCAGTGCCGAACCGCTGCGCCTGTTGCAGGCCGGCAAGGGTATTCGCGAAGACCTGCAAGCCATGCTGCGCGCTAGCGTGCGCATGTATTCGGGCAAGACGACGGTGCCGGGCTTGCCGGCGGGAAAGGGGTGTATGGTCGTGATTTCAGCCATCAACTGTGCGCCCGAGAACAGCCAGCACAGTGATGCGCTCTCGCAACGCCGCCACAAGCGCCGCAATGAAATCCGCGCGCGGCTGCTGCAGGCGCAGCGCGAAGGGGAGATCCGCGCCGATGCCGATGTCACGGCGCTGGGCGATTTCTACACCAGCTTTCTCAATGGCCTGGCGCTGGGTGCGCGCGATGGTGTCTCCAGCGCGCGACTGGCCGCCACGCTGCCGCATGCGATGCTGCCGCTGGAAAATGTGCTCGTGGCGCCCCCTGCCAGGATCACCGAGGCGCAACGACGCGCATGAAAAACGGGAGCCCATGGGCTCCCGTTGTCGTGATGCAAATAGGGCCGCTTGAGTTCAGGCAGCCTGCGCCAGCGTCCCGTCGTTCTCCTTCAACTGCCCGCCCAGCGCGTCGACCAGTGCCGAGAGCAGCTTGGCCAGCTCACCGGTCATCAGCATGAAGTCGCCGTCGAAGCGCTCATCGTCGTTCTTGCCGGCGATCTCGCTGTCTTCCTTGAGCACGTCCAGCGGCGCGATGCGCTTGACCGACAGGTTCTCGGTCAGCACGAAGGAGACCTTGTCGGCCCAGGTCAGCGCCAGGCGCGTACACTGCTTGCCGGCCTCGATATGGCGGCGGATGTCGTCGGCTTCCAGCGTGTGGCGCACGTAGCGCACCGTCGCCTTGCTCTCGGCGGTGGAGCGCAGCTCGGTATCCTGGTCCACGGTGAAACCGTTGGGCGCTTCGTCGCTGGCCAGCCAGTCGGTCATGGCCGCTGCCGGCGACATGACGGTGCGCAGCGTTTCCAGCGGGAACTTGGGGATGGCCTTGAAGAGCAGCTTCAACACTTCCTCGGCCTTGGAGGGCGAGCCGGCATCGACCAGCAGCCAGCCATTGACCGGATCGATCCAGACCCAGGTGCTGCGCACCACCGAGAAGGCGCGCGGCAGCAGCTCATCCGTGACTTGCTCCTTCAATTCCTTGGTCTGCTTGCGGCCCGGCGGGAAACCTTGCTGTTCTTCCAGCTCGGCGGCACGGGCCTTGGTCACCTGGTTGATGACGGTCGAGGGCAGCAGTTTCTTCTCGGTATCGAGTTTCAAGAGCAGCTGGCGGTTGACCACATGCACCAGTTTTTCATTGTTGCGCGGCGGCACCCAGCCCTGGCTCTGCATGTCCAGGCTGGAGCAGGCGGTGAAGGCCTGCGGCGCGAGATGGGATTCGAGTTCGTCGGCATGGATCGCCCACGGTGCGGGCAGACGGTAGATCTGGAGATTCTTGAACCACATAGGTTTCCGGAGCAGGGCAAAGAGGGAAAGGGGGAGATTTTACACGCCCGTCCTGCCGCAAGCGATGTCGGATTGTCCACGCTTGCAGTTAAATTTTCCATGGCCGGGCTGGCCGCAGAGCTCGCTGGAAAAACGCACAGAAAGTTCGCAGGAAAATGGATCAGCCGGCAAACGGCAATTCCGCCTGCACCGCCTGTGCGGCCGCCGCAAGCTCATCCTTGCGCGAGAGCGCACCCACGCGCACTCCGAGCAGGCGCAGCTTCTTTTCCAGCGGTACGCGCTTCAGACATTCCCCTGCCGCCTGTCGGATGGTGGCGGCGTCCCCGGTGGGCGAGGGCAGTGTCACATCGCGCGTCACACCCTGGAAATCGGCGTATTTCAGCTTGATGCCGATGGTGCGGCCGACATAGCCCTTGCGCTCCAGGTCGCCGGCCAGCTTCACGCACAGGGCCGTGAAGATTTCGGAGAGTTGCGCGCGGTCGGCACGCGCATGCAGGTCGCGTTCGAAGGTGGTTTCCCGGCTGATGGATTTGGGTTCGGAATACGTCTGTACCGGGCGATCATCGACGCCCTGCGCCACGCGTCCCAGCCACTCCGAATAACTGCGCCCGAAATGTGCACGCAGCAATTCAGGCGAGGCACGTGCCAGGTCGGCCACGGTCTCGATGCCCAATGCTGCCAGCTTCTCGGCGGCCTTCGGCCCGATGCCATTGATCTTGCGCGTCGGCAGCGGCCAGATGCGGCGCTCGATATCCTCGGGCGTGAGAATGGTGAGCCCATCGGGTTTGTCCAGCTCGGAAGAGATCTTGGCCAGCATTTTGTTGGGGGCCACACCGACGGAGCAGGTCAGGGCGGTAGCCGCATGCACCGCATCCTTGATCTGACGCGCGACCTCATGCGCGGTATCGGGCCACGCAGAAAGATCGATGTAGATTTCATCGATGCCGCGATCCTCGATCAGCGGGGCGATGCTGCGCACCGCTTCCTTGAACAGGCGCGAATACTTGCGGTAGGCCTCGAAGTCGGTCGGCAGCAGGATCGCGTCCGGTGCCAACTGGGCCGCCTTCATGATGCCCATGGCCGAGAACACGCCCAGCGCGCGCGCCTCATAGGTGGAGGTGGTGACCACGCCGCGCCCAGCGTAATCGCGCATGCGGAAATACTGGCGCGAGCCGTCGGGCAATTCTACCGGCCGCGTGGCCGAGCCGCCGCCGATGACCACGGCTTGGCCACGCAGGTCGGGATAGCGCAGCAGTTCCACCGAGGCATAGAAAGCATCCATGTCGAGGTGGGCGATGCGGCGTTCGTGGACCATGGTGGTGCGAGCAGCGAAGAGAAAGCGTAAGCGGTGCGATCAGTAATGCGGCGGCTTCTCGTTGGCGGCCGCGCGGTCCTGGCTGGTGTCGGACAATTCCTTGAAGCGCTTGGCCAGGGCATGCAGCAGCATGTCCAGTTCCTCGATCTTCTTTTCCTGGCGATAGACGGTCTGGTTCAGTTCGTCCAGCAGGTGTTCCTGATGGGCGATCTTCATTTCCAGGTCGATGAGGCGGTCGTCTTGGGTCACTTGTGTTCTTCCTTGGAGGTGTTGCTCAGACTGGCGGCACGGTCGTCGCTGATGAGCCAGTGCAGGACACCAGCCGCCGCGGCGCGGCCGGTGGCAAAGCAGGCGGTGAGCAGGTAGCCGCCGGTGGGCGCTTCCCAGTCCAGCATCTCGCCGGCGCAGAATACGCCCGGCAGGGCGCGCAGCATCAGCGCATCATCGAGCGCCTCGAAGCTCACGCCCCCGGCGCTGCTGATGGCTTCGGCGATGGGGCGCGGGCGTAGCACCGTCAGCGGTAGAGCCTTGATGGTGCGCGCCAGCTTGCCCATGTCGGCGAAATCCTCCTTGCTGACCAGCTCGCGCAGCAGTCCGGCCTTCACGCCCTTGAGATGCAGGCGGCTTTGCAGGTGGCTGGAGAGCGAACGCGCACCACGCGGATGGGCCAGTTCGGCTTCCACTTTTTCCAGCGGCCAGTCGGGCAGCAGGTCCAGGTACAGGCGCGCCGAGCCTTCTGCGGTAATGGTGTCGCGCAAGGCCGAGGACATCGCATAGACCAGGCTGCCTTCGATGCCCTCGGCGGTGACGATGAATTCGCCGCGACGATTCTGCACGCCGCCGCTGGGCAGCGCCGTGCTGGCCACCACCGGCTTGACCGGTTCGCCGGCGAAGCGGCTGCGGAAATGTTCGCTCCAGTCCAGCTCGAAGCCGCAGTTGGACGGCAGCAGCGGGGCGACTTCCACCTGACGGGTTTGCAGCAGCGGCACCCAGCTGCCGTCCGAACCCAGGCGCGGCCAGCTGGCCCCGCCCAGTGCCAGCACCACGGCATCGGCTTGGACATCGGTGTGGCCATCAGGATGGGCAAAGCGCAGTGCGCCGTCTTCCTGCCAGCCCAGCCAGCGATGGCGCATGTGGAAGCGCACGCCGGCCTCGCGCAGGCGATGCAGCCAGGCGCGCAAGAGCGGTGCGGCTTTCATCTCGCGCGGGAAGACGCGGCCGGAGCTGCCCACGAAGGTCTCTATGCCCAGGGCGTGTATCCATGCGCGCAACTGGTCGGCATCGAAGCGGCGCACGAAGGGCGCCACCTGTTCACGGCGATTGCCGTAGCGAGGCAGGAAGTCGGGTTGCGGTTCGGAGTGCGTGATGTTCATGCCGCCGCGTCCGGCCAGCAGGAATTTGCGACCGGCCGAGGGCATGGCGTCGTAGACGTCCACGGCGGCGCCTTGTGCGGCCAGGACTTCGGCGGCCATCAGGCCGGCCGGACCGGCGCCGATCACGGCCACGCGGCGACTGCCGGGAGCGAGTTGGGGAAGAGTGTGCATCGATGTCATGCGCGGCATGATACCGCCCGCCTGCCACTAGCGCACGTCATCCCTGCGTTCAGCGGCGATGCGGGGTGCTGTATTTGTTTTCCAGTCGCGCCACCACCAGTGCCAGGCAGATGGTCATGGAGAAATACAGGATGGAAATGGTGATGTACGGTTCCCAGTAACGGGCATAGGTGCCCGCCACGGTGCGCGCGGCATAGGCCAGTTCGGCCAGGCCGATGGCCGAGACCAGCGAGGAATCCTTGAGCAGCGTGATGGCTTCGTTGCCCAGCGGCGGCAGCATGCGGCGAAACGCCTGCGGCAGCACCACGTAGCGCATGGTCAGGCCATAGTTCATGCCCAGGCTGGCCGCAGCATAGGACTGGCCGCGCTCGATGGACTGGATGCCGGCGCGGAAGATCTCGGAGATGTAGGCGCCGGCATTGAGCGACAGCGCCACCGTGCCCGAAAGGAAGGCGCCGTAGTCCTGCTTGATGGTGCGTGCCAGTTCCCCGGTGATGAGCAGGCCGTGTTCCTGTTGCACCAGCAGTGGCATCACCGCGAAGTGGATCAGCATGATCTGCACGAACAGCGGCGTGCCCCGGAAGAAGGCGACGTAGAAGCCGGCCAGCCAGCGCAGCACCTTCAGCGGCCACTTCCAGGGGCCGTGCGGCACCTCGGCCAGGCGCAGCATGCCCACCAGCAAGCCGATCACGGTACCGATCAGAATACTGATCAGCGACACCTGCAAGGTCATGAGAACGCCCTTGGCGAACAGCGGCGCGTAGCCTTGGATGATGCTCCAGCGGAAATCCATGTCGGACTCGATTGGGGATTGGAAAAATCAGTTTCTGGAAGGACAGGACGGCGGCAAACTGCCGCCGTCGCCGGGGAGGTGCTGCCGACAGTCTGCGGACGGCGCTTACTTGCCGAAGTAGTGTGCGCTGATGGCGGCGAAGCTGCCATCGGCCTTCATTTCGGCCAGGGCCTTGTTGATCTTGGCCAGCAGTTCCGGATCATCCTTGCGCACGGCGATGCCGTAGTCTTCCTTGGGGAAGCTCGGATCGGTGACGGTACGCAGCTTGCTGTTGGGGTTGTTGGCGATGTAGTTCTTGACCACCGGTTCATCGGCCACGACGGCATCGACGCCGCCGTTTTCCAGTTCCTTCAGGGCCAGCGGGGTGGAGTCGAAGCGCTTGATCTTGGCGCTGTTCTTGCCCAGCACCTGCTGCACCAGTTCGTCGCCGGAGGTGGCGCTCTGGGTGCCCACGGTCAGGGGCTTCAGGTCTTCCATCTTGCTGACCTTGGACTCTGCGGCCGGCAGGGCGATGGTCTGGGTAGCCACGAAGTAGGGATCGGAGAAGGCCACCGACTTCTTGCGTTCATCGGTGATGGTGATGGCCGAGATCAGCAGGTCGCGGTCACCTTGGGCGAGGAAATTGAAGAAGCCTTCGAAGGGCGTCGGCACGAACTTGACTTCGATGCCGATCTTCTTGGCCAGGGCCTTCATGACGTCGATGTCGAAGCCGACCACTTCCTTCTGTTCGTTTTCGGAGGAGAAGGGGGCGTAGGCCGATTCCACGCCGACCACGTAGACGCGGGCGGCAGCGGCTTGCGGTGCAGGGGCAGCGGCGCTCTTGTCTTCCTGCTTGCCGCAGGCGGCCAGGCCCAGCATGCCGACGAAGCCGGCGGTCAGCGCCAGCGTACGGGCGTGGCGGGAGAACATCTTGATCATTGCTTGATTTCCTTGTCTGGAATGGTTGGGGCAACAGGGGCAGGCGAGCGGGTAGCGCGGCGGGCGGTGTTGCTTGTGTGAAACTCGGGGATTTTTTTGCAGGCGGCATTGTAAACCGCCCGGGGGTGGTGGCGGGCAATGGTGCGTCAAAAAGGGGCAGGAAATGGCGCAAAGCGTGGTGTCGGTGCAATTTTCAGGGCGGATATGCGCAAATGTTGCCCTGCTCCGGACAGGCGGCGCTGGCTGTCAGCCATAGGAGGCCGTGGTCAGGCTGGAAATGAGGCTGCACCCGCAGGCAGCACGATGCCCTTGCAGGGCGACCATGCGATCACCGATCAGCCAGGTCGGCGCCCCCTCGATGATCGGATTGGTACCATGCCCTTCCTTGGGACAACTGACCAGGTCGCCGACACGGGCAATGCCGATGCCGTGGAGGGTGTGGGTGGGAGAGGCGGAGATCACTTTGCCGCCATGGGAAGTGGAGTCGCCGAGACGGATGATGGGCAGGGGCATCAGTAGTTCTCTTGAAGAAGGGAAATGATGGGATCAGAATGCGCCGGGGCGTGTGCGTAGTGTGCGAATCACCTTGTCCCACAGGTGGATGGCTTCGGCTTCGCTAAGGCTGGGGGTGAGGATGGGCGGTGGATAGGCATGCTCGTTCGGGTCCTTGGGATCAGGTTCGGGTTTGCGTTTGCCGACATTCATTTCTACCTCGATCATCGGGTTGGTGATGCCTTTTCCGTGGCGCGCATCTTCGAAGAGGAACCGGAGGGTGGGGATCTTGGTGTGTTCATCCGGGGTCATATAGAGCACTTCCTGTCCGGGCAGCTCGTGATAAAGCTTGCCGCTCCTGATGAGGCGACCGTCGCCCGTCTTCCAGATGGGCGCAAGGAACTTCATCCGGTCCAGCAGAGTGTCAGCATCGCGCGGGCCGGATAAGGTCGCTAACGTGAAATACACATCGTCGACGTCCTTCAGATGATAGAAGAAGCGCAGACTTTCGTCGCTTGAAGCGGGGCCCGTGACAAAGCCGTTGAGGATGCAGGTGCCCTGGCCCGAGGGGATTTCGTCGCCACGGGGTTGGGTGCGATGGTAGACCTTGAGCAGGGCGGCCAGTTTTTCGGGGGTGGTGTTTAATACCGTTCCCTCGGGATATTTTTCCTCCGAGTAGCGTCTGTCTCGCGCAGCAATTTCCATCTTGATTTGATAGCCGCCACGCCAATCCATGAGCTCAAGAGTGCGGAACAAATTGCTGAACTGATTTTCGGCACGATCAAAAATCGCGCCACGTCCATTTGGGAGAGGGATAATTTCCTTGAGCGTTGTAGTCTTTGGTTCGACCAAAAGTGTCTGCGACTCGAGCACGCGTTTTCTTGCGACCAATGCTTGGTTGAAATCTGCCTCTGAGAGAGCTTTGATATCGATGGTCACCCCATCGATATCTTGCCCTCCTTGGGTATTGAGAACGAAGCTTTCTGGCAAGTCAATCAGATAGCGTCCAAAACATCTCGGGGTCATTTTTTCGCTGATCGACCGCATATGCTCTTTTTCCACCGACGTGAGTACTGGTGATTTGGCTTGGCATGCAAAGAATGTCAGCAAGATCAATATGAGCACAATTCCAGCTTGCCGGAGATATGTGTTTTTCATGACTACCTTATTCGTCATCCAGATCGGCGTACACGATCGCTCTTGTATAGGTTGAATAGAAATCTGGATTTCCTACCTTCGTGCTTAACCAATAATAGAAATCGATGTCTTCGCGCTCGTTGCTATACGGGTGTAGTCCGATCCCGAATTTTGGCTCCATGAACATTCCAAAGATATGTTGGTTCTCATGAAGAACGCGGAAATGAGTGTGTTTTCCGTCATCTGATATTTTTATTTTTGTTTTTCCTAAAGAGAGTGGATAGAGCCGATCGTTAAGTAGCATTACTGGACCTTCTGGCGTGGCGAATAGCGCTACCGTGTTCAGGGTAGGGGACTCGCTTTCTATTTCAAAAAAACCAAAGCAGATCTTGCTTGAATCAATTTTCGCTGCGGGGATGGCCGGCCATAGGTGCTGAAGTACAAGCCCTTGTGCGTGACGATGGCGCCATAGGCATCGGTACTGAGCGCAAAGCCGCTACCGAAGAAGCTGCGACGCTCGTTGCCCATCTGGCTGACCAGATGGCCGAGGTTCAATTGCGCATGGGTATTGGTGCTGTAGAGATGAATCCGGTTCTGCTCAGGGGTGTCGTCCATCACCATCTGGTTGAACCCGGTGCCACCGAATTCCTTGGACTTCACACCCGAGAGCCGCCCGTTGGTATGCCACTGCGGACGCTGTTCCCCATTGAACAAGCGACCGGTCACGACTGGCCGATCCGGGTCGCCGTTGAGGAAGGACACGATGACTTCCTGCCCGATGCGCGGCACCTGAATCGCACCCCAGGATTGGCCGGCATTGGGGTAGCTCACCCGCACCCAGCAGGACGCCGCCTCGTTGCCGGGATTGATGCGGTCCCAGCGGAACTGGACCTTGATGCGATCGAGATGATCGGTATAGACCTCCTCACTGGCAGGCCCCACGACGATGGCCGTCTGCGGGAGCATGACAGGCCTGGCATGCGTGCGCGCAGCACGAAACGGCAGCTTGCGGCGCTGTACCTCGAAGCGGTTGAAGCAATGGCCGGTGTGTTCGTTGTCCGTTTCATCGACCTGCCGTTCGCGCCGGATCGACTCCTTGAATGCTGCCAGCGTGGCGCTCAGGCTGCCCGGAAAATCCAGCGCCTGATGCGACAGGGGCAAGTTGTTCTCGATGAACCAGTCGATGGCGAGGATGACGAACTGGCGTTCCCTGTCGGACTCTGCCCGATACCGGGGATGTTCTTCCAGCCTGAACCAGCGCCCGCAAGCCAGATTGCGTACACCCGAGACGGCAGCGTAGCGCTGCATGGAGGATTCCCACTGCTCCACTTGCAGGTCGGCCTGTCGATTGCCTTTTGCCTGCTGCGCAAAACTGTAAGCACCGGTGTACTCATACATCTCCAGCTGTGCGGGCAGCTGGTCGTATTCGGGCATCACCTGTTCTTCGGCTTCCTTCTGCATGCGAGGCGATTTGTAGTCGTCGCTGCGGCCCCGCCATGTCTTGGAGGAAAGCGTGCGGCTGGCGCTCCAATGCAGGATCTTGTCGAGCTCGTCGCGGGGGCCGGCACCGTGGAAGGCGATGTCTTGCTGGGGCAAGCCGGGCAGGTTCCAGGTGTTGTCGGTGATGACCAGGACGTGGCCGTTGCCATCTTCCCGCTGTTCGTGATGGGCGAACCAGCCTTCTTCTTCCATCAGGCGCTGGACGAAATGCCAGTCGGTTTCGTACTGGGTGCAATAGGATCGCGGGACATAAGTTCGTTCAAGTGCGAAACGGTAATGGCCACGTGCTTGCGGATGGTTGTTGAAGACCTCGGCGAGAATGTCCTCGGTCCTTTTGTCCTGCCAGATCCGGGCGTCCTTGCGAAAGCGCAGGAAATGCAGCCACGAAGAGAACGAGAGCTGGCAGAAATCGAGTTCGCCGTCACTGCCCAGGCGCTTTGCAGTATGCACGTAGCCATGCCAGGGCAGGGTCTCGCCCTCATGCTGCCGGATCCACAGCGTGACTGGCTGCGCAATCAACTGTTCCAGCGCAATGCCGGTATGCGTGCTCAGCAGATCGATGGTAACTTCGTAGCCGTCATTGAGTCGCTCGGTGGCGATGAGCCGTTGTGGCAAGAGGACGTCTGGCCCGAGCGGCGAGTCCAGCTGGAGCAGGCGGCGATGCTGCGTGATGTGCGCTTGGGAGCGTGGTGAATCATTCGGCGAGAGGGAGGGCATGCGATGCGGCTTCCAGAGAGAAATCGCGCAGTCGGGACCATGCAAGTGAACAAACAGGAGAAAAACGCAGGACTTCTTGCGAAGCGCGCCTGCCTGGTTTGAAGGAGGATGTCCCGGATGCGGCTAATGCCCATGGACTCCTCGGTAGAGCAGGGTCCCGAGCGACGAAGGCGACAGTCTCCGTTGCACGAGGCACTTTCTCAATGGAAGTAATTCGATTTTTTCGCCAAATCATTTTGGCAGTTTTGATTGGCAGTCAATCCGTTGTGAGGCAATGACTGTCAAGCGGATGGATGCAGCGAGATAAGGGAACCGGCCCTGTCAGTCCCCGATACGGCAGGTGCTAACCTTGTTCCGGTGTATTGCGCGGCTTCTGCAACAAGGCCTTCAAATTGGCCAGCCGCGCCTGCGGCGTGATCTTCTCGCTCTCCTGCGGCACCGCCTCGCCTTCATCAAGCCGCATTTCCTTGACGAAGCGCGAGATCTGGCAATCGATCACTTCCTTGGCGCGCTTGCGGCGCTTGCACCAGGACACGTGCAGCGAGCGCTGCGCGCGCGTGATGCCCACGTACATCAGACGACGCTCCTCTTCCACGCGCGCAGCGGCTTGTTCCGGTGGGGTATCCGGATCACCCTTGTGCGGCAGGATGCCTTCCTCCACACCGACCAGGAACACGTGCGGAAACTCCAGTCCCTTGGAGGCATGCAGGGTCGACATGCGCACCGCATCCTGCTCTTCGTCGCGCCCTTCGAGCATGCTCATGAGCGCCACCATCTGGGTGATTTCCAGCAGGTTCTTCTCTTCGCCCTCGCCATCACGTCCACCGCAGGCGCGTTCCTTGAGCCAGTTGATGAAGTCGACCACGTTCTGCCAGCGCGCCTGCGCAGCGCGCTCCTCGAAGCTGTCGTAGAGGTAGAACTCGTAGTTGATGGCCTCCATCATGTCGTCCAGCACCTTGCCAGCCTCGGCGCCGCTGCCGGAGGGGCCGGGGCGGGTGGCGCGGGATTCCAGCGCGTTGATGAAGTCGCAGAACTTGCGCAGCGGCAGCAGCTGGCGGTCGCTCAGCTTGTCTTCCAGTCCCCCCTTGTAGACCGCTTCGAACAAGGAACACTGCCACTGTCCGGCCAGCGTACCCAGCACTTCCAGCGTGGCCTGACCCACGCCTCGGCGCGGCGTCGTGACGGCGCGGATGAAGGCCGGGTCATCATCCTGGTTGGCGATCAGACGCAGGTAGGCAATGATGTCCTTGATCTCGGCGCGGTCGAAGTAACTCTGGCCGCCCGACATCACGTACGGAATGCGTTCGCGCCGCAGCGATTTTTCCAGGATGCGCGCCTGGTGGTTGCCGCGATACAGGATGGCGTAATCGGCAAACTTGGCGCGCCGCTCGAAGCGATGCGCCGAGAGCGTGATGGCGATCTGGTCGGCTTCGGCTTCTTCATCATCCATCGCCATGACCGTGATCGGGTCGCCCAGCCCGTGCTCGGACCACAGGGTCTTGTCGAACAGCTTGGGATTGTTGGAGATCACCGCGTTGGCCGCCTGCAGGATGCGCGTGCTCGAACGATAGTTCTGCTCCAGCTTGATCAGGTGCAGGTTGGGAAAATCCACGCCCAGCAGTTTCAGGTTCTCGATGGTCGCGCCGCGCCAGGCATAGATGGCCTGGTCATCGTCGCCCACGGCGGTAAACATCGGCTTCTTGCCCACGCCGGTCACCAGCAGCTTGACCAGTTCGTACTGGCAGGTGTTGGTGTCCTGGTACTCATCGATCAACAGATAGCGCAGCTTGCGCTGCCAGCGGTCGCGCACTTCCTCGTTGCTGCGGAAGAGCTCCACCGGCAGACGGATCAGATCATCGAAATCGACCGCCTGGTAAGCCTTCAACGTGGCCACGTAGCTGCGGTAGATGCGCGCGGCCTGGGCTTCGTCTTCGGTGCGGGCATTCTTCTCGGCCAGGTCGGGGTCGATCAGGCCGTTCTTCCACAAGGAGATGGCATTCTGGATGCCACGGATGATGGCCTTGTCGGTAGTGACCGCCAGTTCTTGCACCAGGGAAAAACAATCGTCGCTGTCCATGATTGAAAAGCGATCCTTCAGCCCCAGATGCTTGGACTCCTGCCGCAGGATCTTCACGCCCAGGGAGTGAAAGGTCGACACCGTGAGGTGCTTGGCCTGCTTGGGATCCTTGAGCAGCTTGGCGATGCGCTCCTGCATTTCCAGCGCGGCCTTGTTGGTGAAGGTGAGCGCGGCGATGTTGCGCGATTCGTAGCCACAGTTTTCGATCAGGTGGGCGATCTTCTGCGTGATCACGCGGGTCTTGCCGGAACCTGCGCCGGCCAGCACCAGGCAAGGCCCGGCCATGTAGTGGACGGCTTCGCTTTGCGGCTTGTTCAGGCCGAAGGAGGGGGCGGACATACGGAGGCGATCGGCGTGGGCAGGAGAAGAAACGAGGCGCCATTGTAGCAGCCCGCCCGAGCCACCCGGCGGTGCCTGTGGGACAATGCCCGCATTGCCGGTGGCAACAACATCACGAGAGCAACCATGAAATTCAACCATCTCATCCAGATCAACGATCCGCTCAATGCGCTCATCGATCCTCTGAGCCGCGAGCAGCTCTGGCGCGGCCTGGTCCTGCGCGCAGAGTCCCCGCGCCTGTTCATGCCGCACCTGGACGACTGCCGCCTCTCCGAGAAGAGCCTGGACAGCGTGCGCCGCGAGCTGCGTTATGGCGAACTGGTCATCATCGACAAGGTCACCTACCTGCCGCAGATCCAGGTGCTCTATGAAGTGCCCGCGCAGGGCGAGATTGCGGCCTCGCGCATGAGCATGACCATCGAGGAGCCGCAGACCGATGTGCTCTTCGTGCGCTTCGAATATGACGATGGCAAGCCCGAGGATGTGACCGGCGAAGAAGCCTTCTACGACAACTTCCGTCGCTCTGCCTACCAGGAAGCCGATATCGATACGGTACGCATCATCCGCGAGCTGACCCAGCGCGGCGAGCTGCATTGAAGAAGCTGAACGAATTGCTTGCTTGCGTCAGGTTTCCTGAAGCCGCAAAAAAGAGGCGCGATCCGCAAGGACCGCGCCTTTTTCTTCGGTGTCGGTGTCGGGGCTTCAGGTTCAGGCCAGCAGGCGTCCCAGTGCACCATTGACCAGGGCCCCACCGATGATCAGCCAGGCGAACAGGATCGCACCCAGGATCATCGGCTTCATGCCGGCACTGCGCAGTGCCGAGAGGTGGGTGGACAATCCCAGGGCCGCCATGGCCATGGCCAGCATCAGCGTATCGGCTTGCAGCACCAACTGGTTGACCTGGGCCGGCAGCGGGAAGAAGGAGTTCAATACCACCACACCGATGAAGGCAAAGGCGAACCACGGAATGGACAGCTTGCGGTGCTGATGCTGGTGACCGGAAAGGGACGGTGCCGCCTTCATCGACAGCATCAGCAGGAAGGGCGCCAGCATCATCACGCGGACCATCTTGGTGATGACGGCCACGTCGGCCGTGTGCTGGTCGATGGAGCGGGCCGCAGCCAGCACCTGTGCCACTTCATGGACGGTGGAACCGATGTAGACGCCGAAGTCCGGCAGCCGCAATCCCCACATCGCTTCGCCCTGCAGCGTGTAGAGCAGCGGATACAGGAAGATCGCCAGTGACCCGAAGATGACCACGGTCGAGACCGCCACCGTGACCTGCTCGCTGCGTGCGCGCAGTACCGGCTCGGTGGCCATGACGGCGGCGGCACCGCAGATGGAGCTGCCGGCACCGATGAGCAGCGCGGCTTCGCGATCCAGCTTCAACAGCTTGGTGCCGACCAGCCAGGCCAGACCGAAGGTGGACAGCAGCATGACGGCGTCGATCGCCACACCGGCCAGTCCCACGTGGGCGATGTCCTGGAAGGTCAGGCGAAAGCCGTAGAGGATGATGCCGGCGCGCAACAGGGTCTGCTTGGAGAAGCGCACGCCCTCGCCGCAGTACGCACCCAGGCGTGGATAGACGGTGTTGCCGATCACGATGCCCAGCACGATGGCCACCGTCAGCGCCGAGAAGCCGTGGTTCTGCAGCCAGCCGATGTCGCCCAGGCGCATGGCGGCCCAGGCCACGGCGCCCGAAAGCGCCAGCCCGGCGGCGGCGGGATGCAGGGGGGATGTCTGGATGGCGGTACGCATGAGGCTCTCCAAAAAGGTCGTTGCTGTCGATGGAGTGCACTGTACGCGTCGTGCAATTAAAAGAAAAACGAGTTATTTTGCTAATATCTACCTGTTCAATGGGTAGATGGCGGGCCGGCCTCTGCGCGCTCCCGGCCGTCGGGAATCATGAAAGGAGTCATCGATGCGGATCACCTTGCGGCAATTGCAGATTTTCCTGGCCGTGGCCCAGTCCGGTTCGACCACGGCGGCGGCCGGGCTGGTGGCGCTGTCGCAGTCGGCCGCCAGTGCGGCATTGAACGAGCTGGAGAGTCTGCTGGGCGTGCAGCTCTTTGATCGCGTCGGCAAGCGGCTGGTGTTGAACGACAGTGGCCGTCAGTTGCTGCCCCAGGCGCGCCACATGCTGGACGCGGCACAGACCATCGAGCGTCAGTTCAGCGATCCGGCGGCCGGCAGCGATCTGCATCTGGGGGCCTCCACTACCATCGGCAGCTATCTGCTGCCGGCCATGATCGCCGCCTACCGGCGGGTGCATGCCGGTGCGCGGGTGCGGGCGCTGGTGGCCAATACGGCCGATATCGTGGCGGCGGTGGTCAATTTCGAGGTCGATGCGGGATTGATCGAAGGCCCCTGCCACGCCGATGATGTGCAGGTGGAGCCGTGGATGACCGATGAACTGATCGTGGTCGCGGCCCCCAGGCATCCCCTTGTCCGTGCGCGCCGCAAGATCACCTTGAAGATGCTGCGCCAGGCCGACTGGCTGCTGCGCGAGGCCGGGTCCGGCACGCGCGAGGCGGTCGAGCATGCGCTCATTCCCTACCTGCATTACCTGCCCTCGTCGTTCGAGTTCGGCAATTCGGAAGCCATCAAGCGCGCCACCGCCGAAGGGCTGGGCATCAGCTGCCTGTCACGCTCGGTGGTGGAAGACCTGATCGAATCGAGGAAGCTGGTCGAACTGGACACGCCCCTGCCGACCTTGCGCCGGCATTTCTACATGGTGGTCAGCCGTCACCGGGCGCCGTCGCCCAGCCTGACGGCGCTGCTGTCGTTCTGCCGCGCCTGGGCGCAGCGGCAGGCACCGCGCTGAAGGGCGGAACCTGCTCACTACCGGGATCAGATCGGTTCGAACACGCCGGCGCTGCGGTTCTTGGCGACCTTGTTCCAGGCGAAGATGCGGCCATTCATCGCCACATACACGCCCGGAGGCAGCACCTGGGCCACGCCGCAGGCAAAGCCGAAGTTGAAGAAGGCGTCGGAGTTAGCGATCTCGTAGGGGATCATGGCGCCGGTCAGCACCACGGTCTTGTCGGTCAGCGCCGGGCCCAGCACCTGGGCGGTCTGCTGCATGGTGTCAGTGCCGTGGATGATGACGATGGCCTGCTGCGTCGAGGCCTGGCAGGCTTGCAGCACGCGCTGGCGGTCGCCGTCCTGCATCTCCAGCGAATCCAGCAGGCGCAGGGTTTCCAGGGAGACGTCGGTGGTGATGCGGGCACGGGCGATGACGTCCGGCAAATGGCTTTCACTGAAGCCAAGCTGGCCGGCGATTTCGTCGTAGTGCTTGTCGAAGGTGCCGCCGGTGGCGATGATGCGCAGGCTCATGGGTTCCTATCTTCCAACTGGTCAAAAATGTTCACATCGCGGGATAAGCAAGATGCGCTCCCGGACGCCGCGTGCCAGCCGCTTCCCCCCGGATAGCCGCCGCAATGGCCGCTGGCAGGCGCTATCTTACACGCAGGAAGCTTCATTTATGCCGGGAGACTGGTTGGCCCGGAGCGATTTTCTCAGGACATTTATAATGGACCGGATATGAAACCTCTGGCACCCGGCACCGTCATCTTCCACCGCCATCGCGGCTATGGCGTGATCGTGCTCGTCAACCTGATGACGGGCTGGATTTCTGCGCGCTTCGGCAGCGAGGTGCGCACCCTGGACCTGAACCTGTCGTCGGACGAAGTGCAGCACGCCGATGGCACGCCCATCCTGTTCCGCCGTGCCCCGCCGGATCGCATGCCGCATGCGCGCCTGATGGCCATGGTGCGCGAGCTGCATCGCGCCGGTTATCAGCGCCTGTATCTGTACAGCTGGCCCAAGCCGTCCGGACTGCACTGGCGCTGGCATCTCTTCAGCGGCCCGCGCAACTGGATCGAGCGGCCCTGGCGCGAAGGCTGGTATGGCTCGGGGGCCGATTACAACTTCAATCCGGTGATGGGCTGGGGCGATGGGCCCTCCTCGTCACCCGAGGAACTGGCGCGCCTGCTGGCCCAGTTCGACCCGCAAGGACTGGCCCAGGCGCTGGGCGAGGACGAGGCCCACGCCAGCTGGTTCGAGCTGGTCTGCGCCACGCTCTTGCCGGATTACGCCTTCAGCCTCGGCTGGCACAGCAACGGCAGCATCCCGGAACACCTGCCGGTGATCCCGATCCGGCGCAATGTTCCCGAATACGCCGGGCCGCCGCTACCTTGGCCGCCGGGCTGGCGGCACCTGTGGAAGCGTGCCGGGGCCATGCCCCAGCTGACCTATGACCCGCCGGTCAAAACCATTCACCGCATCACCCCAGAGCCTCAGGATTGAGGACGTTCCTGGGCGACCCGGCGGCGTAGTCGACGATGTTCTGGAAGGCCGCGCGGAAATAAAGTTCATATCCGTCTTTTTCCACATAGCCCAGGTGCGGGGCGGCCACCACGTTGTCCATCTTCAGCAGCGCTGAATCCACCGGCAGCGGCTCGCGCTCGAAGACATCCAGCGCGGCCAGTCCGGGGCGGCCGGCTTGCAGGGCTGCTTCCAGCGCATCGGCCTCGACCAGTTCGGCACGGCTGGTGTTGACGAAGCAGGCGGTCGGCTTCATGCGGGCCAGGTCGCTGGCCTTGACGATGCCGCGTGTGGCGTCGTTCAAGCGCAGGTGCAGGCTCAGCACGTCTGCCTGGGCGAAGAAATCCTCCTTGCTGGCTGCGGCCTGCAGGCCATCCTTGACGGCTTGCTCGCGGCTGGCCTCGCGTCCCCACACCACTACCTGCATGCCGAAGGCGCGGCCATAGCCGGCCACCAGCTTGCCGATCTTGCCGTAGCCCCAGATGCCCAGGGTGCGGCCCTTGAGGGCGGTGCCGATCAGATTGTGATGCGGCGTGGGCGAGACCTGCTGCCAGGCGCCCGCGCGCAGGGCGCTGCAGTATTGCGGCACGCGGCGCATGGCAGCCATGATGAGGGCCCAGGTCAATTCGGCCGGTGCGGTGGGGTCCCCCACCCCTTCGACGATGGCGATGCCGCGCGCGGTGGCGGCGGCCACGTCCACATGGCCGCTGACCTTGCCGGTCTGGGAAATCAGTTTGAGCAGGGGGAGTTTTTCCAGCAGGGGCTGGGTGAGGGCGGTGCGTTCGCGGATCAGGACCACGGCGTCAAACGGTGCCAGCCGGGCGGCCAACTGGCCGATGCCGCGCACGGTGTTGGTGAAGACCTTGACGTCGTGGCCGTCGAGCAGGCCAAAGCAATCGAGGTGGCGCACGGCATCCTGGTAGTCGTCGAGGATGGCGATTTTCATGGGAAGTCTCCTGGCACTCTTGTGGGGCGGTAACCGGCCACCTGGGTGGCCGGCGTGGGCGTCCATCATAAAGCGATTGCCGGGATTCGGCACGGGCGGCGCTGCCTGGGCCGATTCCCCGCCAGTCAAAACCCGATGTCGATGACCAGCTTGCCGCGCGCCTGGCCCTCGGCCACCAGGGCGTGGGCCTGGTTGACCTGCTCCAGGGTGAAGCGGCGTTCGTCCATCAGGATCCGCAATTTTCCGGCATCGGCCAGGCGCGCGGCTTCGCGCATGATCTGGCCATGGCGTGCGCGGTCTTCGCCGGTCAGCAGGGGCAGCAGCGTGAAGACGCCCGAATAGGTGGCACCCCGGAAGGACAGCGGCGCCAGCTTGTGTGCGCCCCAGCCGAGGCAGCTGACGACGTGCCCGACATAGCGGCGGGCCGCGGCGAAGGAGGCGTCCAGCGTCGCGCCGCCGACGGTGTCATAGATGACGTCGAAGCCTTGGCCGTCGGTGTATTGCTGCACGTAGTCTTCCACCTGCTGGCTGCGGTAGTCGATGGCGGTGGCACCCAGGCTCTCGATGAGGTCCTTCTGCTCGGCGCTGCCGGTGGCATAGACCTCGGCACCCAGTGCACGGGCGATCTGCACCGCAATGTGGCCGACCCCGCCGGCGCCGCCATGCACCAGCACTTTCTGGCCGGGCTGTACGCGGGCGCGTTCGACCAGGCCTTCCCAGGCGGTGATGAAGACCAGCGGCAGGGCGGCGGCCTGGCGCATGTCCAGGCTGCGCGGCTTGTGGGCCAGCAGGTCGCCATCGACGGCGGCGAACTGGGCCAGCGAACCGGGCACACCGCCGATGCCGCCGGTCATGCCATAGACCTCGTCACCGGCGACAAAGCGCGTTTCGCCAGGCGCGACCGCCTCGACTACTCCGGCCAGGTCGATGCCGAGGATGGCAGGCAGGCGGGCCTGGGCGTGGGCGGCGTTGCCGGCCTGGATCTTGGTATCGAGCGGATTGACGCCGCTGGCGGCGATGCGTACCAGCACCTGGCCGGGGCGCAGCGTCGGTACCTCGATGGGGGCAATCGACAGCGCGGTGCCGAACTGGGTCAGCAGGGCGGCTTGCATGAGGGAAGGGGCGTTGGACATGATGACTCCTGATGATGGTCTGGGTGGTGGAAGCATCGCCTCACCGCAGCGCGGCAGGTCGATGCACGCAGTCTCCCGGTTTGCCTTGCGCCGAAAAAGCGGGCGGCGCCAAAGTCAGAATTGCGCATCGGCGAATAATCGGCAGGGCGCCATGGCCTAGAATCAGCGCACTGATAACGACAGCACAGGGAGAACACCATGGACCGACTGGATATGCTCAAGGTCTTTTGCACCGTAGTCGAGGCGGGGGCATTCAGCCGTGCGGCTGAAAAGCTTTCCATGTCCACGTCCTCGGTGACCACCCACGTCGCCGCACTGGAGGCGCATTTCAAGGTGCGCCTGCTCAATCGGACCACGCGCAGCATGTCGCTCACCGAAGAGGGGCGTCACTGCCATGAGCAGGCGCTGCGGCTGCTGGCCGACATGGGCGAGCTGGAGGCGGGTTTGCGGGCCTCCGATACGCGCCCCGCTGGCTTGCTGCGCGTCGACCTGCCCAGCGTCATCAGCCGGCGTTACGTGGCGCCGGCGCTGCCGCGCTTCCTGCGCCAGTATCCCGAGCTGGAACTGCGCGTCACCGTCAGCGACCGCATGGTCGACATGGTGGAAGAGGGACTGGACGTGTTGGTGCGCATCGGCACCTTGGCCGACTCGGGCATGGTGGCGCGCAAGCTGGCCGTTACCCGCTACCTGTGCTGTGCGGCGCCGTCCTACCTGCAGCAGCACGGCTGGCCGCAGACGCCGGAGGCGCTGGACCAGTTCGCCTGCCTGGGCTTCATGAATCCGCGTACGCGCATGGTCAAGCCCTGGCGTTTTGGCCGTGACGGCGTTGAAAGCTCGCATATTCCCAAGGGCCTGCTGGCCATGGATCACGTGGAATCCATGGTGGCCGCCGCGCAGGCTGGCGGCGGCATCATCCAGCAGATGTCGGTGACCCTCGATCCGGCCCTGCAGGAGGGCAGCCTGGTGCCGGTGCTGCCCGAATGGCAAGTGCCCGGTCCGGACATCGTGGCGCTTTACCAGCCGACACGCCGGGAGACGGCCAAGGTGAAAGTTTTCGTCGCCTTTTTACAGGAGATATTCACGGTGTGAATGGCTGATCTGCCGCAATGCCGCGCAAATCCAGTATTCATGCGGATTGTCCTGGAATTGCTGTTATGCGGCACAGTAATGAAAAAACAGATTTTTTTTGATTTGTAATTACCTACTACATAAGTCGGGTATTTTTCGCTACAAATTTGCGTAAATTCCGTTTTATCGGGGTACAATCGCTGCCACTTTCCTGCACTCTCGACTGTCGAAGAGTGAGCAAAACCCGCCGCCAGCAAGGGGGCGGGCAGGGTGACCGGGCTCTCTGAGCCGGTCGCCACCGACAAGACCGCCGTACTGCCGACTGGCGTGTGCATCCCGCCGGCTCCGTGCAACGACGATCCTGCCGTGCCAACCGAATTCATCAACTTGTGGCATTGGAGGTAGCATATGAACCAACCCCTCATGGCAGGCATTCCCGCAGTCAATGCGCCCGCCTGCGTCAAACACCAGAAACTGATCAACTGGGTCGCCGAAATCGCCGCGCTGACCAAGCCGGCTCGCATTTACTGGTGCGATGGTTCGCAGGAAGAATACGACCGCCTGTGCGCGGAAATGGTTGCCGCCGGCACCATGAAGAAGCTCAACGAAGCCAAGCGTCCCAACAGCTACCTGGCCTGTTCCGATCCGTCGGATGTGGCGCGCGTGGAAGACCGCACCTTCATCTGCTCCAAGAACAAGGAAGACGCCGGCCCGACCAACAACTGGACCGATCCGGCCGAGATGCGCCAGACCTTGAATGGTCTCTTCGACGGCTGCATGGCCGGCCGCACCCTGTACGTGGTGCCGTTCTCGATGGGTCCGCTGGGTTCGCCCATCGCGCACATTGGCGTGGAACTGTCGGACTCGCCCTATGTGGCGGTGAACATGCGCATCATGACCCGCATGGGCAAAGCCGTGTACGACGTGCTGGGCAGCGATGGCGAGTTCGTGCCTTGCGTACACACCGTGGGCGCGCCGCTGGCGGCTGGTCAGAAGGATGTGGCCTGGCCGTGCAATGCCACCAAATACATCGTCCACTATCCGGAAACCCGCGAGATCTGGTCCTACGGTTCGGGCTACGGCGGCAACGCGCTGTTGGGCAAGAAGTGCTTCGCCCTGCGCATCGCCTCCACCATGGGCCGCGCCCAGGGCTGGCTGGCCGAGCACATGCTGATCCTGGGTGTGGAATCCCCGGAAGGCAAGAAGCACTACGTGGCCGCCGCCTTCCCCTCGGCCTGCGGCAAGACCAACTTCGCCATGCTGATCCCGCCCAAGGCCTTCGGCGGCTGGAAGGTCACCACCATCGGTGACGACATCGCCTGGATCAAGCCGGGCGCCGATGGCCGCCTGTATGCCATCAACCCGGAAGCCGGCTATTTCGGCGTGGCCCCGGGCACCAACGAAAAGAGCAACTACAACTGCATGGCCTCGGTGTCGGCCAATACCATCTTCACCAACGTGGCGCTGACCGATGATGGCGATGTCTGGTGGGAAGGCATGACCAAGGAAGCGCCGGCGCACCTGATCGACTGGCAGGGCAAGGACTGGACCCCGGAAATCGGCAAGGAAACCGGCCGCAAGGCAGCGCACCCGAACGCCCGCTTCACCGTCGCAGCCACCCAGAACCCGGTGATCGATCCGGCCTGGGACGATCCGGCCGGCGTACCGATCTCGGCCTTCATCTTCGGTGGTCGCCGTTCCACCACCGTGCCGCTGGTGACTGAAGCCCGCAACTGGGTTGAAGGCGTCTACATGGCCGCGACCATGGGTTCGGAAACCACCGCTGCGGCCGTCGGCCAGCAGGGCGTGGTGCGCCGCGATCCGTTCGCCATGCTGCCGTTCGCCGGTTACAACATGAGCGAATACTTCCAGCACTGGCTGGACATCGGCAAGAAGATCGCTGCTTCGCCCGCCGAGCTGCCCAAGATCTACTGCGTCAACTGGTTCCGCACCGATGCCGACGGCAAGTTCGTCTGGCCCGGCTTCGGCGACAACATGCGCGTGCTGAAGTGGATGCTGGACCGCATCGAGGATCCGCAGGGCGTCAAGACTGGCGGCGTCGAGCATCTGTTCGGCCTCACCCCGCGCTTCGATGACCTGCAATGGGAAGGCCTGGACTTCAGCGCCGAACAGTTCACCACCATCACCTCCATCGACAAGGCCGCCTGGGTCAAGGAACTGGAGCTGCATGCGGAACTGTTCGACAAGCTCAAGCACAAGCTGCCGGCTGAACTGCAAGGTGTCAAGGACAAGCTGGAGAAGAAGCTGGCAGCCTAGGGCCTGTTCACACTGAATCTGCGAGATGCGTTGCCCCCAGAAGGCGTGGTGGCAAGGCGCGCGTCAGGGCTGGTGGTGGTGCCACCAGCCCTGACGTGCAACGCGGCCAGCGCGCCTTCTGGGGGCAACCCTCCGGGAGAGGCCGCCAAGCGTCGCCTGCCGTTGTTGCAGCTCCTTGCCGTGGCACCACCACGGCGCGTCGCCGCGCCTAGGCAGTCAACGCTTGGCGACCTCTCGCACTCGCAGATTCAGTGGGAACAGGCCCGAAGCTGACCGGTTCGGAGAAGACAGGAAGCGCCTGCCGCAGTGATGCGGCGGGCGTTTTCTTTTCTTGCTGCCGCGGTTCGCTGATCTGTGAGGTGGCGCTTCTCCTGAATGCTCACCCGGGCATCAGCAAGGTCAGCGGCATGAGCGCCGCCCGCAATGCCTCCGGCAACGCCACCGGCCTGCGGCTGCCACGATCCACGTACACGTGCACGAAGTGGCCTTGCGCTGCGGCAGTGTCTTCACCCGCCTTGAAGATGCCCAGCTCGTAACGCACGCTGCTGCGGCCCAGATGCGCCACCCGAACACCCACTTCGATCAAGTCCGGAAAAGCGACGGAAGCGAAATAGTTGCACTGCGTTTCAATGACCAGCCCGATCACTTCTCCCCGCTCGATATCCAGCACACCCTGCTGCACCAGGTAATGGTTCACGGCGGTATCGAACCAGCTGTAGTAGATGACATTGTTGACGTGGCCATAAACGTCGTTGTCCATCCAGCGCGTCGCAATGGCGTGAAAATGCGGGAAATCGGCGCGGCGGCCGGGTTGGGGACGGTGCTCGCTCATCGGTTCATCAGAGTCAGGATTGGTCGGCTTGTGCACCTGCACAAGAATGGCGTGCTTGCAGTAACATTGCTTCCACTTCCGGTCGTGCCCGCTGCAGGGCGCTGCCGGAAGTGTTCCATCTTAAGCGATCATGGTTGGCAATTGGCCAGTGTCGTGCTTGCATCTGCGCGGGCCGACGCCATGTGTTTGTGGTGACCGCGCCGTTTGCGCTCGCCGGCGCTGCCGATAGCCGGATCCTCAAGACTGATAGTTAAATCCAATCAAAAGTATTGATTAAATAAAATTGATCTATTTTGTTGGGCGTTCTACTATTCATCCCATCGCTTCACTCAACCCCCCTTTAAAAGGAAATCGACAATGTCCCTGATCAACACCACTATCAAGCCGTTCAAGGCAACCGCTTACCACGATGGCAAGTTCGTCGACATCACCGAAGCCACCCTGAAGGGCAAGTGGTCCGTGTTCGTGTTCTACCCGGCCGACTTCACTTTCGTGTGCCCGACCGAGCTGGAAGATCTGGCCGACAACTACGCTGAATTCAAGAAGCTGGGCGTTGAAATCTACGGCGTGTCCACCGACACCCACTTCGCTCACAAGGCATGGCACGACACCTCGGAAGCCATCAAGAAGGTCCAGTACCCCCTGGTGGGCGACCCGACCGCGACCCTGGCACGCAATTTCGAAGTGCTGATCGAAGAAGAAGGCCTGGCACTGCGCGGCACCTTCGTGATCAATCCGGAAGGCGAAATCAAGGTCATGGAAGTGCATGACAACGGCATCGGCCGTGACGCTTCGGAACTGCTGCGCAAGGTCAAGGCCGCCCAGTACGTCGCATCGCACCCGGGTGAAGTCTGCCCCGCCAAGTGGGAAGAAGGCGCCGCCACTCTGAAGCCGTCGCTGGACCTGGTCGGCAAGATCTAAGCAACATCCCGCCGTATCGCGCCAGCCAAGCGCTGTTCTCCGGCTGGCGCTGCACTGAATATCCCGCAGTATCCGTCCTGACCCGCTCCCCCCGGGCAAGCGGCCGACCCCCACAAGGGCGAGGCCGTGGTCAGGGCGACCCTAGAATCTCTCAACGAGGAAGTAATCATCATGCTTGATGCCAATCTCAAGACCCAATTGAAGGCCTATCTGGAAAAGGTCAGCCACCCGATCGAGATCGTCGCGTCGCTCGATGATGGCGCCAAGTCCCGTGAGATGCAGGAACTCCTGCAAGACATCGTGCTGCTGTCGGACCGCATCAAGCTGGTCGAGCAACGCGGTGCCGATGCCCAGGGACGTACCCCGTCCTTCAAACTGAACCGCCCCGGGACCCACATCAGCGTCGAATTCGCCGCGATCCCCATGGGCCACGAATTTACCTCCCTGGTGCTGGCCCTGCTGCAAGTGGGCGGCCACCCGGTCAAGCTCGACGACAAGGTCATCGAGCAGATCAAGAACCTGGACGGCGACTATCGCTTCGAGACCTACGTCTCGCTGACCTGCCAGAACTGCCCGGAAGTCGTGCAGGCGCTCAACGTGATGTCCATCATCAATCCGCGCATCCAGTCGGTGACCATCGATGGCGCACTGTTCCAGGGAGAAGTCGAGCAACGCCAGATCATGGCCGTGCCGACCGTCTACATGAACGGTGAAGTCTTCGGCCAGGGCCGTACCGGTGTGGAAGAGATCCTCGCCAAGCTCGACACTGGTGCCGCTGCCCGCAAGGGTGAAGAACTGAGCGCCAAGGAGCCGTACGACGTGCTCATCGTCGGCGGTGGCCCCGCCGGTGCAGCC
Source organism: Herbaspirillum sp. FG34 (assembly GCF_057809315.1). Taxonomy (NCBI): domain Bacteria; kingdom Pseudomonadati; phylum Pseudomonadota; class Betaproteobacteria; order Burkholderiales; family Oxalobacteraceae; genus Herbaspirillum; species Herbaspirillum sp. FG34. Next base: position 55,777 of record NZ_JBMDJS010000003.1, on the reverse strand, counting down.
GCTGCCATCTATGCAGCGCGCAAGGGCATCCGTACCGGCGTGGTGGCCGAGCGTTTCGGTGGGCAGGTGCTCGATACGCTGGCCATCGAGAACTTCATCTCGGTGCAGGAAACCGAAGGTCCGCAATTCGCGACCGCGCTGGAACAGCACGTGCGGGCCTATGACGTCGACATCATGAACGTGCAACGCGCTGAGGCATTGGTGCCGGGCGACAAGCTGATCGAAGTGAAGCTGGCCAATGGCGGCGTGTTGAAGGGCAAGACCGTGATCCTCTCCACCGGTGCCCGCTGGCGCAACGTCAACGTGCCGGGCGAGCAGGAATACAAGAACAAGGGCGTGGCCTATTGCCCGCACTGCGATGGTCCGCTGTTCAAGGGCAAGCGCGTGTCGGTGATCGGCGGCGGCAACTCGGGCGTGGAAGCGGCCATCGACCTGGCCGGTATCGTCGCCCATGTGACCCTGATCGAGTTCGCAGCTGAACTCAAGGCTGATGCCGTGCTGGTACGCAAGTTGAAGAGCCTGCCCAATGTGACCATCGTGACCTCGGCGCAGACCACCGAGATCACCGGCGATGGCCAGCGCGTCAACGGCATCAGCTACAAGGAGCGCGAGAGCGGCGAGATCAGGCATGTGGAACTGGAAGGCGTGTTCGTCCAGATCGGCCTGGTGCCCAACACCGAATGGCTCAAGGGAACCCTGGCCTTGTCCAAACACGGCGAGATCGAGATCGATGCCAAGGGACAGACCTCGATTCCGGGCGTCTTCGCCGCAGGCGACGTGACCACCGTGCCGTACAAGCAGATCGTCATCGCCGTGGGTGCAGGTGCGACGGCAGCCCTGTCGGCCTTCGATCACCTGATCCGTTCGTCGGCCGATGACGTGGCCCCGGCAGTGGCCAAGGAAGCCGTGGCTGCCTGAGCCAGCTCAGTCTGGAAGTCCGCAAGTTGAAACGCCACCGCTGAGACGGTGGCGTTTTTTTTTTGCGCGGACGAAGCTCGCACGAGGGCATGAAAAAACGCCATCGGTTTCCCGATGGCGTTTTGCATGGTGCAACTGCCTGTGGCTCGATTACTTGAACATCAGACGCAGCGAATCCCAGGCACGACCGATGAAGCCCGCCGGGCCCACCGATTCCAGTGCGATCACCGGCAGTTCGGCCACGGTCTTGTCGTCGATGGTCACCTTCAGGGTGCCGACCTTGGCGTTTTCCGAGATCGGGGCGATCAGCGGATCATTGCGCTCCAGCTTGGTCTTGACCTTGTCGGCCGTGCCCTTGGGGATGGTGATGTAGACGTCGTTCTTGAAGCCGACCTTGATCTTGCTCTGCGAACCCTTCCACACGTCAGGCGTGTCGACGGCCTGGCCCTTGGCGTAGAGCTTGACGGCATCGAAGTTCTGGAAGCCCCAGTTGAGCAGCTTCTGGCTCTCCTGAGTGCGGACCGCGTCGGAGACGGTACCGATCACCACCGAGATCAGGCGACGCTCGCCGTTGGGCACCGGGCGATGGGCCGAGGTGATTAGCGAATAACCGGCGCTGGAAGTGTGACCGGTCTTCATGCCGTCCACCGTCGGGTCCAGCCACAGCAGACGGTTGCGGTTGGGCTGGGTGATGTTGTTGTAGGTGAACTTCTTGACCGAGTAGTAGCGCTTGTAATAGTCGGGGAAGTCGTTGATCAGGTTGCGGCACAGAATCGACAGGTCGCGCGCCGTGGTATAGGTCTCCGGGCTGGGCAGACCATGCGGGTTGCTGAAATGGGTGTTGGTCAGGCCCTGGCGCTGGGCTTCACGGTTCATCAGCTGCACGAAGGCGTCTTCGGTGCCGGAGACCGCTTCGGCCACGGCCACGGCGGCATCGTTGCCCGACACCGAGATCAGGCCATAGAGCAGATTGTCGATGGAGACCGGCTTGTTGGGCTCGATGAACATCTTGGAGCTGCTCGGATCAACCTTCCAGGCATTGACCGAGACATTGACTTCCTGCTCCAGGCTCAGGCGCTTGTCGCGCAGCGCGGCGAAGGCCAGATAGGCGGTCATCAGCTTGGTCAGCGAGGCCGGTTCCACACGGGTGTCGGCCTCACTGGAGGCGATCACCTGGTTGGCCGAGGCATCGAGCAGCAGCCAGCTCTTGGCCGCCACGGTCGGCGGCGGCAGGCTTTGGGCGGAGGCGGTGACGGCGGAAAGGGAAAGGACGGTTGCGGCGAATGCCGCGAGAAGCTTTTTCATCGGTGCCTAAGAAAAATTGCCAGCACGGGGGGACATCGTAGCTGTTGGTTTGAAAAGAGGGTGAGGCAGGACGGATCAGTCGGGTTCAATCAGTGCGAACAGCCCGGCAAAGGCTCGCTGCTTCTGACTGGCTGGTCGCACTGAATTATAAAACGTCATGCGGCATCGTTCCCAATTGAATGAATCTTCATCCCCGAAAATCCCCTCACGATACCGGCATGGCGCCCTGGGCTCGCCTCGCGCAGCGCCGCCATGGCTTCGGGATGGACGTCGGACTTGTTGGAAACGTTCAGGCCTGAAGCTGCGCCGGGCGGCGATGCCAGCTTTCGACCACGACATTTTTGATATGTTGCAGCTTGCGGTGAAAAAAGTGATCCGAGCCCGGAATCACTACGACCGGCAGCTCCTGAGGGCGCGCCCAGTCCAGCACGGCGGACAGGGGAATGGTGTCGTCCTGCTCGCCGTGGATCAGGATGGTATTGGCCGGTGCCGGTGGCATGGGCCACTTTCCGGCCGCCGTGCCCACCAGTACCAGTCGCTCGGCGGCGCTGGCCGCATCCTGCTGCAACAGGCGCTGCTGCAATTGCGCCTGGACGAAGGTGCCGAAGGAGAATCCTCCCAGCGCCAACGGCAGCTCGGGATATTGGGTGCGCATGTGCTGCAGCAGCAGGGCCATGTCATCGGTCTCGCCGGCGCCATGGTCATGCACGCCTTCGGACTTGCCCACGCCGCGGAAATTCATGCGCACCGCTACGTAGCCCAGCGCCAGGAAGGTACGGGCCAGGGTTTGCGCGACTTTGTTGTCCATGGTGCCGCCGTAGAGCGGATGCGGATGGGCCACCAGGGCCAGGCCGACCGGCGCGGCAAATTGCTCGGGGTCCGGCAGATCAAGCGCGCATTCGAGCTGGCCGACGGCACCGGCGATCTGGAAGTGTTGGGTATGTACGTTCATGGCGTGCGGGAAAACGGATGAGGGAAGCTTGCTGCGACGGGCATGGCGGGCCGCAGCATGCTCAAAGTTTCATATCGTCAGATTTTCAGGCGATCCACGACCTTGCCGCCGACGATGTGGCTGTCGATGATCTCGTCGATGTCTTCATTGTCGACGTAGGTGTACCAGGTGCCTTGCGGGTAGATCACCACGACCGGGCCTTCCTCGCAGCGCTCCAGGCATCCGGCCTTGTTGATGCGGACCTTGCCGGGCGCGGACAGGCCCAGTTGCTTGATGCGCTTCTTGGCATGTTCCTGGGCCGCCTGCGCGCCCTTGTCGGCACAGCAGGTACGTTCGCCCGGCTGGCGCTGGTTCAGGCAGAAGAAGACGTGATGTTCGTAGAAGGGTTGCTCTTGATCGCTCATGGGATGACCTGTGGAGAGTGGCGACGGTGCCGGTGCGGGCCGGCAAAGCGTCAATGATACACCTCGCTCAAGCCGGCCTGCGGTGCACCGGATGGAGCAGGAACCAGATCGCCAGGAAGGGCCACAGCACCGAGAGGAACTGCGCGGCGCCGTCGAAGTTGAGGAATTTGCCCTGCACCCAGGTTTCCAGCGTGGAAATGTAATAGGGATTGGCCGGGACCGCATTGGTCACCATCAGGCTCAGAATCAGCGCCAGTGCGGCCACCCGACGCTGTGCCGTGGGCGGCGCCCAGGCCAGCCCGACGATCATCATGGTCCCCAGCATGATGCCACCCACGGCGCTGGGCGAAATCCACACGAAGGCGTTCTGCGGTGCGAAGAAGAGGGCGCAGGCCAGTGACTTGGTGGCGATGCAGGCCAGCAGGTACAGCGCCACCAGCCGGCGACGCGGAGCCTGACGCCGCATCAGCAGCAGCACCAGCAGGGCCGCGCCGGTCAGGCCGCAGGCGGTGACGATGACGTCGGCCAGCCAGTATTGTTCGGCACTCGGCTGCACGCTGTTGAGCCAGGTGGTGGCCAGGTCGATGGGGGTATCGAACAGATCGGAGAACAAGGCCGACAGCGGCGGCACCAGGTGGCCCAGACCGAACAGGTGATTCTGTGGAAAGATCAGCGCCAGCGGCCACAGGCCGGCCACCACCAGGCCCCGGCTGGCTTCGCTGGAGAACCAGCGGCGGCGCAGCAGCAGGAAGCGGCTCTCGTGCAGGAAATAACGGCTGCAGGCTGCTCCCAGCAGGGCGCCCAGGGCCACGCCCAGCGCGTTGGTCAACAGGTCGAGGTTGGAGGGTACACGGGTCGGCAGATAGGTCTGGACCGCCTCCATGCAGGCCGACAGGAGCGTGCCGGCCAGTATGGCCGGCCACACCGCCCACCAGGGACGCAGGTGCGGATGCAGGGCCAGTACCAGCAGCAGGCCCACCGGCACGTAACCGGCGACGTTGGTCCAGACATCGAACACGGTCCAGTAGTAGGGCAGGCGCGCGCCCAGATAATCAAAGGGCATGAGCCCCATGTCACGCCAGCCGGAGAAGGGATACCAGCTGGCATAGACGATCAGCAGCGTATAGACCAGCAGGCTCACGCGCGCGAACGAGGAGGCCGCCGGCGCACTGGCCGGGGCAGCAGGAGGCTCGCAGCGGGAGTCGGGTGGAACGGGCATGGGCCAGAGGGTAACCGATTTCGCAAGAGGTGGTCGCTGCCGGCCATCGTCTTTACCTTTGCCTTTGTCTGGCATCCGGCATCCCGCGTCAGCCCGCTCTGCCGTTACAATGCGCGCATGACACTGACTTTTCCCATGCCCGCCGAGCCTGACTCGGCGCCGCTGGTGCGTCCAGAGCGCATCGGCATGCTCCTGGCCGGTTCCGACCCCCAGGGCCAGCAACGTATCGATGTCGAAGCCGTGGCCGTGACCGGCTCCACCAATGTCGACCTGATGCAGCGCCTGTCCACCCTGCAGCGCCCGCTGCTGCTGGTGGCCGATCGCCAGAGCGCCGGTCGTGGCCGCGCGGGACGCCCCTGGCGTGCCGCGGCGGAAGATTCGCTGACCTTCTCACTGGCCTGGCGCCTGCAGCGGCCCACGCACGCGCTGCTGGGCTTGCCGCTGGCCGTCGGTGTGGCCCTGGCCGAGGCGCTGGAAGTGTTCGGTATCCGCCCGCAGTTGAAATGGCCCAATGACGTCCTGCGCGATGGCGCCAAGCTGGCCGGTATCCTGATCGAGACCGCCGCCGACGGCCGCCAGGGCGAGGCCACCTGGGCCGTCATCGGCATCGGCCTGAACCTGGCGGTACCACCAGGCCTGGAAGATGAACTGCAGCGCGCGGTCGGGGCTGCGCCCGAACTGAAGAAGCCGCCGCGCGAGACCGTGCTGGCCATCATCGCCAGCGCCCTCGCCGGCGTTCTGGAGGAGTTCGAGGCGCGCGGCTTCGGGGCCTTCGTCAAGCGCTGGGAAGCCTTCCACGCCTATGCCGGGCAGGCCGTCAAGATCGTCGAGAATGGCCGCGTCCTGCAGGAAGGCACCGCGATGGGCGTGGACATGATGGGCCGCTTCCTCATCGAGACCGAGAGCGGACAGGTCGAGATCCTGGCCGGGGATGTCTCGTTGCGGCTGCAAGACGCATGATGCTGCTGGTCGATGCCGGCAATACCCGCATCAAGTGGGCGCTGGTGGCCGATGCGGACCGTGGCGCCGCCCCGCCCTTGCCGTGGCGGCAGCAAGGCGCGGTGGAGCGTGCCGGGGTCGAGGCGCTGGCGCAGGACTGGGCGGGGCTCACCGGCCTGATTGCCAGCGATGCGGACCTGCAGGTCGCCGTCTCCAATGTTGCCGGACCGGCCTTGCGGGATCGCCTGCAGGTCATCTTGTACGCCGTCTTCGGGCCGCGTGTGATCATCGAATGGTTTGCCTCCACGCCCGAGCGGGCCGGCATACGCAATGGCTACCGCCATCCCGGCCAGCTGGGCTGTGACCGCTTTGCCGCAGCCATCGGTGCGCGCTCGCTGTTTCCCGATGAGCAGTTGCTGGTAGCCACATGCGGTACGGCCACGACCATCGACGTCATCAGCGCCGAGGGCGTGTTCGAAGGCGGCATGATCCTGCCGGGCTTTGGCACCATGGCCACCTCGCTGGCCCTCAATACGGCCCAGTTGCCCCGCATCGATGGCGCGGCGCCACCCGAGCGGATGTTTGCCGACAATACGGTCGATGCCATCGTCGCCGGCTGCATCGCAGCCCAGGTAGGGGCCATCGAGCACGCGCTGGCCGAGCGCCGCCGCCGGCATCCCGGCGCAGCCTTGCGCTGCCTGCTGGCCGGTGGCGCGGGGATACTGCTGGCGCCTTACCTGGCGCTGGGCGATACGCCGCTGGAAAAGGTGGATAATCTGGTGCTCATTGGCCTCTATACGGCCATGAACCATGGACGCTGAACGCCTGTCCATGCAGGCAGACAAATCAATCAGGGCAAGGAAGACTGGGCGCGGATGAAGCTGAAACTGCTTTTTTGGCTGTTGCTGGTGGGTAACGTGGTCCTGTTCGGGCTCTCACGCGGTTATTTTGGTGCCAGCGCGACCGAACGGCGTGAACCGCAGCGCCTGACCCAACAATTGCGGCCCGAGCTGTTGAGCCTGCTGCCGGCCAATAGCGAGAAGCTGGCTTCGCAACTGCGCGCGCAAGCTGCGCCGGCGCCCGCCGCCGGTACCGATGCCGCTGCGACGGCCACGCCTGTGGCCCCCGATGCACCGACGCCGGCCGCGACAGCCGCGACGGGGGCAACGACGGCACCGACAGCACCGACAGCATCGACAGCACCGACAGCACCGACAGCACCGACAGCACCGACAGCGGCGACCCCGCAGCTTGCTGCGGTCACCCCTTCCTGTACCGAAGTCGGCAACTTCACTGCCGCCGATGCCCGCCGCTTCTCGGAACAACTGGCCAGCCTCAAGCTGGGCGACAAGGTGGTCCAGAAACTGACTCAGGACGTCACCAGCCATATGGTCTTCATCCCGCCTCAGGATGGTCGCGACGGTGCCGAGCGGCGTATTGCCGAGCTGCGGCGCCTGGGGATCGGCGATTTCTATGTCATTCCGGACAGCTTCCCCAATCCGGCGCTGCGTAACGGCGTCTCGCTGGGCATCTTCCGTACCGAAGAGGCGGCCAAGGCGTATGTCGGCCAACTGATCTCGCGCGGCGTGCGCAGCGCGCGCATCATCGCGCGTCGTTCGGGGGCCGGCAAACAGGTGTTCCAGCTGCGTGATCTGAGCCCGGAAGCCCGCACCGCGCTGGACAATATCAAGAGCGCCTTCCCGGATCAGGAAATCCGCGCCTGCGGCGCCTGAGCGCGGCGGCGTTGTCTGGATCGCACACGTCCCGTGTTGCAGTGCGAAGCCGGGCGGCTTTCCATGTAAAATCGCGTCCCTAACCGCATCACCCCATCACCCATCACTTTTTCCTCATCGCATCGACAGGACATTGCCATGACCACCGACCTCACCCACGTAGCCCCCCAGATCAAAGCCGAAATCCTGGCCGAGGCGCTGCCGTATATCCGCAAATTCCACGGCAAGACCATCGTGGTCAAGTACGGCGGCAATGCGATGACGGAAGAAAGCCTGAAGCACGGCTTCGCCCGCGACGTGATCCTGTTGAAGCTGGTGGGCATGAACCCGGTGGTGGTCCACGGCGGTGGCCCGCAGATCGATGCAGCGCTCAAGAAGATCGGCAAGCAGGGTACTTTCGTGCAGGGCATGCGCATTACCGATGAAGAAACCATGGAAGTGGTGGAGTGGGTGCTGGGCGGTGAAGTGCAGCAGGACATCGTGATGCTGATCAATCACTACGGCGGCCAGGCGGTGGGCCTGACCGGCAAGGATGGCGGCCTGATCCGCGCGCGCAAGATGCAGATGCCGGACAAGGAGCATCCCGGTGCCTTCCTGGACATCGGCTACGTGGGCGAGATCGAAGCCATCAACCCGGCGGTGGTCAAGGCGCTGCAGGATGATGCCTTCATCCCCATCATCTCGCCCATCGGGTTTGGTGACGATGGCCAGGCCTACAACATCAATGCCGATGTGGTGGCCGGCAAGATCGCCGAGATCCTGCATGCCGAAAAGCTGATCATGATGACCAACATCGCCGGCGTGCAAGACAAGGCCGGCAACCTGCTGACGGACCTGTCGGCGCGCGAGATCGACGAGATGTTTGCCGACGGCACCATCTCCGGCGGCATGCTGCCCAAGATTTCCTCGGCCCTGGATGCGGCCAAGTCGGGCGTGAACACGGTGCACATCATCGACGGCCGCATCGAACACTCGCTGCTGCTGGAAGTGCTGACCGAACAGGCTTTCGGGACCATGATCCGTTCGCACTGATCGCATCGATCGCCCTGCAGCGCAGAGGTGACGAAAAAGGGATGAGTTTGCGCTCATCCCTTTTTATTTATCCACAGCGCTTTCAATAGAGTTAATAGAGTTGTGTTACCTGCAATCCCTTCTTGGCGAGCAAGGCCGGCACGCTGTCAGGTCCGACCAGATGCAGGATACCGATGGCCGCGACCGCATGATCGTGCTCACTGAGCAGTTCGGTAATGCCTGCGGCCAGGCCCGGATTGCGTTTGCGCAGCAGCGTGTCCACCGCAAAGCGGCTGGTGAAGCTGTCATCCTGCTGCATCTCCTGCAAGGCGGCAGCAAAGCCGGCACTGTCGGCGCGACGCCAGGCGCCGACCAGGCGGTCCAGCTTGCGGGTGAGGTCGGCATCGTCCAGTTCCTGCAGGGTGTCGGCCAGGAATTGCCCCTGCTGGGCCGGGGTCAACTGGCTCAACAGACTCATCTGGCGCTCGGCGCTTTCCAGTTCCACGATCTTGCCACCATGGGCGCGCACGGTCGCGGCCAGGTGGCTGTCCACAGCCAGGTCGGTACGATAGCCATGGCGCACATATTCCTGCACCGTCAGGGCCATGGCCAGCATCCATGGGCGCATCTGCTGTACGCTCTCGGGGGATAGACCGAAACGCTGCAGCGTGGTCTCGGTGCGCTGACGCAGCGCCGGGTCGAGCTGATCCAGCAGGTGCTGTCCGGCGGGATAGAGCGCATGACGCTGCACCGCGCTCTGCATGGCAGCGGCGTTCTGCGGGTCCAGCTCCAGCGCCAGCACGGGGGTGGTGGTCAAAGCCTGTTGCAGCGTCGGTTCGAGCGGGTAGAAATCAGGGGCGCCGACGTGGATGGTGCCAAACAGCAGCAGCGTGTGGCGGCCATCCGAGACCTGGTAGAGCGCGCCGCGCGGCGGGGCGGGTGGGGAGGTCTCCGCAGGCGTGGCCGCGCGGGCAGGGCAGAGCAAGTTCAGGCAGGACAGCCAGGTCAAACTCACTATAATCAAGCGTTGCATCAATCCGGTCACTGCTGGCCTTTCTTTCCTAGCTTGCTGAAGGTGCGCCCCCGTCATGGCGGCGCGCCGGTCTTTTTATGGCGTCCAATACTACACCGCTCTGGTTGTTCGATCTCGACAACACTCTGCACAACGCCTCGCACGCGATCTTCCCCGCCATCAATACCAACATGAACCGCATCATCAAGCGCGTGCTGGACAACGATGGGCAGCCCAGCGACGAGGCGGCGGTCAATTACCTGCGGCGGCATTACTGGAAGCTCTACGGCGCTACCCTCCTGGGTCTGGTGCGCCACCATGGCCTGGGCGTGGATGAGTTTCTGCACGAAGCCCATCTCTTCGATGACCTGCCCGGCATGGTCCGTGCCGAGCGTGGCATCGGGCGCTGGCTCGCGCAGTTGCCGGGGCAGAAGATCCTGCTGACCAATGCACCGCGCCGTTATTCTCGGGAGCTGGTGCGCCATTTGGGACTGCACCGGCATTTCTCGCATCACATCTCCATCGAATCCATGCACGTGCATCGCCAGCTGCGGCCCAAGCCCTCGCGCATCATGCTGCGCAAGCTGCTGGCGCGCCACAAGGTGGCCCCGCATCGCTGCATCCTGGTGGAAGATACGGTAGATAACCTGAAGAGCGCCCGCGAGCTGGGTGTGCGCACGGCGTGGGTGACCCAGTATCTGCGCGGCAGTCAGGCCCTGCTGGGGCACATGGGCGGGCAGCGCGCGCTGAGTCGCTTGCCGGGTTTTGTCGATGTGAAGGTTCGTTCAGTGCGGCAGTTGCCGCGACGGCTGGCGGCGCTGGGGGCTGCTCGCTGACGTGAAGGGATTTGTCAAAAGTCAGTCAGCGCAATCGGCGCACCAACCCTTGATGGTCAGTTCCACTTCGTGACTCTGGAAGCCTTTGCCCAGGGTCTTGCGCAAGGCCGATTGCAGTTGCGCGGCGGTGGAGCGGTGGCGGTCGGCGTCGGGCAGGACGGTGGCCAGGAAGTCGGTGCCATCGCTGGCATCCAGGCAGAACACGCGATTGCAGCGGGTGCATTTGAAATGGCCGTGCTGGTGCTGCTTGCCTTGCGGATGGTCGTGCAGGCCGTGCTCAGGATGATCGGCGCCGGCGCTGTAGCGGAAGATGCGGTCGTCGCTGGAGATCTTGTGCGCCAGACCGGCTTCGGTCAGGCAATCGAGGGCACGGTAGAGCGTGACCCGGTCCATGTCGGCGAAGCGATCCTGGATATCTTGATGAGAGGCAGCGCTGCGGGTTTCCAGCAGGGCGCCCAGCACGTTGACGCGGGCTTGCGTCACGCGCACCCCGGCCTCGCGCAACTGTGCCTCGGCGAGCGCAGTCACCGTCGCGGCCTGGACGGCGGTGCTGGCGGGAGCGGAAACGGCGGCTTTGGCTTTCATGGTCGGCATGGGCGGTTGGGCTGGGCCAGGGGACTGGCGAAAGAAGCTAAAGAAACGAGGCGCGCGACACGCGCAAGCCTCCATTCTAGCCGATGCCGGCCCGGCGCTCGTTCGGTATCGGTCGGTGGCTATTTCCCGCCGCCTTTGCGGGCACGCGGATGGGCCTGGTCATAGACCTGGGCCAGGCGCTGGAAGTCCAGTGCGGTATAGACCTGGGTCGCGGTGATGGAGGCGTGGCCCAGCATTTCCTGCACCGCCCGCAGGTCGCCCGAACTTTGCAGGACGTGCGAGGCGAAGGAGTGGCGCAGCATGTGCGGATGCACGTCGGCAGGCATGTCCACCCCTTTGCCATGGGCCTTCAGGCGCAGCTGCGTGACTCGGGGCGACATGCGGGCGCCGCGTTCATTGATAAATAACGCATGCACATCCGTGCCGCCATCGGCCTTGACCAGAGCGGCGCGCAAGGGCAGCCAGTCGCGGATTGCCTGCAGGGCAGCCTGGCCCACCGGGACCTTGCGCTTCTTGCCGCCCTTGCCTGTGACCGTGACCTCGGCCTCGTCCAGGTCGATCCAGCCAGCGGATTCATAGCTGCCCTCGCGGAGGTCGGCCACATCGATGCCGACCAGCTCCGAGACACGCAATCCGCTCGAATAGAGCAACTCGAACATGGCCCGGTTGCAGGCGGCCAGGGTGGAGTCTGGATCGCGCGCCGGATCGGCCTGCGATACCAGGCGGATGGCGTCATCGGCCGGCAGGGCCTTGGGCAGGGGTTTGCTTTTCTTGGGAGGCTTGACGCCATCGACCGGGTTGGCCGGCATCGCCTGTTCCAGCGCCAGCCAGGCGAACAGGCCACGCCATGCCGACAGCTTGCGCGAGATGGAGCGCGCATTGAGTCCGCGCGCATGCAGGCGCGCGGCGCATTTGCGGATCTGGACCTGGGTCACGCGCTGCAGCGCAGGTTCAGGGGCATCCGGAGGCGCATCCGCAGGCGCCAGCAGGGCGCGCAACTCCTGCAGGTCGCGCGCATAGCCATCCAGCGTATGCGGCGACAGCTTGCGCTGGCTGCGCAGGAAAGAAAGATACTGTGCGATCAGGGAAGAAGCCGGGGAAGTGCCGCCATCCATGCCGTGACTCCCCCTGGGTGAGAGCGCTCAGCGCAGCAGGCAGGCCAGGGCGGCGCTGCCGGTTTCGCCGATGCGGGTCAGGAAGTCGGTCCCCATGTCGGCCGTGAAGCGATTCGGATCGGGCGAGCCCAGGACCAGCAGACCGAAGGCTTCGGGGGCCGCGCCCACGCGCAGGGGCAGCATGGCGAGCGATTTGACGGAGCTCGCATCGTCCAGCCAGGTGGCGGCTTCGAAATCCTTGTTGGGGCCGCAGAAGGGCGCAGCCAGGCCATTGGCGAAGATGCGCGCGTCCTCCGAGACTTCCTGTGTGGCCCAGTTGTCGGCGTGGGTGGGGCCCAGGTTCCACAGGCGTACCGTCACTTGCGGCACGTGGAAGATTTCCTGCAGCCGGTCCACCAGCACGCGCGGCAGGTCGGCGGCATCGCGCGTCAACAGCAGTGCGCGGCTCCATGCCTGGAACTTGCTGGTGATCTCGTCGTTTTCCTGGGCGATGCGCATCAGGTCGGCCATGCGCAGTTCCTGTACCCGGATCTTTTCGCGCAGGATTTCCATCTGGCGTTCCTGTAGCGAGACGGCACGGCCCATGACCGGGCTGGTCAGCTTGACCGTCGAAAGCAGTTCCGCATGCTCCTCGAAGAAGTGCGGGTGGTCGAGCAGGTAGTCGGCAATCAGGCTGGAATCCAGTTCGGTGGTCATCTTCGCGGGGTCTGTGTTGGGGTGCCGGCTGCGCGCGGGGAGGGTGCGCCGGAAATATCGCGAGATTATCCTCGCTATCGGACACACTGACAATCATCGGCGCCGTTCTCCGCAGAAGCACGGGGCGATCGTGCCGGATGGGAGCAAAAAGAAAGAGGCCTGCATGATTGCTCATGCAGGCCTCTTCCGGTACGACTCAGGTTCAGATCAGGTTGAAACCGATGTATTCACACCGGTCTCAGCTCCATGAATTAGAACTTGTGACGGATACCAACGGCAACAGCGGTTTGGCTGTTGTCGGCGCTGCCGATGGTGGCAGTGCCAGTTGCATCACCGAACACGCCGGTGTTGGCCATGTCCTTGGCGTGGATGTTGGCGACGAATGCGTACAGGTCGGTACGCTTGGACAGCCAGTAGTCAGCGCCCAGGCTAACTTGGGTCAGCTTGCCCTTGGAGGACGAGTTGAAGTCAGCACGGGTGTGGGTCACTGCGCCCAGCAGCTTCAGCGACGGGCTCAGGGAGTAGGCGGTACCCAGTTCATAGATATCGGCCTTGCTGGCCACGCCCAGGGTCTTCGAAGCCAGAGCGGTCGGCGAAGTGGTGTTCAGGTCTTGCTTGACGCGCGAGTAGTTACCGTACACGCGGGCCGGGCCGAACTGGTAGGAAGCCACGACGTTCAGGGCCTTCAGGGCGCTGTTGCCAGCTTGAGTGGCGCTAGCGGTCGACAGCAGGGAGGTATCCGAAGGAGTTGCACCTTGCTTGGACTGGTAGTAGTTGATGCCCAGACCCAGGGGACCATTGTCGTACTTGCCGCCGATGCCGAAGGACTGACCAGCGGTGGTCTTGCCAGCGGTTTCGCCGAAGCCGTAGATCAGGTTGCCGGTGAAGCCGCTCAGGTTGGCGGTGGTGTAGGCAATCGAGTTGTTGGTACGGGTGCCTTCCAGGCGATCCAGGTTGTGGCCGACGGCGCCAACCACGCTACCGAAGTCGTTCACGGAGGTGTAAGCGGAGATGGTGTCAGCGAAGTCGGTTTGACGGCCCAGGGTCACGGAGCCGAAGCCACCCGACAGACCGACGATCGACTTGCGGCGGAACAGGTTGGTGGTACCGGTGGTGCCATCTTGACCGTTCAGAGCGCCGTTGTCATTGTTGAAGCCGGTTTCCAGTTGGAACAGGGCCGACAGACCGCCGCCCAGATCTTCCACGCCCTTGAAGCCGATACGCGAACCTTGGATGACGCCGGAGTTCACGCCGAACTTGCTGCCGGTGCTGCCGGTGCCGGCAGTGTTGACAGCCTTGCTGGTGTAAGCGAGACCGGTATCAACGATACCGTAGATAGTAACGGAGCTTTGTGCTTGAGCAGCACCTGCGAACGCGCCGAGGACGGCCAGTGCCAGCAGAGATTTTTTCATTTGACATCCTTCTATAAAAATAGTCTTGAGGATCCGTACTTCTGGTCGGATGGTGAGACATTAAGGGTTCTCATTTGGCGTGGCCGCAGATTGGTCACGTGGAGGGCGGAATTTTGGTTGAAAGCGTCAATCCACTGGAGGAGTGTTGTTTTTTTCAAACGCTTTCCTGCCCGTCAATGCCGGACAGGCAAATTTTGGCTTGCACCTTGTCACTCATTAACGGCATGGCAGGGGAGAACTTGATCCGTCCCGTCTCGTCAATCGATCTGTTGTTAAAACGATTCATTTAGATACTTTTCGAGGGAATTTTAAAAAAATGTCGATTGTGGGTCATAATTTTGGCTTTCTGACCTGATGTGGAGGGTGGATGGCCAACCGCGAGGACCTTGCAATCATCCGCGCAGCACGTGCCGGAGAGGCAGCGGCGCAACTGACCCTGGGCAAGCGTTATCTGTTTGGCGGCAATGGTTTGCCGCAAAGTCCCGGGACTGCGTACCACTGGCTGGAGCGGGCCGCACGGCAGGGGCAGGCCGATGCCTGGATGCTCATAGCCCAACATATTCCGTATGAAGTGGTGCTCCAGCTTGCCCGGCCGCACGAAGCGGCACAGTGGTATGAACGTGCGTTCGACGATGGTTTCACCCGGGCCGGCCTGGTGCTGGCCCGACTGGTGCTGGAGCATCCGTCCGGCACGGCCGCTGCCAGCGCCGAACAGAAGGCGCATGCCCTGCGTGCGCTGGAAGTGGTGGCCGGCGAGGGCAATGCCGATGCCCAGTGGCTGCTGGCGCGCCAGGGCGAGCGCATGCCGGCCCCGGAGGCGGCAGCCGTCGCGCTCAAACCTGAACAATTGCAGCAGTGGACGCAAAAGGCCGCCGATGCCGGCATCGAGCAGGCCCAGCATGCGCTGGCTGACAGTGCCTGGCGTCAGTCTGACGCGGCCGCCTTCCAGCAGCGCGCCCAACCGCTGGCCGATGCCTTGTTGCGTCAACACGAATCCGGCATGGCCCAGCTCAATGCACCGTCCGAGGCGCTGGCCGCTGCCTTGGGCCAGCAGAACATCCTTCTGCTGCGTCGCCTGGCGCAGGTTCATCTGGAGGACAAGCGTCCCGACCTGCCGCGGGCGCAGCAATTGCTGGAACTGGCTGCGCTGGCCTGTGATCGCGATGCGCAGCTGGCCCTGGGCCTGCTGTATGGCCGGGTCGACGAATCCGGCGCGCGGCGTTTCGCCGGGCAGGGTTCGGCCAATTACAAGAAGGCGATCCGCTGGCTGACCCTGGCCGGGGAGCAGGGGATGGCTGCGGCATGGTATGTGCTCTCGCGTATTTATCTGAAGCCCGAATTTTCGCAGCGCAATCTTGCCGACGTGCAGCATTACCTGGAGCGCGCCGCCGAGATGGGCCATGTGGACGCCCAGCTGGAATGTGGCGTGGGCGCCTGGCGCAACCGGCGCGATGATCCTGCCAACGATGTACGCGCCCTGTACTGGCTGCAAAAGGCCGCCACCCAAGGCGCGCAAGAAGCCCAGGCCCTGCTGGACAAGGTGGCTGATCGCCCGCAGGCCGCCGCCTGGGCCGTACAGGCGCGCGCGCAGATGAGCCGCGAGCAGGTCAACGCCCATCCTTTCCTGGCCGCGCGCATCGAGTTGGCCATGCTGTTCGGCCTGACCCGCCCGGAAGCTCTGCTGGTCGACCTGAAACAGGCCGATTGCGGCCACTGTCTGATGATCGACATCCGCAGCCAGTACGCACGCAGCAAGCGGCGGCTCATCATGGTGGAGACCGGCGAGCAGCGCGGTGCGCTCAACCGTATCGGACGACTCTTCGAAGACATGGACTGCGGGCCTAGCGGCCCTGAAGGCAACTACCGCCAGCGGCTGTATCGCCTCAAGACCCTTTTGCCTCAGTCGCAGGAAGACGAGGAAACCGAGGCGCAGGATCTGGCTGCCTGAATCCGATGCTGCCCGGTCAACGAAAAACGGCTTGCCGCTCGGCAAGCCGTTTTCTCATGGCCGCACCCTGCGGTCGCTGCAGGATCAGAGCGAATCGGGCAGTTCGATCTCGCCTTCAAAGACGGTCACCGCCGGCCCGGTCATCATCACCGGTTCGCCCGGGCCGGCCCAGGCGATGTTGAGCACGCCGCCATGCGTCTGGACCGCCACCGGCGAATCCAGCAGGCCACGGCGCACACCCGCCACCACCGCCGCACAGGCACCGGTGCCGCACGCCAGGGTTTCGCCCGCGCCGCGTTCGTAGACGCGCAGGTTGATGTGGTGGCGGTCCACGACCTGCATGAATCCGGCATTGACGCGCTTGGGGAAGCGTTCATGGTGTTCGATCAGCGGGCCGTCCACCAGCACCGGGGCGGCTTCGCTGTCTTCCACCACTTGCACGGCGTGCGGATTGCCCATCGATACCACCGAGATCCACGTCGTCTTGCCGGCCACTTCCAGTGGCCACAGCGTATCGTCGGCTTCAGTCCGGTACTGCAGGTTGCGGCTGTCGAAGGGCACGTCAGCGGGCGTGAGGATGGGGGCGCCCATGTCCACGGTAATCTGGCCATCTTCTTCCAGGCGCGGCTCAATCACGCCGGACATGGTTTCCACGCGGATGGCGCGCTTGTCGGTGAGCCCCTTTTCGGTGACGAAGCGCACGAAAGCCCGCGCACCATTGCCGCATTGCTCGACCTCGCCGCCATCAGCGTTGTAGATACGATAACGGAAATCCACACCGGCGCCTTGCGCCTTTTCCACCACCAGCATCTGGTCGGCACCGATGCCGAAGCGACGATCGGCGATGAACTGCCACTGGGCGGGCGTGAGCGAAATGGCCTGGTTCACGGCATCAAGCACGACGAAATCGTTGCCGGCACCGTGCATCTTGGTAAATTTGATTTTCATCACATCATTATAAGTACGTGCAGCCCTTTTCAAAGGGCTGCAGGATGGCCGGTGTCAGTGCTGGCCCTTGCGGTAGAGGTCTGGTTCACCCGGCGGGCGGTTCTTGAAACGCTTGTGCGCCCAGAAATATTCAGCCGGGGCTTCCAATACGCGTTCTTCGATGAAGGCATTCATGCGCCGCGTGGCGGCCACGATATCGTCGCCCGGATAGTTTTCCCAGGCCGGATGGAAGGTGGTCTTCCAGCCGCGATAGCCGGGCAGGAAAGTCGTGATCACCGGTACCACCGAGGCCCCGGTGGCTGCGGCGATGCGGGCAGTGGCCGTCAGGGTGGCGGCGGGCACACCGAAGAAGGGGACGAATTCGGCATCACGGGTGCCGAAATCCATGTCGGGCAGCATGATGAAGGGCAGCCCTTCGCGCATGGCCCTAATGATGGGCTTGACCCCCTTCTCGCGCGCCAGCAGCGTGACTGGTCGAAAGCGCGAGCGGCCCTTTAACAGGGCCTGATCCACCACCTCGTTCTGCTGGCGGGCGTAGATGGTGCAGACCGAATAATCCGAATTGAGCACCAGCGCGATACCGGGAATTTCCAGGCAGACGAAGTGCGGACACAGCAGGATGGTGGGACCCTTGTTCAGCGTCTCGAAAGGAATGCCGGGCTCGACCTGGATGAGGCGCTTCAAGCGAGACTCTGGCGCCCACCACAGGATGCCGCGTTCCAGGGCGCTGCGGGCGTAGGCCTGGAAGTGGCGGCGGGCGATCAGGCGACGCTCCTGCTCGGTCTTCTCGGGGAAGCACAGGCGCAGATTGATGAGCGTGATACGGCGGCGCGGTCGCATATAGAGATAGAGCAGCCAGCCCAGCGCCTCGCCCAGCCGCCCGAGGATGGGCAGCGGCAACCAGTGCAGCAGCCACATCAGCCCGATCAGGAGCCTCATTGCGCAGCTCCCGGCGGGTTGACGCCAGGGGGCGTCTTGTAGCGGTTGTAGCTCCAGATGTATTGCGCCGGGCAGCGGGCGATCAGCTTTTCCATGGCCGCGTTGATGGCGCGGGCTTGCTGTTCGGGCGTCTGGCCCAGTTCACCCTCGAAGGGCACGAAGTGGATGGCATAACCCCGTCCCCAGGACAAACGGTCGGCATAGGCCAGGATGATGGGGGCACCGCTCATCTGTTGCAGCTTGGCCGGCAGGGTCATGGTGTAGGCCGGCTTGCCGAAGAAGTCGGCCCACACGCCTTCGCCGTTCTGCGGCACCTGGTCCGGCAGCAGGCCGATGGCCTGACCATTCTTCAAGGCCTTGAGCAGGATACGCACGCCGGACAGGTTGGCCGGCGCCAGATGCAGGTTGGCGCGGGCACGGGCACCTTCGATGAGCGGCTTGAGCGCGGCCTTGCGCGGCGGGCGGTACAGTACGCTCAGGCTGTCATGGCGCGCTACCGACTGCGCCGAAATCTCGAAACAGCCCAGGTGCGGGGTCAGGAAGACGACGCCGGCCTTGGCATCCAGCGCTTGCTGGACCAGCTCCCAGTTGACGATGCGCGCCGTACGCAGTACCCGCTTGGGGCTCGCGCACCAGATGAAGGGCAGCTCGAACATGCCCTTGCCGGCTTCGCCGACGGATTTCCATAGACTGCCGCGATGACCTGCCAGGGTGATGTTGTCGGTCAGGCGGCGGCGATAGGACGGCGAGAGCAGGAACACCAGCCATCCCACCCCCACGCCGAGGGCATGCAAGGCCGGTAACGGCAGGAAAGAGAGCAGGCGGAATAAAGAAACGAGCATACTTGCCGATAACAGAAAGGCGGAGTTGCTCCGCCGTCAAATTGCAGAAAAATGCAAGAGGCGTAAAATAGCACATGCCGTCGAGTTAATGACAACTTGCGAGACGGGGTACAAATTTCGCTAAAGCGTCGCAGGCACGACTAACGATGGGCCGCGACATTGGTAAATCGTTTTCAGTCAGAGGCTTGCATGACCACAGAATATCTCTTCACTTCCGAATCCGTTTCCGAAGGCCATCCCGACAAGGTCGCCGACCAGATCTCGGATGCCATCCTGGACGCGATCTTCACCCAGGACCCATATTCCCGCGTTGCCGCCGAGACCCTGTGCAACACTGGTCTGGTGGTGCTGGCCGGTGAAATCACTACGCGCGCCAACGTCGACTACATCGATGTGGCCCGCGAAACCATCAAGCGCATCGGCTACGACAACGCCGACTTTGGCATTGACTACAAGAGCTGCGCCGTGCTGGTCGCCTACGACAAGCAATCCCCCGACATCGCCCAGGGCGTCGACGAAGGTCGCGGCGTTGACCTGGAGCAAGGTGCCGGCGACCAGGGCCTGATGTTCGGCTACGCCTGCAACGAAACCCCGGAACTGATGCCGGCGGCGATCTATTATGCGCACCGCATCGTCGAGCGCCAGTCGCAGCTGCGCAAGGATGGCCGCCTGCCCTGGCTGCGTCCGGACGCCAAGTCGCAGGTCACGCTGAAGTACGTGGATGGCAAGCCGGTGGCCATCGACACCGTCGTGCTGTCGACCCAGCATGCGCCCGAGATGGAGCAGAAGGACATTCACGAAGCCGCCATCGAGGAAATCATCAAGCCGGTACTCCCGGCCGAGTGGCTCAAGAACACCCGCTACCTGATCAACCCGACCGGCCGCTTCGTCATCGGTGGCCCGCAAGGCGACTGCGGCCTGACCGGCCGCAAGATCATCGTCGATACCTACGGCGGTGCCGCACCCCATGGTGGTGGCGCCTTCTCCGGCAAGGACCCGTCCAAGGTCGACCGTTCGGCCGCCTACGCCGGCCGCTACGTGGCCAAGAACATCGTCGCCGCCGGCCTGGCCGAGCGTTGCCAGATCCAGGTGTCCTATGCCATCGGCATCGCCAAACCGACCTCGGTGATGGTGACCACCTTCGGTACCGGCAAGATCAGCGATGAAAAGCTGGCGCAACTGGTGCAGGAACACTTCGACCTGCGCCCCAAGGGCATCGTGCAGATGCTGGACCTGCTGCGTCCGATCTACGCCAAGACTGCCGCCTACGGCCACTTCGGCCGTGAAGAGCCGGAATTCACCTGGGAGCGCACCGACAAGGTGGCTGCCCTGCGCGCTTCGGCTGGTCTGTAAGAAAGCCTACCCGGCGCGGGCCGGGTGAGGCGCGAATGAAGCCGGAAAACGGGCGGGTGAAGATCAATTCACCCGCCTGTTCCAAGGATTGACTAACGGCGGCCCCGCGCTACAATGCTGTTCCTCGCGAATGAAGATTCGCGCCATTTTTCCGATGTCGGCATTGCGTCTGGAAAGTCAAATCTCACAATGCCTCACCGCTGCAAGGAGCGTTGCGACAGGGACATCCCCTGCCAGGCTTGAAGCGATGAACAGGCGCATGTCGCCTGGCAACCGCGCTCACGTTACTTTTTTTCTGGCTTTTTCATGAAAGGAGGGCGTGAACAGCGCCATTGCCATGACTACTCAAACCAATCAGCAAGACTACATCGTCGCCGACATCAAGCTGGCCGACTGGGGTCACAAGGAAATCAAGATCGCCGAAACCGAAATGCCGGGCCTGATGGCAATCCGCGAGGAATTCGCCGCATCCCAGCCCCTGAAGGGCGCACGCATCACCGGTTCGCTGCACATGACCATCCAGACCGCCGTGCTGATCCAGACCCTGGAGGCACTGGGCGCCAAGGTGCGTTGGGCTTCCTGCAACATCTACTCTACCCAGGATCACGCTGCCGCCGCCATCGCCGCCAACGGCACCCCGGTGTTCGCCGTCAAGGGCGAAACCCTGGATGAATACTGGGAATACACCCACCGCATCTTCGAATGGGCCGACGGTGGCTATTCCAACATGATCCTCGACGACGGCGGCGACGCCACCGTGCTGCTGCACCTGGGCACCCGTGCCGAAGCCGACATCTCGGTGCTGGACAAGCCGGATTCGGAAGAAGCCGTGTGCCTGTTCAACGCCATCAAGCGTTACCTGGCCAAGGACCCGCAGTGGTATTCCAAGCGCATCAAGGAAATCAAGGGCGTCACCGAAGAGACCACCACCGGCGTGCACCGTCTGTATCAGATGTTCAAGGAAGGCAAGCTGGCCTTCCCGGCCATCAACGTCAACGACTCGGTCACCAAGTCCAAGTTCGACAACCTCTACGGTTGCCGCGAATCGCTGGTGGACGGCATCAAGCGTGCCACCGACGTGATGATCGCCGGCAAGGTCGCCATCGTGGCCGGTTACGGTGACGTCGGCAAGGGCTCGGCCCAGGCGCTGCGTGCCCTGTCGGCCCAGGTGTGGGTCACCGAGATCGACCCGATCTGCGCCCTGCAGGCCGCCATGGAAGGCTACCGCGTGGTCACCATGGACTACGCCGCCGAACACGGCGACATCTTCGTGACCGCCACCGGCAACTACCATGTGATCACCCATGAGCACATGAAGAAGATGAAGGACCAGGCCATCGTCTGCAACATCGGCCACTTCGACAATGAAATCGAGGTCGCCGCCCTGAAGCAGTACACCTGGGAAAACATCAAGCCGCAGGTCGACCACGTGATCTTCCCGGACGGCAAGCGCCTCATCCTGCTGGCCGAAGGCCGCCTGGTCAACCTGGGTTGCGCCACCGGTCACCCGTCCTACGTGATGAGCTCGTCCTTCGCCAACCAGACCATTGCCCAGATCGAACTGTTCGTCAACACCAAGGACTACCCGGTCGGCGTCTACACGCTGCCCAAGCATCTGGACGAGAAGGTCGCCCGCCTGCAGTTGAAGAAGCTCAATGCGCAACTGAGCGAGCTCACTGCCGAACAGGCTGCCTACATCGGCGTGAAGGTCGACGGCCCCTACAAGCCCGAGCACTACCGCTACTGATCCCTGCCCGGGCTGGCTCCATCGCGGGCCGGCCTGGCAGTGCCAGCATCGTCTCCCGCCTGCGGACCCTTGCATCGCTGCTGTCGGTGATGCAAGCTTCACGGGTATCTTCATGACTCCCTGACGGGGTCGAAAGGTTTATCCATGCGCCTGCTGCTGACCTGGCTCATCAATGCCCTGGCCTTGCTGGCCGTTCCTTACCTGATGCACTCGGTGCAGGTCGACAGCTTCGGCTCGGCCCTGCTGGCCGCGCTCATCCTTGGGTTCGTCAATACCATCGTGCGTCCGGTGCTGGTCGTGCTGACCCTGCCGGTGACCATGCTCACCCTGGGCCTGTTCATCCTGGTCATCAATGGCCTCATGTTCTGGGTCGTGGCGCAACTGGTCGGTGGCTTCCACGTGGCCGGCTTCTGGTCCGCCGTGGGCGGCGCACTGCTCTACAGCATCGTGTCCTGGGCCCTGTCCACACTGTTGCTGAAATCGGGTTCGAATCAATGAGTACACATAATTTCAGTATCGAATTTTTCCCGCCCAAGACCGCCGAAGGCACCGAAAAGCTGCGCGCCACCCGCGCCCGGCTGGCCGCGCTGGCACCGAAGTATTTCTCGGTGACCTTCGGTGCGGGCGGTTCGACGCAACAAGGCACGCGCGACACCGTGCTGGAAATCATCGCTGAAGGCCATGACGCCGCGCCGCACCTGTCCTGCATCGGCAGCTCGCGCGCCAGCCTGCGCGCCATCCTGGAGGACTATCGCGCCCACGGCATCAAGCGCCTGGTCGCCCTGCGCGGCGACCTGCCCAGCGGCTATGGCGCCATGGACCAGGCCTCCAGCGAGTTCCGCCATGCCAACGAACTGGTCGAGTTCGTCCGCGCCGAGACCGGCGACTGGTTCCACATCGAGGTGGCCGCCTACCCGGAGATGCACCCGCAGGCGCGCTCGCCGCAGGACGACGTGCAGAATTTCGTGCGCAAGGTCAAGGCCGGCGCCAATTCGGCCATCACCCAGTATTTCTACAATGCCGATGCCTATTTCCGCTTCGTGGACGAGGCCGCCAAACTGGGCGCGACCGTGCCGGTCATCGCCGGCATCATGCCCATCACCAACTACACCCAGCTGATGCGCTTCTCGGATATGTGCGGCACCGAGATCCCGCGCTGGATCCGTCTGAAGCTGGCCAGTTATGGCGACGATACGGAATCGATCCGTGCTTTCGGCCAGGACGTGGTGACGCAGTTGTGCCAGCGTTTGCTGGCAGGCGGTGCGCCCGGTTTGCATTTCTATTCACTGAACCAGGCGGGGCCCACCGAAGCCATCTGGAAAACGTTGGTGAAATAAGCAACTGCACGCCCCTATGAAAAAACCGGACGCCAAGTCCGGTTTTTTCGTTCATATCGCCATTTTCCGAGGGCGGGTCGCGCTCAGAACGAGTGGCGAATGCCTGCCATCACCACCGTCTGGCTCTTGCCGGAAGACGCCGTGCTGTTCTGCGAATCGCCCACGGCTGCCAGGGCGTGGATGATGCTGCCGTTGGACGCCAGGGTGCTGCCGCCGGCCAGCTGATAGGCCTGCAGGAAGTACAGAGCCGTGCGCGGCGAGAACGCATAGGTCTCCTGCAGCGCCAACTGATGATAGTTGGCGGCGGTGCTGATGCCATTGCCCTTGTTGGCAAAGGTATAGCTGTAGCCAGCCGCCAGGCTCAGGGCCGGGCTCCATTGATAGGTCGAGAAGGCCCCCGCCGTCTGGAACTTCACAGCCTGCGTGAACAGGGAGCCGCTGCCGGGTTTGTATTGCGCCACGCTGTAGCCGGCCCCCAGCATCAGTTTGTCGATGGTGTAGCGCGCAGCAGCGGCGACCATCTGCGCGCTGTTGGCGGTCTGGTAACCAGCGTTGATGGCCGAGTTGGGAATGTTGGCGGTGGCCGTGGAGGAGCCCCAGGTGGCGCTGCCGGTGCCGCGGTTCAGGTGCTGGAAGCCCACGGCGAAATTCCAGGCATTGACGTTGTATTTCAGCGCCATGCTCCAGGCATTGCCGGTGGCGGTGGATCCTGCGGTCTCGCCCATGCCGTAGAGGGCACTCACCTGCGCACCACCGATGACCGGCGAGCTGTAGCTGATGGCATTGCTGCTGCGTACCGAGGTGTCCAACGCATCGACGTCCCCCGGATGCGCGCCTGTGGCCCCGGTCAGCACGGTGGTCGACCCGATGGCGCCGACATAGAGGTAATAGGGCGTGTACTGGCGGCCGATGGTCAGCGCGCCGGCGCTCTTGCTGGAGAGGCCCACGAAGGACTGGCGATTGAACAGGGTATTGGCCGAGCTCATGGCTCCGGTATCGGCATCAAAACCGTTCTCCAGCTGGAAGAAGGCTTGCAGGCCGCCACCCAGGTCTTCGCTGCCCTTGAAACCGATCTTGCTGGCCGAGAGATTGCCCGAGCGCATGTAGACGTTGTGCGCGCCGTTCTGGCTGCTGCTGTAGACCAGGGCGTTGTCGACCACACCGTAAATGGTCACGCTGCTCTGGGCCAGCGCAGCCAGCGGCGTGGCGGCCAGCAGCAGGGTAGCGGCGATCCGGGAAGTGTTTCTTTTCATGGGTTCCTCGTTGGACTGTCATGCGCCCGGCTGACCGGGCGCGGTGAAGGGCGGCGTCGCCGCCCCGTTTGGTGGGCCGCACCCGCAGGGCAGGGCGCACCTCGGCTTGCCGCCGCGTCCGCAGCGGACGTGGCGGGAAATGCTGGTGAGTCTGGAGTGAGTCTGTGGGTGACGCTCAGGCGCGGATCACGGCCATCGCCTTGGACAAGGAAGCGGACGGCGCAGCGCGGCAGGCCGCAGAGTGAGGCGGGATGAAATGGGCATGGCGGGTCTCCGTGTCGAATGGGCTTTGCTCTGGCGGCAAATGCGGTCGCTGAACGTCTCAGGCAGTCTGACTTGCGATCAAGTTGTTGGTCATCAGACGTCTAACATCAAAATGCTCTCATTCGGACTGGCCACTGTCAAGCGGCTTCCGTGTTGCGATGCGGTTAAACCGTGGTAAAAAGGCGATATGAAAGGAAATTCAGTCAAGCACCCGGAAAGGCGCTTGACCGGGTCGAATGTGCAGGCGAGGTGTGATGTCTTACGTCAAGTTGAGCAAGGAGGCGTTCATGGGAGTGACTTGGCATCGACCGCGCCGTCGGTGAGCAAGGCATCCAGCGGCATGTCATGCGCTTGTGCGGCAAAGTCCGCCCGCCCGAAGTGATAGCAGACGCCTACGGCCAGCGGCGGCGACTTGCCCGCCAGGGTGCGGTCATAGAAACCGCCGCCGTAGCCTAGCCGGTAATTCTTTTCATTGAATCCCACGCAAGGAATCAGCAAGGCCTGCGGCCGCACGACCGCGGTCCCGGGCGGCGGCACAAGCGTGCCCATTCCGTCCTTTTCCAGCATGTCGCCTGGCTGCCAGGCACGAAATTCCAGCGCCGCCTGCTTGTCCACCACCACCGGCAGGCACAGGTGCACGCCGCGCGCGGCCAGTGCGTTATAGGCCGCAGACAGATCCGGTTCACGCCGGATCGGTTGGTAGACCGCCAGGCTGTGGATCGCCTGTGCGGCGCACCAGTGCAGCACGCGCTGCCCGATGAGCGCATCGGCGGCGGCCTTGTCCTCCTCGGTCAGTGCCTTGCGGCGCGCCAGCAGTTCGGCGCGCAGCCGTTGTTTGTGAAGGGCGGCCGCCTCCTCTTGCGTCTGTGGAGGGGGCGTGTCGCGTGCTATGCTTGGGTTCATTTTCTGTTTCACCAATCTGCAAGAAGAAGCCTGCATGAGTATGCGTCCGAAGAATCATCCGTTCAACCAGCGCCTGCGTGCGCTGGCCGCCTCCCTGGCGCTCCCCCTGGCGCTGGCCAGCGCTGCCATGCTCGGTGTTGCGCCTGCTGCCCACGCCCAGAAGCGCGTGGCGCCGGACGCCTCCGCTGACGATCTCTTCCTGGCCCTGCGCCAGGCCGCCGCCAGCGACAATGCCGCGCTGGCGCAAGACCTGGCCTCACGGCTCTCGGGCTACGAGCTGGCATCCTATGTCGACTACTATCGCCTCAAGCCCCGTGTGCGCGACTACAGCGCCAGCGAACAGGAGATCCGCGATTTCCTGGCTCGCTGGGATGGCCAGGCCATCGTCGATCGCCTGCGCAACGACTGGTTGCTGGCCCTGGGCAAGACCGGCAACTGGACCGTTTTCGATGAGCAGTATCCCCTGTTCGTGCTCAACGACGATACCCAGGTCAAGTGCTTCGCCCTGAACTCGCGCGCGCTCAAGGGTGCCAACGTCGCCGAGGAGGCGCGGGCTCTGCTGACCAATCCCAAGGACTACGGCCAGGGTTGCAGCGACCTCATCGCCACGCTGGCGCAGAATGGCCAGTTCAGCGATGCCGACGTCTGGTTCCAGATCCGCCAGGCCGCCGAGAATGGCAATGCCACCGTGGCCCGCCGCGCGGCCGTGCTGGTCGACAATGGCGATGTCAGCGTGACCCGGGTGATGGAACGCCCGGCACTGATGCTGGCCAAGGGGCCTGGCCGGGGCGCCGCCAACCACCAGCTCTACATCATTGCCCTGGGCCGCATCGCCAGGAGCAATCCGTCCCAGGCTGCCACCTACCTCAGCGATGCCGCGCGCACCCTGAGCCC
Source organism: Herbaspirillum sp. FG34 (assembly GCF_057809315.1). Taxonomy (NCBI): domain Bacteria; kingdom Pseudomonadati; phylum Pseudomonadota; class Betaproteobacteria; order Burkholderiales; family Oxalobacteraceae; genus Herbaspirillum; species Herbaspirillum sp. FG34. The sequence goes on along the minus strand of NZ_JBMDJS010000003.1, from coordinate 29,203 downwards.
GCAGGAAGTCGCGCAGGGCTGGGCGCAGATCGCCCTGTCGGCCTCCTACAAGCTGGCGCCGGAAGCCTCGGAGTACTGGCGCAAAGCCAAGGATGCGCCCCTGACCCAGGACGCGATGCAATGGAAGGTGCGCATGGCCCTGCGCGACGGCGACTGGAAGACCGTGCGCAAGACCATCGAAGCCATGCCGGCCCCGCTGCGCAGCGATACCACCTGGGTCTACTGGCTGGGCCGGGCGCTCAAGGCCGAAGGCCAGAACGAGGCAGCCCGCCGCCTGTTCGAATCGATCGCGCCCAACTTCAGTTTCTATGGTCAGCTGGCGCAGGAGGAACTGGGCCAGCAGATTACCATCCCGCCGGGCCCGACGCCGCCGGGCGCGGGCGAGGTGGCGCTGTATTCGCAGAATGCCGGCTTCAAGCGTTCGCTCAAGTTCTATCAGTTGAACCTGCGTTTCGAAGCCATCCGCGAATGGAACTGGGAACTGCGCAACATGAATGACCGCCAGTTGCTGGCCGCGGCCGAATACGCGCGCCAGAACGACGTGCTGGACCGCATGGTCAATACGTCCGATCGCACCAGGAGCGAGTTCGATTTCACCCAGCGTTTCCCGGCCCCGCACCTGCCCGAGATGAATGCGGCCACGCGCCCGTTGGGGATGGAAAACGCCTGGGTCTATGGACTGATCCGACAGGAGTCGCGCTTCATCAAGTCGGCCCGTTCGCACGTGGGGGCCTCCGGCCTCATGCAGCTCATGCCCGCCACCGCCAGGTTCGTCGCCAAGAAGATCGGCATGACCGAGTTCACCGCCGATCAGGTCAACGACATCAACACCAACCTGCTGCTGGGCACCAGCTATCTGGACATGGTGCTCAACAACCTGGAAGGCTCGGAGATCCTGGCCACCGCCGGCTACAATGCCGGCCCCGGTCGTCCGCGCAGCTGGCGCGCGACCTTGCCGCGTCCGGTGGAAGGGGCCATCTTTGCCGAGATCATTCCTTTCAATGAAACCCGGGGCTATGTCAAGAACGTGATGTCCAATGCGACCTACTATGCGGCCATGTTCGAGAACCGCCCGCAATCCCTGAAGCAGCGCCTGGGAACGGTGGCACCCAATGCCAACGTCGCCACCGACCTGCCCTGATCCCATCACGCCGGCCGACGTCCCCGGCGGAGGCGGCCGCCAGCGGTTCCTGGAAATCGGAGAGTGATAAATGGCAGTCAAGAAGATCCTCGTCATCGGTGGTTCCGGCTTCATCGGCACCCGCTTGATCGAACTGCTGGGCAGCACCACCGGCTATCGCGTCATGGTACCCACGCGCCGCTACGAGCGCGCCAAGCATCTGCTGGTCTCGCCCGTGGTCAGCGTGGTCCAGGCCGATATCCATGACGATGCCGTGCTGGCGCGCCTGGTGGCCGAGGCCGATGTGGTCATCAACCTGGTCGGCATCCTGCAGTCGCGCCCGGCCCGGGGCGGTGCGTCCTACGGTCCGGATTTCGAGCGCCAGCACGTGGTGCTGCCACGCCGTATCGTCGCCGCTTGCGCGCAGCAGGGCGTGGCGCGCTACCTGCACATGAGCGCACTGTGCGCCGATGCCCAAGCGCCGTCGATGTATCTGCGTTCCAAGGCGGCCGGCGAGCAGGAGGCCCTGGCCTCGCCCGCGCTGGACGTGGCGATCTTCCGTCCCTCGGTAGTGTTTGGCGAGGGCGACAATTTCATCAACATGTTCGCCGGGTTGAACCGCATGTTCCCGGTGATCCCGCTGGGCAGTCCTGATGCGCGCTTCCAGCCGGTCTACGTGGGCGATGTGGCACAGGCCTTCGTCAATGCGCTGGCGCTGCCGCGGCTGGACGGCAAGGTGTTTGAACTGGGCGGACCCAAGCAATATACGCTGCGCGAGCTGGTGCGTCTGTCGGGCTGGTACAGCGGTCATCCGCGCCCGGTGATCGGCTTGCCCGATGCGGCCGGCTGGCTGCAGGCCTTCGCGCTGGAACACCTGCCGGGCAAACTGATGAGCCGCGACAATGTGGCCTCGATGAAGGTGGACAACGTCCTGCACGGACCAGTTGCCCCCGAACTGCAGCTCACGCCACGCGCGCTGGAAGATATCGTCCCCGGCTATCTCCTGCCGCGCAGCCCGCAACAGCAATTCGACTTTTTCCGCAGCACCGCGCGGCGCTGAATGGTTCAGTCGCTGCGCCTTTGATCTTCGAGAAACGAGCCCTCATGCAAGATACAGAACTGGATCCTGTCCTGTCCGAAACGCTGCAAAAAGCCGGACGCCACATGCCCACGTTGGTGATCGCCAACAAGAATTATTCGTCCTGGTCGATGCGCCCCTGGGTTGCTGCCGTGGCCTTCGACATCCCCTTCAAGGAAGTGCGCGTGCTGCTGGACCAGCCCGAGACCGCCAACGAAATCGCCCGCTACACCGGCTCGGGCCGCGTGCCGGTGCTGCTCGATGGCGACATCGCGATCTGGGATTCGCTCTCCATCTGCGAATACCTGGCCGAGCAATTCCCCGACCGCCACCTGTGGCCGGCGCGCACCGACGCGCGCGCCATCGCGCGCAGCATCTGTGCCGAGATGCACTCCGGTTTCACCGGCCTGCGTACTGCCATGAGCATGGATATTCGTGGCCGCCATCCGGGCAAGGGACGTACCGCCGAGGCGCAGGCCGATATCGCGCGGGTATGCGAGATCTGGGAAGAGTGCCTCTCGCAATTCGGTCATCATCAATTCCTCTTCGGTGACTTCTCCATTGCCGACGCCTTCTATGCGCCGGTGGTGATGCGCTTCGTCAGCTACCAGGTGCCGCTGGCACCGGCCCTGCAAGCCTATGCCGATCGCGTGCGCGAGCACCCGGCGGTGGCGCGCTGGATCGCCGAGGCGCTGGCCGAGAAGGAAATCCTTCCGGACCACCAGTGAGGCGCAGCCGATGAAGACCTACACCGTCGGCGGCGCAGTGCGCGACGGCTTGCTGGGCCTGCCGGTGAAGGACCGCGACCACGTGGTCGTGGGCGCCACGCCGCAGCAGTTGCTGGCACTGGGTTTCCGCCCGGTGGGCAAGGACTTCCCGGTGTTCCTCCATCCCGAGACCCACGAGGAATATGCCCTGGCCCGCACCGAGCGCAAGACCGCGCCCGGTTACAAGGGCTTCGATTTCCACGCCGCGCCCGATGTGACGCTGGAAGACGATCTGGCGCGTCGCGATCTGACCATCAATGCGATGGCACAGGATGAGGATGGCACGCTGGTCGATCCCTATCACGGTCGCGCCGACCTTCAAGCGCGGGTGTTTCGTCATGTCTCGGATGCCTTCGTCGAAGACCCGGTGCGCATCCTGCGTGTGGCGCGCTTTGCGGCGCGCTTCGCCGATTTCACGGTGGCGCCGCAAACCAATGCGCTCATGCAGCGCATGGTCGATGAGGGCGAAGTCGATGCGCTGGTGCCGGAACGCGTCTGGCAGGAACTGTCGCGCGGATTGATGGAGCACAAGCCGTCGCGCATGTTCGAGGTCTTGCGCGTCTGCGGTGCCTTGCAGCGCATCCTGCCCGAACTCGATGCCTTGTGGGGTGTGCCGCAACCGGAGAAGTGGCATCCGGAAATCGATACCGGTGTGCATGTGATGCTGGTGGTCGACTGGGCCGCCGCGCAGGATTTTTCATTGCCGATCCGTTTTGCCGCGCTGTTGCACGACCTCGGCAAAGGCACCACGCCGCCCGAGATCTGGCCGCGCCATCATGGTCATGAAGCGCGCAGCGAGCGGCTTGTCGAGCAGGTCTGTGCGCGCCTGAAAGTCCCCGGCGAGTGCCGCGATCTGGCACTCATGACCGCACGCGAACATGGCAATGTGGGACGCTGCTTCGAGATGCGTCCCGATACCCTGGTCAAGTTCTTCGCCCGCTGTGACGCCTTCCGCAAACCGCAGCGCTTCCTCGACATGCTGCGCGCGTCGGAATGCGATCATCGTGGCCGCACCGGACTGGAGTTGCAGCCCTTCCCGCAGGCGGCCTATCTGGAAGGCGCGTTGCAAGCCGCCAGCGCCATCGATGCCGGTGCCATCGCGCAGCAGCAGACCCAGCCGCAGCGCATTGCCGATGCCATCCTGGCGGCGCGTACGGCGCAGGTGGCGGCTTATGTCGAGCAGCATCGTCCGGCACAGCCTTGAGGGAGACTGCACCATGAGCCATCCCCTGTCCCGGTTTCTGCAGCGCCTGCGTGGCCGGCATGGGGCGCCACCGCAAGCGCATGAGGAGAAGCCGGACAAGCCCAATGTCTTCGTCAAGGAACTCTCGCCGCGCGCGCGTCGCCACTTGCTGCGCCACTTCCTCGCGCTGGAAGAGAAGGACCGCCTGCTGCGTTTCGGTTCCAAGCTTTCCGACGAGATGGTCACGCGCTACGTGGAAGGCATCAACTTCGAACGCGATACCGTCTTCGGTGTGTATGATCGCCGCCTGCGTCTTCTGGGTGTGGGCCACCTGGCCTTTGCGCCCAAGGAGAGTACGCGCATCAGCGGTGCCACCATCAAGCCGGTGGTGGCCGAGTTCGGGGTGTCGGTAACGGCGGCCGCGCGCGGGCTCGGTGTGGGCACGCGCCTGTTCATGCGGGCGTCGATGCACTGTCGCAATGCCGACGTCGATACGCTGTACATGCACTGTCTCTCGTCGAACAAGGTGATGATGCACATCGCCAAGAAGGCCGGCATGGAAATCCACCGCGACTATGGCGAGGCCGATGCCTATCTCAAGATCAAGCCCGCCAATTCGGCCACCGTGTTTCAGGAAGCGCTGGAAGAGCAGGTCGCCATGCTGGACTACATCGTCAAGGCCAACTTCAAGGCCCTGTTGAAATGGGGGGCGCGCGTGACCGGTATCGGCGCGAAGAAGAAAGGCGACGGCGCGCCACCGCCTTCTGCCTGACGCGCTTCTTGCGCAAGCGCACATGACCATCCCGTGCAGGGAGCGCATAATATGCGCCTCACTTTGATAACGGGTATGCCATGAGCACCAATCCCAACACCGATGATTTCTTCGCCACCGTCGCCACCAAGTCCGATAGCGGCGCCTTGCGCGGCGACTACAGCCAGGCCGACGCCAACTACGTCGTGGCCCAGAACTGGGACAGCTACACGCCGGCCCAGCATGCGCTGTGGCGTCGTCTCTATGAACGCCAGGCCCGGCTCATTCCCGGCCGCGCCTGTGATGTCTTCATCGACAGCCTCAAGGCCCTTGATGTCTCGCAAGGCATCCCGCGCTTTGATCGCACTACCGAAGCGCTCTACAAGGCCACTGGCTGGCAACTGGTGGCTGTGCCCGGTCTGGTGCCGGATCACACCTTCTTCGAGCACCTGGCCAATCGCCGCTTCCCGGTCACGGTGTGGCTGCGTGAAGAGCACGAGTTCGATTACATCGTCGAGCCCGACCTGTTTCATGATTTCTTCGGTCACGTGCCGCTGCTGTTCAATCCCGTCTTCGCCAATCACCTGCAGGAATACGGCAAGGGCGGCCTGAAGGCCCTCAAGCTCGACGGCCTGGCCTACCTGGCGCGTCTGTACTGGTACACCATCGAGTTCGGTCTGATCCAGAGCAAGGAGGGTTTGCGCATCTATGGCGCCGGCATTCTGTCCTCGGGGGGCGAGGTCGAGTATTGCCTCTCCAGCGACCAGCCGCGCCGCGTGCCGTTTGAAGTGGAGCGCATCATGCGCACGCTCTACAAGATCGATACCTATCAGGAGACCTATTTCGTCATCAAGGATTTCGAGCAGCTCTTCAACGATACCGCGCCGGACTTCACGCCGCTCTATGAAAGGCTCAAGCAGCAGGAAGCTTTGCCGGCCAATACGCTGTTGCCGGGCGAGACCAGCTTCGCCCCCAACCGCTGACGACGGCGCAGCGCACCTCCAGCACAGCCGGGCCATGCGCCCGGCTTTTTCGTGGCCGGAACAATCACACATAAAAAAAAGCGGATCCGACAGGGGAGGCCGGATCCGCGAGCTAGTGGTGCTTTCAACACTAGAGGGGAGGAACCTTGCACAGTAACGGATACCAATCAATCGCTGTTCAAGTGAGGTCTATTAAACGCCAGCCACCGGGCCGTTCCAATGGCTTTTACGGGCTGTTACATTCGCGTCTTGCTTGTAACACTTGGGCCGCTTGCCGCCCTTTTTTTTCAGCCGGAAATATTGTTGTTTTCAGCTTTCCGGCATTTTCTTCTCTGCATCCTGCCAAACGCCGCAGGACTTGCGGAAAGTGTTTCCTGCATGCCAAAACGGCCCGGAAACCCTGCTGCGGCGCGCGTAGCGGGCCGGTCACCCTTGTGCTAACTTGACACTACAATTTGAAGACACCCGATCCACAAGACCGAGGTGTTCCCGATTCCCGACAGACCGGCGTAGTCCTGCGGCGACACTGCATGGCGCGTCACTGACGGGGGCATGTGCAAGGCAAAAACAAGATTTTTGGCACGGAGACCACATGAACGCACCCCTACCCGCCGGGCAACGCCTGCTGCTGGACGATGTATCCCTGGATGACAAATATGCGCTGGAGCGCGGCCGCGTCTTCATGACCGGTATCCAGGCGCTGATCCGCCTGCCGATGCTGCAGCGGCAATACGATGAACGCGCCGGACTGAATACCGCCGGCTTCATCACCGGCTATCGCGGTTCCCCCTTGGGTTCGGTGGACCAGACCGCCGAGAAGGCGCGCAAATACCTGCAAGCCAGGCAGATCAGGTTCCATCCCGGCATGAACGAAGACCTGGCCGCCACCAGCGTGTGGGGCACGCAGCAGGTCAATCTCTTCAAGGGTGCGCAATACGATGGCGTGTTCTCGCTGTGGTATGGCAAGGGCCCGGGGGTGGATCGCTGCGGTGACGTCTTCAAGCACGCCAACATGGCCGGCACGTCAAAGCATGGTGGTGTGTTGGTGATTGCCGGCGATGACCACGCCGCCAAGTCCTCCACCGCTGCACATCAGAGCGAGCATATCCTCAAGGCCTGCGGCATTCCGGTGCTCTATCCGTCCTCGGTGCAGGAGTATCTCGACTACGGCCTGCATGGCTGGGCCATGAGCCGCTACACCGGTTTGTGGGTGGCGATGAAATGCGTGACCGACCTGGTCGAATCGGGCATGTCGGTGATGATCGATCCGGAGCGCGTGAAGATCCAGTTACCGGCCTTCGAACTTCCGCCCGATGGCCTCAATATCCGCGTGCCCGACACCGTGCTGGGCCAGGAAGCGCGGATGATCAACTACAAGTGGTATGCCGCGCTGGCCTATGCGCGCGTGAACAAGTTGAACCGCATCATCTGGGACAGCCCGCGTGCGCGCATCGGCATCATCACCGCCGGCAAGTCCTATCTCGATACGCGACAGGCGCTGGAAGATCTGGGCATCGATGAACAGGTCGCGGCCGACATCGGTATTCGCCTCTACAAGGTCGGCATGACCTGGCCGCTGGAAGCCGAAGGTGTGCGTGAATTCGCGCAGGGTCTGGATGAGATTTTGGTGGTCGAGGAGAAGCGTCAGATTCTTGAATACCAGTTAAAGGAAGAACTCTACAACTGGCGCGACGATGTCCGTCCGCGTGTGGTCGGCAAATTCGATGACACCGGCGAGTGGAGCGGTTCGCAGCGCGAGGGCCATGGCAACTGGCTGCTGCCGGCCACCTATGAACTCAATCCGGCGCAGATCGCACGCGCGATTGCCACGCGCATCTCGCGCTATTTCGCCGGTCATCCGGTGGAGCAGCGCGTGCGCACCCGCGTGGCCTATCTCGAAGCCAAGGAAGCCGCCCTCAATATCAGCAGCAAGCCCGATCCCGACAAGGACCGCATACCGCATTTCTGCTCGGGCTGCCCGCACAATACCTCCACCAAACTGCCCGAGGGCAGCCGTGGCCTGGCCGGTATCGGATGCCACTACATGGTCACCTGGATGGACCGCGAGACTCAGCTTTTCACCCACATGGGTGGCGAGGGCGTGACCTGGGTCGGGCAGGCGCCGTTCACGACGGAGAAACACGTCTTCGCCAACCTGGGGGATGGCACCTATTTCCATTCCGGTCTGCTGGCGGTGCGCGCCTCGGTTGCGGCCAAGGTCAACATCACCTACAAGATCCTCTATAACGATGCCGTGGCCATGACCGGTGGCCAGGAGTTCGATGGTCCGCTCGATCCGGCCATGATCTCGCGCCAGCTGGCGGCCGAAAACGTTCGGCCCATCATCGTGGTCACCGACGAGCCCGACAAGTATCCGGCCGGCACCCAATGGGCCGAGGGCGTGACCATCCGTCACCGTAGCGAACTCGATGCGGTACAGCGCGAACTGCGCGAGCAGCCGGGTGTGTCGGCCATGATCTATGACCAGACCTGCGCATCGGAGAAGCGCCGTCGTCGCAAACGCAATGCCTATCCCGACCCGGCCAGGCGTGCCGTCATCAATGAGGCAGTGTGCGAAGGTTGCGGCGATTGCAGCGTGCAGTCCAACTGCCTTTCAGTGGAGCCGCTGGAAACCGAATTCGGCCGCAAGCGCCAGATCAACCAGTCTTCCTGCAACAAGGACTATTCCTGCGTAAACGGTTTCTGCCCCAGCTTCGTGACGGTGGAAGGCGGCCAGTTGAAGAAGCCCGCGCGCGCCAAGGCACAATCCGGCCCGGCCTTGCCGACGCTGCCCGAGCCGGTGCTGCCGGGTCTGGCCCAGCCTTACGGCATTGTGGTCACCGGCGTGGGCGGCACGGGCGTGATCACCATCGGCCAGATCATCGCCATGGCCGCCCATGTCGAAGGCCGTGCCTGTTCCGTGCTGGACATGAGCGGACTGGCCCAGAAGGGCGGGCCGGTGATGTCGCACGTGCGCGTGGCCGAAGACCCGGACCACATCCAGTCCACCCGCGTGGGCACCGGCATGGCCGATCTGGTGATTGGCTGCGACGTCATCGTCACCGCCGGGCGCGATGCGCTCTCTCGGATGGGCGAGGGACGTACCCATGCAGCGGTCAATTCGACGCAGATGCCGACTGCTGCCTTCGTGCGCAATCCGGACTGGCAATTCCCCACGGCCTCCAGCGAAGGCGAGATCGCCAGAGCCTGTGGTCGTGACAATCTGTCCCTGATCGATGCGGGCCGCATCGCCACGGCGCTCATGGGCGATGCCATCGCGACCAACATGTTCATGCTCGGCTATGCCTGGCAAAAGGGCTGGGTGCCCTTGTCCGAAGCGGCGCTGTTGCGCGCCATCGAGCTCAATGCGTTGCAGGTGGAGTTCAACCAGCAGGCCTTCGCCTGGGGCCGCGTGGCCGCGCACGACGTCGACTTCGTGCTGGCCGCTGCGGGCCGCAACGGCATGACGGCGCAGGTGATCGAATTCAAGCGCACGCCGAGTCTGGAGGAACTGGTGGAACGTCGCGTGGCCTTCCTGACCGACTACCAGAATGCCGCCTATGCGCGCAGCTATCGTGATGCCGTGGAAGAAGTGCGTGCACGCGAGAGCGCGCTGGGTGAGGCCGGACGCGGCCTCAAACTGAGCCGCGCAGTAGCGACCTGTCTCTTCAAGCTCATGGCCTACAAGGATGAGTACGAAGTTGCGCGCCTCTACACCGAGCCCGCCTTCCGCGCCAAGATCGCCGGCATGTTCGAGGGCGATTACAAGCTGCGCTTCCATCTTGCGCCGCCGCTGCTGGCCAGGCGCGATGACAAGGGGCATCTGCGCAAGCAGGCTTTCGGCCGCTGGATGATGCCGGCCTTTGGCGTACTGGCGAAATTACGCTTCTTGCGCGGCACGGCCTTCGATCCCTTCGGCTACACCGACGAACGCAAGCAGGAGCGGGCCCTGATCACCGACTATCGTGCCACGCTCTCACGCCTGCTGGCGCGGCTCACGCCCGAGAACCTGGAGCAGGTGATTGCCGTGGCCCGGATTCCGGAAGACATTCGCGGCTACGGTCACGTCAAGGAACGCCATCTGAAAGTGGCCCTGCAGAAACAGGCCGCCTTGCTGGCACAGCTGGAAGAGGGATCGTCTGAGCAGCCGCATTCGCCGCAAGGAGGCGGCAAGCGGGCCGCTTGAGAAAGTTGTGGTGAGGTCGGGAACGGTCAGCGGATCAGACCAGGCGGCCACCGCTGACCCGTTCGATACCGGCCAGATCCCGCCAGCTCTGCACTTCGGCGAAGCCGGTGCCGCAGAGCAGTCCGCGCACTGCGGCAGCCTGATCATAGCCATGCTCCATCAGCAGCCAGCCACCGGGCAGCAGATGCGTCGGCGCGCCATCGATGATGCTGCGCAGATCGCTCAAGCCATCGCCGTGGTCGGTCAGCGCATCAACCGGTTCAAAACGCAGGTCACCGCGCGAGAGATGAACATCGCCTGCGACAATATACGGCGGGTTGGAGGCAATCACCGCAAAGCGCTGATCGCGGGGCAGCGCGGCGTACCAGTCGCTTTCCAGCAACGTCACGCGGACTTGGTTGGCCGTGGCGTTCTCGCGCGCGATGGCCAGGGCGGCGGCACTCGCGTCCAGTGCCGTCACCACCGCATCGGGCCGCGTATGGGCGATGGCGATGGCAATCGCGCCCGAACCGGTGCCCATGTCCAGCAGCGCGCCATCCTGCGGCAATCGTTCCATCGCCAGTTCCACCAGCAGCTCGGTATCGGGGCGGGGGATCAGCACATCTGGCGTGACGCGCAAATCCAGTCCATAGAATTCACGTTGGCCGACAATGTAGGCAATCGGCTCGCCGCGCAGGCGGCGGGTGTAGAGGGCCGTGAGCAGCACCGACTCGTCGGCGGTGAGACGGCGCTCGGATTGGGTGATCAGCTGCACACGCGTCATGCGCAGCGCGTGGCACAGCAGGATGCGGTTCTCCAGCGGATCCAGCGGCGCCGTCTTCAGTACGGTGGCCAGGGTGCAGCCGGCATAGCTGGAGAGCGGCTCCATCACTTCCAGATCGTGGTGCGCGGTGCGCGCTTGAACAGTTGCACGGCCAGCACCAGCGCCAGCACGCCGAACCAGATCAGCGACCAGGTCGGAATCTGCAAGCCCCACACCGGTGGCCAGGGCGCCGAGCAGAAGCCGTCGGCGGTGAACATCTGCGGCCACAGCTTGACGGTGGGCAACTGGTTGAGTGCCGTTTCCAGCGGATCGGTGGTGCAGGAGACTCCCGGATGCGCCTTCACGTACAGATGCCAGATCGCCGTGCCGGCGCCGCCCAGTGCGGCCAGCAGGCCCAGACCGGCGCTGCCGCGGCGGGCCGCTTCCGGCATCAGGGCACCGAGCAGGGCGAAGGCGCCCACCAGCACGAACATGTAGCGCTGGATCACGCACAGCGGGCAGGGCTGCATTTCTTCGACGATCTGCAGGTACATGGCAACGCCCAGCAGGGCGGCGCAGACCAGCGCTACCAGCAGGAAAACCGCTTTGGATGATTTCATGGTTGAGGATTCAGTGATTCATTAATGGGGATACGGCATCGGGACCTTCGGAGCGCAAAGCCAGGCGGAAACCTGACCGGCTTTTTCGCCATGACGCGATTGTAGAGAAGTCCTTGCCTGCGTGCATGCTGCCCGCGCAGGCAATTTTGAGCGCAGGCCCTAGTCGTCGCCGAGTTGCGCCAGCAGTTCGGCCTGATGCTCGGTGATGAGGGCGTTGGTCAGCTCATCCAGATCGCCATCCATGATGAAATCGAGCTTGTAGAGCGTCAGGTTGATGCGGTGGTCGGTCATGCGCCCCTGCGGGAAGTTGTAGGTGCGGATGCGCTCGCTGCGGTCGCCCGAGCCGATGAGCGACTTGCGGGTGGCGGCCTCCTTGGATTGCTGCTCGCGCAATTGCACATCCTTGATCCGGGCGGCCAGCACCTTCATGGCCTGCGCCTTGTTCTTGTGCTGGCTGCGGTCGTCCTGGCATTCCACCACGATGCCGGTAGGCAAGTGGGTGATGCGTACGGCCGAATCGGTCTTGTTGATGTGTTGCCCGCCGGCACCGGAGGCACGATAGGTATCGATGCGCAGGTCGGCCGGGTTGATGTCCACATCTTCGACTTCGTCGGCCTCGGGCATGACCGCCACCGTGCAGGCGGAGGTGTGGATGCGACCCTGGGTCTCGGTGGCCGGCACGCGCTGCACGCGGTGGCCGCCGGATTCGAACTTCAGGCGTGAATAGGCCCCAAAGCCGGCGATGCGGGCAATCACTTCCTTGTAACCGCCCAGTTCCGATTCGGAGGCCGAGACGATTTCCACCTGCCAGCGCTGGCGTTCGGCATAGCGGGTGTACATGCGCAGCAGGTCGCCGGCAAACAGGGCAGATTCGTCACCTCCCGTTCCGGCACGGATTTCCAGGAAGATGTTTCGTTCATCATTGGGATCCTTGGGCAGCAGCATCTTCTGCAGATCCAGCTCCAGCGCCTCCATGCGCGCCTTGGCGGCATCGATTTCTTCCTGCGCGAAAGCCTTCATATCGGGGTCCGACAGCAGCTCGCCAGCGGTGCGGATATCTTCACTGGCCTGCACATAGTCGTGGTACAGCGCCACCAGCGGGCCCAGTTCAGCGTGTTCGCGGGTCATCTTGCGGAAGTTGTCCATGCTGGCGGTGGCATCTTCCTGCGCCAGCAGGCTGTTGAGCTCTTCCAGCCGTTCGGCGAGCTGGTCGAGTTTGGCGAGCATTGAGGGTTTCATGAGGTCGGGAAGTCAGTATCGGTCAGCAATGAGGGGGACGACGGCAGCCGTCGGCGACGGCGCGAGGGTGCCAGCCGCAGACAGCGGCCGGCCGGGCGGAAGGCGCTAACGCTTGGAGCGGAACAGTTGCGGCAGCAGCGAGACCAGCTGGCTGCGCTGTTCGCCCTGGGCGTGATGCAGGGCCTGTTGCGGGCCGTGCAGGAACTTGGCGGTCAGGCCCTTGGAGAGGGCGTCGAGCACCGCTTCCACATCCTCGCCCTTGGCCAGCATGCGGCGTGCGCGCTCCAGTTCGGCCAGGCGCAGGGCCTCGCCGGTTTCGTGCAGGTCCTGGATCAGCGGCACCATGGCGCGGCTGTCGATCCAGTGCATGAAGGATTGCACCCGGGTTTCGATGATGGCTTCGGCCTGGGCCACCGCCGCCTGGCGGTTTTCCACGCCGCTCTGGACCACCGAGGCCAGGTCGTCCACCGTGTAGAGGAAGACGTCATCCAGGCGGCCGACTTCGGCCTCGATATCGCGCGGCACGGCCAGGTCGACCATGAAGATGGGCTTGTGGCGGCGTGCCTTGACGGCCCGTTCCACCAGGCCCAGGCCGATGATGGGCAGCTGCGAGGCGGTACAGGACACCACGATGTCGAAGCTGGCCAGTTGTGCCGGCAGGTCGGCCAGGCGGATGGCGCGGCCGCTGAACCGATGGGCCAGAGTTTCACCGCGCTCCATGGTGCGGTTGGCCACCGTCAGGGTCTTGGGATTCTGGGCCGCAAAGTGCGTGGCGCACAGCTCGATCATCTCGCCCGCGCCGATGAAGAGCACGTTCTGGCCGGAGATCGAATCGAAGATGCGTTGCGACAGGCGCACCGCCGCTGCCGCCATGGAGACGCTATGTGCGCCGATCTCGGTGGTACTGCGCACTTCCTTGGCTACCGCGAAGGTACGCTGGAACAGCTGATGCAGGTAAGTGCCCAGACCACCGGCGGCGTCAGCCTGGCGCACCGCATCTTTCATCTGGCCCAGGATCTGCGGCTCGCCCAGCACCATCGAGTCCAGCCCGGAGGCGACGCGGAAGGCATGGCGCACGGCATTGTCCTGCGGCAGCGAGTAGAGATACGGACGCAGGTCGGCGTAGGCAATCTGGTGGTACTCGGCCAGGAACTGCGCGGTACGGTCGATGGCGAATTCCACACCATCCGGGCCGGCAGCCGCTGCGGCATAGAGCTCGGTACGGTTGCAGGTGGAAAGGATGGCCGCCTCGCCCGAGGCCACGATCTTGTCATGCCCGCCAAACCATGCGCGTGCGGACGCCACCGCCTGACCGATCTGGTCAGCAGGGAAAGCCACTTTTTCGCGCAGCGAGACCGGCGCGGTAGTGTGGTTGAGTCCGACGGCGAGCAAATTCATGAAAGAATCGACTAGTAAGGCAGCAGTGCCGATGAGCTGGGAAAATACACTTCTATGGCTGCGAAACTGAATGAAAAACGTAGGATGTCATGCAATTCGTACACAATCAGACAGATTCGGCCCCGGTTTTGGGAATAATTATACTCTTTGCCCATTGAGGGGTTGGGGCGTGTCCTGATAATCGGTATATGTCCCTGACATGGATCAGGCTTGGCACAGATGGCTGTGCACGGCGGCAACAGCTTGGGCCGAGCTTTTCCTGCCGGGGCCTATGCCGACGGGTGCGGTTCTTCCATCCCTTCCAGGCGTTCCAGCTGGTAGCCGTAGCCATAGACGGTAGCCAGCTGGTAGCCGTTGCCGGGATGCAGCTTGAGTTTGGTGCGGATGCGCGAGACGTGGGTATCGATGGTGCGGGTCGGCGTATCCGGCTCGGCGCCCCAGATGCGTTCGCGCAGGAAGGCGCGCGACAGCGGGCGGCCCAGGTGCTGCATGAACAGCAGTGCCAGTTCGACTTCCTTGCGGGTGAGCGTGGCGTCCAGGCCGGGGCGCTCGGGATGGGTGATGCGCAGGCGCGCCAGGTCGACCATGAAGCCACCGGCTTCGACCACGCTGGGCGGGGCTTCATAGGGTTGCGCAGCCAGCAACAGCAGATCCAGCCGCAGGGCCAGTTCCTGGCGCTCCACCGGCTTGACCAGGAAGTCGTCGGCTCCGGCCATGCGCAGATTGCGCAGCCAGTGCTGGTGGGCCGGCGTACACAGCAGCAACACCACCGGCCGCGCCTTGGACGCCGCCGGAGGGCGGTGCTGCTGGACCAGCATGGTCACCGCATGTTGATGGCGCTGCAGGTCGTCCAGGTCCAGCACGACCAGATTGGCGCGCTCGGCACAGGCGGCTGCGAAGCCCTCCACGCCGCTGTAGACCTGGCAGTCATGGCGATCGGCCAGTTGCGTGACCAGGGTCACGGTATCGGCGTCTCTGGAAAGAATTCCGATTTTCATCGCATCAGTTCGGGGCAGCAGTCAAAGGCAGTCAACGCGCAGCGCCCCGGATGGGTGGACCGCATTGGCAAAAAGGGCAGCCGCGGCTGCCCTTTTTCAGCATGGATGGCGCACCTGCCTGCTCAGGCAGCCGGTACGTCGCTGTCGGGCAGCACCACGTTCACGTCCAGCACTTCCAGGTTGCCCTGGCGGTCCAGCGAGATCTTGATGTCGTCGGCGTCGACCTTGGTGTACTTGGAAATCACCTCGATGAGTTCCTTGTGCAGCGCCGGCAGGAAGTCCGGACCCTGGCGACCGTTGGAACGTTCGCGGGCGATGATGATCTGCAGCCGCTCCTTCGCCGCCACCGCACTTTTGGGCTTGCTGGGGAACAGGAAAGAAAGCAGGGACATGTCACTTACCTCCGAAGATGCGCTGCAGGAGGCCCGGCTTTTCATAGTTGGTGAAACGCAGCTCGACGGTCTCGCCGAGGAAGCGCGACACCACGTCCTGATAGGCCTGGGCTACGTCGCTATCCTTCATGTGGATGGCCGGGGAGCCCTGGTTGGAAGCCTGCAGCACGGTTTCCGATTCGGGGATGATACCGATCAAGGGGATGCGCAGGATTTCCTGCACGTCGGTATAGGACAGCATCTCGCCGTCTTCCACGCGCTTGGGCGCGTAGCGGGTGATGAGCAGGTGCTCCTTGACCGGCTCGCCGCCCGAGGAGGCGCGGCGCGACTTGGCCTGGATGATGCCGAGGATGCGGTCCGAGTCGCGCACCGAGGACACTTCCGGGTTGGAGACCACGATGGCTTCGTCGGCGAAGGTCAGCGCCATCACCGCACCGTGCTCGATCCCGGCGGGGGAGTCGCAGATGATGTAGTCGAAGTCCATCTTGGCCAGGTCGGTCAGCACGCGCTCCACGCCTTCTTCGGTCAGGGCGTCCTTGTCGCGGGTCTGCGAGGCCGGCAGGATGAACAGGTTGTCGCAGTGCTTGTCCTTGATCAGGGCCTGGTTCAGCGTGGCTTCCTTGTTGATCACGTTGATCAGGTCGTAGACCACCCGGCGCTCGCAGCCCATGATCAGGTCCAGGTTGCGCAGACCGACGTCGAAGTCGATCACGGCCGTCTTGTGGCCGCGCATGGCCAGGCCCGATGCGAAACTGGCGCTGGACGTCGTTTTGCCGACGCCGCCCTTACCCGAAGTCACAACGATGATTTTTGCCACGAAAAACTCCTTAAGAAGAACAGTACGCCGGCGGTTCCGGCTGGATTCGTTTATATGATTTACACCGTCGCCTTACGCGGCCGACATCGGCAGCACGTCGATCCGTTCGCCCTGCAGGCGCACCTGCACCTGCTTGCCGGCCAGCTCCGGTGCATGACCGTTCTCGAAGGTTCGATAGACCCCCGCAATGGAAACCAGTTCCGCTTCCAGTGAAGCGGCGAAGATGCGCGCAGCCGTATTGCCCGACGCACCGGCCAGCGCCCGCCCGCGCAGCGGCGCGTAGACGTGGATGCAGCCATCGGCGATGAGCTCGGCGCCATTGTTGACCACGGCCAGCACCACCAGGTCGGCTCCGCGCGCGTAGATGCGCTGGCCGGCGCGTACCGGGGTATCGATGACGATGGTGTTGGCCACCGCAGCGGGCTGAGCGGGCGCAGCCGGCGCGGCAGCGGTCACCGGTGCGGGCGGCGGCGCGGCTTCCTGCGCGGCCGCTTCATGGGCACGGGCGTTGGCTGCACCGGCACCGGCCACGGCTGAGTTGTCGATGGCCAGGCCATGGGCAACGATGCCGCCGTGCAACTCTTCCGGCGCGTTGCGCACGGCCACCGTATTCAAGCGGAAGCGCTTGAACAGCGCCACCACGGCAGTCCAGTCAATGGCCGCCGCGGCGGTCGCCTCCAGGGTGCCGATATCGAGCACCGCGAATTCGTCTTCGAAGAAATCGGCGACGCCGCCAGTCATCTCCTTCAGGGCTTTTTCCAGCGAAGTCGGATCGGTTTCATGCAGGATTGCTGAAATAGCAACTACAGTGGAAATTTTGATTTCGATCGGTTTGCGCGCTTTTTGCATAAATCCAGTAGTTCAATGCAGCGGAAAGTGAAGAAAAATACAGACCTCCCAGCCGGGATGGCTGTGCATTATACAGGCTGGATGCGGCTGCGATAGCGGTGGAGCGGGGCTTTTCGGCAGGCAAGGATGGGGCGCAGTGGGTGTCGACGATTTGCCAAATATTTGTGGCAAAAAGCCAGTGCCCCGGAACACGCAACGCCAGTCTTGTAAGTTGTATCGCTACAAGATACATCGATCGCCATGATCAAGAGTTCCCGACACAAAGGGCTGCAACGTTTCTTTGAGACGGGCAGCAAGGCAGGCATTCAGGCCGCCCATGCGGGCAGGCTGCGGTTGCAGCTGGCAGCGCTGGAACAGGCCATCCGGCCGGAAGATCTCTCAGCGCCTGCATGGGCGCTGCATCCACTCAAAGGGGCTCTGAAGGGGCAATGGGCGATCACCGTCAATGGCAATTGGCGGTTGATTTTCGCTTTCGAGGGGAAGGACGCGGTGCTGGTGGATTACTGCGACTATCACTAGGGCCTGTTCACATTCAATCTGTGAGATGCGTTGCCCCCAGAAGGCGTGGTGGCAAGGCGCGCGTCAGGGCTGGTGGTGGTGCCACCAGCCCTGACGTGCAACGCGGCCAGCGCGCCTTCTGGGGGCAACCCTCCGGGAGAGGCCGCCAAGCGTCGCCTGCCGTTGTTGCAGCTCCTTGCCGTGGCACCACCACGGCGCGTCGCTGCGCCTAGGCAGACAACGCTTGGCGACCTCTCGCACTCACAGATTGAATGTGAACAGGCCCTAATGCAAATCAACGGAGGTCAGTCATGACGCGCATGTTCAACCCGCCGCACCCGGGCGAGGTCCTGAGGGAATATCTGGGTGAGATGACCGTGACGGAAGCGGCCATGTGCCTGGGCGTCGCCCGTGTCACGCTGCAGCGGATCGTCAATGGCGCTGCCGGCATCTCGCCGGACATGGCCTATCGACTGGCGGCAGCCTTCGGCACCAGTCCCGAGCTCTGGGCCGGCATGCAATTGCAGTATGAGCTGCATGAAGCCGGCAAGCTGGCGCGTCCCGTGATCGAACGCATTACGGCATGACAATGCAAAACCGCCGGCACCTCGCGATGCCAGCGGTCTTCACCAAACGCGGTCCGGGCGCCGGACGGCAGCGCCCGGCATGGGCCATCGATCAGCCCGGTACCTTGCCGTCCACGCCTTCGACGTAGAACTTGATGCCATGCAGGAAGCCGTCATCCGCCACGGCATCCTTGCCCAGCACTTCCTTGCCGGTATTGTCCTTGATCGGACCCTTCCAGATCGGCGCGCTGCCGTCGATGATGGCCTTCTTGCGCTCTTCGACCAGCGTCTTCACGTCGGCCGGCAGGTCAGGATTGAAGGCAGCCAGGTCGATGCCGTTGTCCTTCAGGCCGATCCAGCTGGTGCTGCTCTTCCAGGTGCCATCCAGCACGGCCTGCACGCGGGCGGTGTAGTAAACGCCCCAGTTGATCATCGAGGCGGCCAGGTGGGCCTTGGGGCCGAAGCTGGTCATGTCGCTGTCCCAGCCGAAGGCATACACACCCTTTTCCTGCGCGGTCTGCACCACGGCGGCCGAGTCGGTGTTCTGCATGAGCACGTCCACGCCCTGACCGATCAGGGTGGTGGCCGCTTCACGTTCCTTGCCCGGGTCGAACCACTTGTTGACCCACACCACGGCAGTGGTCGCCTTCGGATTGACCGAACGTGCGCCCAGGGTGAAGGAGTCGATGTTGCGGATCACTTCCGGAATCGGCACCGAGGCCACCACGCCCAGCTTGCCGGACTTGCTCATCTTGCCCGCGACCACGCCGGCCAGGTACGCGCCTTCATAGGTGCGCACGTCGTATTGCGCCAAGTTGTCGGCGGTCTTGAAGCCGGTGGCGTGTTCGAACTTCACGTCCGGGAATTCCTTGGCGACCTTGAGCATGGCTTCCATGTAGCCGAAGGTGGTGCCGAAGATCAGCTTGTTGCCATCGGTGGCCAGTTGGCGGAAGACGCGCTCGGCGTCGGCGGCGGATTCAGGAATGTTTTCCACGAAGGTGGTCTTGACCTTGTCGCCGAACTTCTCTTCGACCGCCTTGCGACCCTTGTCATGCGCGAAGGTCCAGCCGGCGTCACCCACCGGGCCGATGTAGACGAAGGCGACCTTCAGCGGATCAGCCGCCGGAGCAGCTGCAGCCGGCGCAGCAGCGGGCGCGGCGGCAGCAGGTTCTTCCTTCTTGCCGCAACCGATCAGGGTTGCCGCCGCCAGGGTGGCGAGCATCGTCAAGGATGCCCTGCGCGAAATCTTCATTGTGTTCTCCCTCAAGGTCAGTGGATAAATGCAGGTGCTGCTACAAAAACGACTAAACGAAATAAACGATATAAATGATATAAAAAATTTAGGAAGCCCCCGGGCGGAACGGTTTGCCCAGCGAGGCCGGCATGTTCAGGCGGATCCAGTCAGGGTTGCGCGAGATCAGCGCCAGCACCACGATGGTGGCCAGGTAAGGTGCCATCGACAGGATCTGCGAGGGCACCGTCACCCCCATGCCCTGCAGGTAGAACTGGGCGATGGTGACGCCACCGAACAGCAGCGACCCCAGCAAGACCCGTGCCGGACGCCAGGTGGCGAAGGCGGTCAGGGCCAGCGCGATCCAGCCGCGGCCGGCCACCAGGCCCTCGACCCACATCGGGGTATAGACCAGCGACATGTAGGCGCCGGCCAGGCCGCAGCAGGCGCCGCCGAACAGCAGCGCCAGATAGCGGATGCCGCGCACCGAATAACCCAGTGCGTGCGCCGATTCAGGCGACTCGCCCACCGCGCGCAAGACCAGCCCGGCGCGCGTGCGATAAAGGAACCAGATGCTGGCCAGGCACAGTGCGAAGGCGACATAGCTCATCCAGTGCTGATGGAACAGCGCCTGTCCCAGGAAGGGAATATCGCCCAGCAGCGGAATCGAATTCGGTTGCGCCGGCAGTGCCAGGCCAACGAAGCGCTGGCCCACGAACGCCGACAGGCCAGCCCCGAAGATCGACAGCGCCAGGCCGGTGGCCACCTGGTTGGTGGCCAGGCGCAGCGCCAGCCAGGCAAAGAGCGTGGCCATGAGCATGCCGCACACCGCCCCGG
This sequence comes from Herbaspirillum sp. FG34, assembly GCF_057809315.1. Taxonomy (NCBI): domain Bacteria; kingdom Pseudomonadati; phylum Pseudomonadota; class Betaproteobacteria; order Burkholderiales; family Oxalobacteraceae; genus Herbaspirillum; species Herbaspirillum sp. FG34. Next base: position 8,948 of record NZ_JBMDJS010000003.1, on the reverse strand, counting down.
CAGCAAATCCCAGCAGCGGGCTCTTGGTGGCATAGCCGACCGCAAAGCCGGCGATGGCCGACACCAGCATCATGCCCTCGGCGCCCAGGTTGAGCACGCCGGAGCGTTCATTGATCAACAGCCCGATGGCCGCCAGCAGCAGGGGGGTGCCGGCATTGATGGAGGCTGCGATGAGAGGAGCGAGTTGTTCCATGTCCTGTCCTGATTCCTTAGACTTTCTTTTTCCACGCCAGGCGGTAATCGATGAGCGTATCGCAGGCCAGCAGCAGGAACAGCAGCATGCCCTGGAACACCCCGGTGATGGCCGAGGGCAGCCCCAGACGCGATTGCGCCAGCTCGCCGCCCAGATACAGCAGCGACATGATCAGCCCGCCGAGGATTGCCCCGATGGGATGCAGGCGTCCGATGAAGGCCACGATGATGGCCGCAAAGCCATAGCCCGGCGACACCGAGGGTAACAACTGGCCGATCGGACCGGCGATCTCGAAGGCTCCGGCCAGCCCGGCAAAGGCACCCGAAATCAGCAGCGACACCCACAAGGCCGAGCGCGCCGAGAAGCCCGCATAGCGCGCCGCATGCGGGGCCACGCCACCGACCATGAGCGAGAAGCCGCGCAGGCTGCGCATCATGAAGATCGCCATCAACACGGCCGCCACGATGGTCACCGCAAAGCCGATGTGCAGGCGCGTGCCGGATATCAGCATGGGCAACATGAATTCGCTGGAGAACACCTTGGACTGCGGGAAGTTCATGCCATTGGGATCCTTCAGCGGACCGTTCACGGCCCACATCAACAGCAATTGCGCCACATAGGTCAGCATCAGCGACACCAGGATCTCATTGGCATTGAACTGGTCGCGCAGGAAGGCCGTGATGGCTGCCCACAAGGCCCCGCCGATGATACCGGCCACGATCATGAGCACCAGCCCCATGCCGCCGGAGATGCCATGCCCCGGCACATCCAGCCACACCAGCATGGCACCCGAACAGAGCGCACCGACCGTGAACTGGCCTTCGGCACCGATATTCCAGATGCTGGCGCGGAAGCACACTGCCAGCCCCAGTGCGCACAGGATCAGCGGCACCGATTTCAACAGCAGTTCGCTGATGGCGCGCTTGCCATTGAAGGGATCGACCAGGAACACCTTCAGCCCGGCCAGCGGATCTTTGCCCAGCGCCAGGAACAGCAGCGCACCGAGCAACAGCGTGGCGATGATGGCGATCACCGGCGAGAGATAGGTCATGGTCCTGGACGGCGCACCGCGCAGTTCCAGTCGCAGGGGGAAGCTCAAGCGTTCAGCCATGACGCACCTCCGTAGCGGCTGCCGCCGGTTCATCCCACAAGCCGCTCATCCACACGCCGACCTGCTCGCGCGTGGCCTGTTCAATCGGAATGGAGGGCGACAGGCGCCCCTTGGCGATGACGTGCAGGCGATCGCACAAGGCGAACAATTCATCCAGTTCTTCCGAGATCACCAGCACGGCACAACCTTCCTGTTTCAGTTTCAAGATTTCGCCATGGATCTGGGCCGCCGCGCCCACATCCACACCCCAGGTCGGCTGGGCAACCACGAAGACCGCAGGCTTGCGCTCCATTTCGCGGCCGACGATGAATTTCTGCAGATTGCCGCCCGAGAGGCTCTTGGCCGGCGCATCCGGTCCTGCCGCCTTGACCTTGAAACGCTCGATGATGGATGCCGCCGCACGGCGGGTGAAGCCGAAATCGATCATGCCGCGCTTCACGTAAGGGGCCTTCTGATGCGACAGCAGCATGTTGGCCGTCAGCGACAGAGTCGGCACGGCGCCGCGTCCCAGGCGTTCTTCCGGCACCAGGCCCAGACCCGCCGCGCGGCGCGGATTGGGCGAGAGATTGCCCACTGCCTTGCCGGCCAGCAGGATCATGTCGGGGGCGGCGCGCTGGTCTTCCCCGGACAGCGCCGCCAGCAGTTCCTGCTGGCCGTTGCCCGAGACCCCGGCGATGCCGACGATCTCACCGGCGCGCACTTCGCATTCGATGTCCTTGAGTTCGGTGGCAAACAGATGCGCCTTGGGCAGCGAGAGACGGTTCACGTGCAGCTTGCGCTCGTTGCGCAGCGAATCCGGATTGCGCTCGCGCTGCAGGCGCACCAGTTCGTCACCGATCATCATGCGCGAGAGGCTGGCGCTGCTTTCATTGCGCGGATCACAGTTGCCGGTCACGCGGCCACCGCGCATGACGGTGGCGCTGTGACACAGTGCGCGGATCTCGTCGAGCTTGTGGCTGATGTAGAGAATGCTGCAACCCTCATCGGCCAGGCGACGCAGGGTCACGAAGAGTTTCTCCACCGCCTGCGGCGTCAACACCGAGGTCGGCTCATCCAGGATCAGCAGTTGCGGTTCGGTCAGCAGGGCGCGCACGATCTCCACGCGCTGGCGCTCGCCGACCGACAAGGTATGGACGTGGCGCTGCGGTTCCAGCTCCAGGCCGTATTTTTCGCCGGTGCGGGTGATGCGTTCGGCCAGTTCCTTCAGATCGGTCCTGGCGTCCAGACCGAGGGCGATGTTCTCGGTCACGGTGAGGGTGTCGAACAGCGAGAAATGCTGGAACACCATGGCAATGCCCAGCTTGCGCGCCACCTGCGGATTGGCGATCTGTACCGCCTCGCCGTTCCAGCGGATTTCGCCGGCATCGGGCTTGACCGCGCCGAAGATGATCTTCATCAGGGTGGACTTGCCCGCACCGTTCTCCCCCAGCACGGCGTGGATCTCGCCGGGCGCCACCGCCAGGCTGACATCGTCATTGGCCAGCACGCCCGGATAGGCCTTGCGTACCTGGTTGATTTCAAGACGGAGTGGAACTGCGCTCACGTGATTTCCCTGTGGTGATGGTTGTCGTCATGTCGTACTGCAGCGGTCCGCGTGCCTGCGGCCACCGCGAGCGCCCCCGGCGGCTCGCACGCGCGACATCATAGACAAATTGCGCTGCGCCGCATACCGCTTTTGCCGGGATTTCCGCCGCGACGGCAGCGCAAAGCCGGATTTACCTCATTTTCCGCGATGCGCCCAACCGGTGGTGCGTTTCTCGATGATGGCAAAGAGCTCGTACATGGCCATGGCCATGGCACCGATCACCACCAGCCCGGCAAAGGCCAGCGGCATCTTCATCGAGGAGCCGGCCGAGACCAGCAGGTAGCCGATGCCCTGGTTGGAGGCATTCATTTCAGAGACGGTCGAGCCCACGAAGGCCAGCGTGATGGCCACCTTCAGCGAGGCAAAGAAGTAGGGCATGGAGCGCGGCAGGCCGACCTTGAGCAGGATGTCCATGCGACGCGCACCCAGTACCCGCAACACGTCTTCCAGCTCCGGTTCCAGTGTGGCCAGGCCGGTGGCGATGTTGACCATGATCGGGAAGAAGGAAATCAGGAAGGCTGTCAGGATCGCCGGTCCCGCACCGATGCCGAACCAGACCACCAGCACCGGCACGAAAGCCGCCTTGGGCAAGGCATTGAAGGCCGTCATGAGCGGATAGGCGGCGGCATACAGCATAGGTGAAGATCCGATCACCAGGCCCAGCGTCACACCGACCACCACGGCGATGGCGAAGCCCACCATGGTGACCCAAAAGGTAGAAAGCGCGTGCTCGGTAATCGGGCCGGCGTAATCCACCATGGCCTGCAGGATGGAGGCCGGACTGGGGAAGATGAAGTCGGAGACCTGCCACACGCTGCAGATGAACTGCCACACGCCCAGGATGGCGACGAGCAGGAACCAGGGCGCCAGCGTGGTGGCGGCGCGATTGAGTTTGCCGTTGAACGGAGTTTTCATGAGTTTCCTTGGCCGGGCCGTGGGTGGTCAGGTATTGCGCACGTGGCCGATGTGCTCGCGCAGCTCATGTACCAGCGCGTTGAAGCCGTCGGTATAGGTGGTTTCCAGCGGGCAGGGGCGCGGCAGCGGATTGTCGCGTCGAACCACGATACGGCCTGGCCGCTTGCTCATCACGTAGATGGTGTCGGCCAGGAAGGCCGCCTCGCGCAGGTCGTGCGTGACCAGGATGACGTTGAAGCGGCGCTCGGCCCACAGGTCGCGCAGCACGCACCACAGTTCTTCGCGGGTGAAGGCATCGAGCGCGCCGAAGGGCTCGTCCAGCAACAGCATCTTGGGTTCATGGATCAGCGCGCGGCAGATCGAGGCACGCTGCTGCATGCCACCCGAGAGTTGCCACGGAAACTTGTCGGCATAACCGTCCAGCCCCACGGTCTTGAGCAACTTCTTTGCACGCTCGATGTATTCGGCCTTCTTCTGCTTGAAGTCGTGCCGGTAGGGCTCGACGATTTCCAACGGCAGCAGCACGTTCTCCAGTGTCGTGCGCCACGGCAACAGGGTGGGCGCCTGAAAGGCCATGCCGACGAACTTGAGCGGCCCGCTGACCGTCTGGCCATTGATCACCACGCTGCCGCGATTGGGTTGTTTCAAGCCCGTGGCCAGTTTCATGAAGGTCGACTTGCCGCAGCCGGAGGGCCCGACGATGGCGATGAATTCACCGGCGCGGGTCTGCAGGTCGATGTCTTCCACCGCAAAGTCGGCGGCGCCATCATAGGCCAGGTAGACGTGGCGGAAATCGACGAAGGGTTCGCTCATGAATGCAGTCGGGTGAAGATGGGTTGAGTAAACGATATAAATGATTTACTTGGGGAACACGTCCAGCTCGGTCCTGGACGGCAGGAAACTGCCATTCCAGATCTTGTCGGCGTTGACGCGGGTCTTGGTGCCATAGGCGTCCGAAACCTGGGAGGCCATGAGGGTCAGGCGCGGGCCGTAGACCTGGCCATAGCCTTCCGATTTTGCGTGCGGCGTGGCGATGGCGCTGGCGATGGCCAGCTTCAGGCGGCGCAGTTCCAGTTTCTCGTCAATCAGGCCGTCACGTTCCTTCAAGACCTTGATGGCCGCTTCCGGGTTGGCCATCACGTCGCGGCTGGCCTTGGCGAAGGCGCGCAGGAAGCCCTTGATGGCTTCCGGCTTGTTCCTGATCATGGTGTCGGAGGCGATGATGGCATTGCCATACAGGCGCACGCCGTAGTCCGGATACATCATCACGTTGATGTCTTCATCCTTGATGCCGCGCGCATTGAGGTTCAGCAGCGAGGTGAAGTAGAAGCCGGTGATGGCATCCACGTCGCCGCGCGCCAGCATGGTCTCGCGCAGCGGCGGGTCCATGCTGGTCCACTGTGCCTTGGCGGCGTCCAGGCCATTGGCCTTGGCAAAGATGGGATAGGCACGGCGACCGGCATCGAACACCGGTGCGCCCAGTTTCTTGCCGGCCAGATCGGCCGGTTTCTTGATGCCGGATTTCTTGAGCGAGAACACGGCCGCCGGCGTGTCGTTGTAGACCATCATGACCGCCACCGGCTTGCCAGGGGCATCGGGGTTGTTGGCCGTGAATTCCATCAGGGCGGCCATGTCGGCAAAGCCCATGTCATAGGTGCCGGAGGCCACGCGATTGACGGCGTTGCCCGAACCGTTGCCGGCGTCGATGGTGACATCCAGTTTTTCCTGCGCGAAGTAACCCTTGGACTTGGCCACCAGGAACAGGGCGGCCGGCCCTTCGAAGCGCCAGTCCAGCTGGAACTTGATCTTGGTGTCCTGCGCCTGGGCCAGCGAGGAGCTGGCGGCCAGCATGAGGCTGAAGAGGCTGATGCCGAGTTTGAAGAGCTTGCTGGATTGCACGGTGGACTTCCTTCCCTGGTCGTTTGAATGTCGGATCCCGCAGCTTCAATAGCATTTAATGTGCCAAGCCTGGGACAGTTCGCGTCCGCGCTCCTTGCCCTGCCGTTGCAGGCGCAAGGACGTCGGCAAGAGCCGGGCCGGATGATCGACAGCGCCCGTTATTTTTGTCGACAATCAAAAAATTCATTTGCAACAATTTGGTGCTTGTCTGCACCTAAGTAGAAAAAGATGCACTAAAAAAAATGGACTTGCAGGGCTGGAAGGCCGATGGTGTGCGCCTCCTGGGGGCTTTTGTCGTATCGCATCGGCTTGTTGTGATTGTCGACAATGCGAGTAGCCAAGCTGGGGAAAGTGGTGAGAGGGCTTGGGAAAGTGGCCGGACTCGGCTAGGATTGCGCCCCGGCGCGCGCGCGACCTTGACCATCGGGGCGGCAGTTCACTCGCGTTGGGCATGGCCGCGTGCCGGCCGGAGGGGCCGGTCTGGGGGCTGGCACGGGCTTTGCGTAAACGCTGCCGTCGGTGCGGGTGTCGGCAGCGCTGTCAGCAATGGGCCAGACCTGATTTGACGAAGGCAAGCACACGAGGTGTCCGGATCTCGATGCTGTGGCGGGGAGAGCGCAGTGCGCCGCAGGATGCGAACCGGGCACCGGATCAACAGCCATTTTTTTTAGACAAGCAATACAGGGAGAAACTTATGAAGAAGGGTATCAAGGGGAAGTACTGGATGATGGCGGCGGTGGTTGCTTCGTCCGCAATCAGCATGTCGGCTCATGCCTTGGACTGGTCGGACACCTCGATCGGCTACCGTTACGGCACGAAGTTTGCCGAGCCCTTCAATTCGAAGGACATCAGCAAGAACATCGTCAACCTCCAGCACTCCGATGGTTACAAGTACGGTACCAATTTCCTCAACATCGACATGCTGCTGTCGGACAACAAGAATGACAATGCCACGGAATTCTACGTCGTCTATCGCAATACCCTGGATATCGGCAAGATCAGCGGCAAGGACCTTTCCTTCGGCCCGGCACGTGGTGTCGGTCTGACCCTGGGCTTTGACTGGAACACCAAGAACGACAACAGCTACGCCTCCAAGAAGCGCATGTGGGTGGTCGGTCCGACCCTGATGATGGATGTGCCTGGTTTCCTGAACGTGAGCGTGCTGGCGCTGTTCGAGAGCAACAAGCCCATCGGTGTGACGAGTCGCTACGAGTACGCTACTCACCCGATGCTGAACCTGGCCTGGGGTATCCCGCTGGGTGGTTCGGGCTGGGCCTTCGAAGGCTACATGAACTATATTGCGGCCAAGGGCAAGAACGAGTTCGGTGGTCCGACCTCGCCCGAAGTGAACTTCGATGGTCAGGTCATGTATGACCTGGGTACCTCCATGGGCTTGGGCAAGAACAAGCTGCGCGTGGGTCTGGAGTACCAGTACTGGCGCAACAAGTTCGGCAATCCGAACACTGTCGCCGGTTCGCTGGCCAAGACCCCGATGGTGCGCGCCGAGTACCACTTCTAAGCGTCCGGTCGATCCGGCTGCTTGCAGCATCATGGCGATGCCGGGTCTTCGGATCCGGCATTTTTGTTGGGCGTCCGGTGCAGTGCAAGCAGTGACATGTGAGTCGGGTGGCGATTGGCTACACTGTATTGCAGCAGGTGGGGCCGGGCGTGCTCATGTTGATATGGGTGCAGACATATGCTGTCTATATGTTTGCAGGCATATGGTATCGGTCGGGCTGATATCTAATTGCTGGGTTTTGAACAGGGTGGAGGTGCGCGTGTTGCGGCCTTCGTCATCGATAGGGATTTGAGAGCGGAGCATCATGGAAGCATACTTACTTGACTGGCTCAATCTGCTGCTGCGCTGGCTGCATGTGATCACGGCGATTGCCTGGATCGGGTCTTCGTTCTACTTCGTCTGGCTGGACAACAGTCTGGTGGCTCCGACCGATCCGGAGTTGAAGGAGAAGGGGGTGGGGGGCGAGTTGTGGGCGGTGCATGGGGGCGGTTTCTACAATCCGCAGAAGTATCTTCTTGCACCCAAGGTATTGCCGGAGCATCTGCACTGGTTCTATTGGGAGTCCTACAGTACGTGGCTGTCAGGCTTTGCCTTGTTCTCGCTGCTGTATCTCTTCAATGCGAACGTGTTCCTGGTGGATCGCAATGTGTTCGACATGTCGGCGTCGATGGCGGGCGGAACGGCGATTGCCTTCCTGGTCTTCAACTGGCTGATCTATGACGCGATCTGTAGCACCATCGGGGATCGGCCGGGGGCGGATCGTCTGGTCAATCTGTTGGTGGGCTTGCAGGTGATCGTGTCGGTGTGGGCGGCTTGTCATCTGTTCTCGGGGCGCGCTGCCTTCCTCATCAGCGGGGCTTCGCTGGCGACCATCATGAGCGCGAACGTGCTGGTCTGGATCATTCCGGGGCAGCGCAAGATGGTGGCTTCCATGCGAGCCGGGCAGGCGCCTGATCCAATTCACGGCAAGCGGGGCAAGCAGCGCAGCGTCCACAATACCTACTTCACTTTGCCAGTGCTGTTTGCCATGCTGTCCAATCACTACAGCATGACCTACAGCGCGCCGCATAACTGGGTGGTCTTGTTGTGCATCATGGCCGCCGGTGCCTTGATCCGGCAGTTCTTCGTGTTGCGGCACAAGGGCGTCTACAACTGGTGGTACCCGGGAATCGCCGTGGGCTTGCTGCTGGCCGTGATCCTGTGGATGAGTCCGGCCATGCAGGCTAAGCCAGCGGCCGCCGCAGCTCCTTCAGCCGACAATACATCGGCGACCGCCGCAGCCAGCAATGAACCCGTCGGATCGTTCGCTCAGGTTCAACAAGTCATCCAGGCACGCTGCATTCAGTGCCATGCCGCTCAACCTACCCTCATGCCCGTTCCCGGCAAAGGCATCTTGCTGGACTCTCCTGAACATATCTCCCAGCATGCACAACAGATTTATCAACAGGCCGTCGTGCAGAAGGCCATGCCTCTCGGGAACATGACCCATATCACCGATGATGAACGCGCCATCATCGGGAAGTGGTTTGAAAATGGTGCTCCCGTTAAGTGATGTTTGGGGTCTGGTTTGGCTTGGCGGGCTTGGTTGTTGGTTTTTTGTTTTTGGGTAGTCTGCACGGATTGCTGTTCTGCGCTCTAGCTTAATACTTATCTTTCTCCGGTCGGGAGAACGCGCCGGGGGCGGCCCGGCAGCCGCTCACTTTTCTTGTCTCGCCAAGAAAAGTAA